>NZ_CP019420.1:2441089-2746225 GCF_001984215.1 Mycobacterium sp. MS1601
CCCGGCGCGTTCCGGGGTACCGGGACCGGGGGAGAGCAGCACCCCGTCGAAGTCCTCGGCGCTCTGCTCGATCAGGGCCGCGGAACCCAGTCGGTCGTCATCGTTACGCCAGACCTCGGCGTTGACCCCGAGCTGGCCGAGGTACTGCACGAGGTTGAACACGAAGCTGTCGTAATTGTCGACGACGAGGACACGCACAGATGACAGGCTACCTGGCATTTTGGCCTGATCTCCATCACCTGGCTCGTCCCTCGCCAGCCTCAGCCTCAGGCCCGGCATTTTGGCCTGATCTCCATCACCTGACTCGTCCCTCGCCAGCCTCAGCCTCAGGCCCGGCATTTTGGCCTGATCTCCATCACCTGGCTTTCAGTAACTGATGGGCCCCGCCGGCTGGGCGTAACGCATCCGCAGCGGCGCGGTGTGTCCGACGATCTCGATGTCTTCGCTCACCTGCTGGGTGTAGCCGAGGCCGAAGCGCACCACGTACTGCTTGTAGAGGGTGACCAGTGGGGCATCGTCGAGGGCCTGTTGCATGGCCTGGACGTCTCCGATGGCCATGATCGTGTACGGCGGGCTGTAGGTGCGGCCGTTGAGCAGCAACGTGTTGCCGACACATCGTGGGGCCGACGTCCCGATGATCCGCTGATCCTGCATCTGGATGGCCTCGGCCCCCGCGATCCACAGTGCGTTGAGCACGGCCTGGATGTCCTGCTGGTGTACCACGAGGTCGTCGGGGGAGGCGTCCCGCGGGAAACGGCCGTTGGCGTCGCGCTGGGCGTCGGTGAGCGTGATGACGAGCCCCGGACCGTGTACCGGGTCCACCCCCGCGTCGTCGGCCAGTTCACTGGCGCGCTGCTGCATGGCGGCCAGCGCCCGGTCCGACGATCCACCGTGAGTGTTGTCGATGGTGGTGCCCAGCTCGTCACGCTGGGCACTGAGGCGGTCCACGGACTGCTGGGACTGCCGCACCAGGTCCACCAGGCGGGGGGCGTCGCTGCGGCGGATCTCGTCACCGCCTGACACGCCGTGGGTGGCCGCAAGCAGCAGGCCCGCCAGCAGGCACACCACCGGCACACCCCAGCGCCATGCGCCGGCGCGTTCCTGCGGGGTCTGCGATTCCATGGTGTCCTTCACTTGGCGAGATTCTCGGCTGACGGCTCTGCTGGGCTACGCTCGTCGTTGGTCCGTATCCATCGTCGCACCCGTTTGACTGCCCACGAAGGTAACCATGCCCAAGTCCAAGGTTCGCAAGAAGAACGACTTCACTGTCAACCCGGTGAGCCGCACCCCGGTGAAGGTGAAAGCCGGTCCGTCACCGGTGTGGTTCGTGGTGTTTTTCATCAGCCTGATGCTGATCGGGCTGGCCTGGCTACTGGTGTACCAACTGGCGTCCTCGGAGCTGCAGTGGATGGCCGACCTGGGTCCGTGGAACTACGCGATCGCTTTTGCTTTCATGATCACAGGTCTTTTGCTGACGATGCGTTGGCGTTGAGGCTTCGGCACGGTCATTTGAATTCATCTTGCTGTGGAGTTATCGGCGGTGGCGGCAACGACGACCTGCTCAATCACACGCATGTGATTCATCCCCATTGTGGATAGCACCTGTGGATAACTTCGTCTGCCGTGGTGAGGCGCTGTATGAGTACCGACCAGCAAATTAGTTGGGGACCCAAACCATCTGGAGTCGCAGCTCTGGGCATCGCAGGTCTGGTTATGGCTATCGCGAGTGTGACTGTGGTCACAGATCCGCCGGGGCGCCTTCTCATCGGGATTGCCGCACTGGGTCTGCTTGTGTTTGCAAGCTTGTCGTGGCGCGCGCGCCCGAAGCTGGCAATTACCGAAGCTGGTCTAGCGATTCGCGGTTGGCTGTCCACCCGCCACGTGACCCGCAACGACATCGCTCTGGTCCGCATCACGGAGTTCCGGCGGATCGGCCGGAAAGTTCAGCTTTTGGAGATCGAATCCACCGATGACAGGCTGCACGTCTTCACCCGGTGGGATCTCGGGACCAGCCCACTCGAGGTGCTCGACGCCCTGACTGCGGCTGGATTCGGGACTTCGGCGCGGTCGTGATGACGAGCGCGCCGAAGCCTCGTCACATCAAGAGATGGTGATCGACTCGATGACCACCGGCTCGGTGGGGCGGTCGTTGCGATCGGTGGCGGTGGTGGCAATGGCGTCGACAACCTTCTGCGACTCCGGATCCACGACCTCACCGAAGATGGTGTGCCGGCGGTTCAGGTGCGGCGTCTTGCCCACCGTGATGAAGAACTGCGAACCGTTGGTCCCCGGGCCGGCATTGGCCATGGCCAGCAGATAGGGCTTGTCGAACTGGAGCTCGGGGTGGAACTCGTCGGCGAACTGGTATCCCGGGCCACCACGGCCGGTGCCGGTGGGATCACCACCCTGGATCATGAAGCCGTCGATGACCCGATGGAACACCGCACCGTCGTAGAACGGTCCGGAGGTGCTACCGGAGGCGTTCTCCCGGGAGTACTCCTTGGTGCCCTGCGCCAGCCCGACGAAGTTCGCGACGGTCTTGGGCGCATGGTTACCGAACAGGGCGATCTTTACGTCGCCACGGTTGGTGTGCAGCGTTGCAGTGGCAGTCTGAATGGAGCTAGTCACGGTTTCACAGTCTGCCACTCGCCCGGAAACACTCTGGTGGCACCCGCTGTGAGCCGCTTTCCGCCCGTGTGCCTACGGTGTGGTGGCAGGCTTGAAGTTCCCCGGTAATTCGCTGTTCCCTCGTGAGAGAGGCCCTCGATGACTTCCAGATCCGATGCTCGCCTGACTCCCCGCCAGCGCCTCGGCCGCGGGCTCGCCTACACCGCGGTGGGCCCTGTCGATATCGCTCGCGGCGCCGTGGGCCTGAGCGCACAGTCTCTGTGCGCCACCGCTTCCGGCGTGCGCCAGCAATACCGCAAGAGTCAGCTACGGCAGGAACTCGAGGCGGCGCAGAGCGCGGTGGCACGGGAGTTGGTTGCCGCCAGGGAAGTGGTTACCAGCCTGCCCGAGGCCATCCAGGAATCGCGCAAACCCAAGAGGTCGCGCCGGGTGGCGTTCGCCGTGGGCGCGGTGGCAGTTCTCGGACTCGGGGCCGTCACCTTCTCCATCCTGCGCCGCTCGCACCAACCCGAACCGTCACAGTTGCCACCGAGTGTGCAGGTAGATCCCACGCCCTGATCCTGGTGTGCGGCCGCGATCGACGGACGTGATCTCACCCTGCCTGACCCCGGGTGCGAATCACGTTCGTCTTCATCGCGGCGAACGGACGGCACGGGAGAACCGTCCCGCCGAGGCACTGCACGAACTGGACATTTCTTCTCTCCGTCACGCTGCGTCATCGACTGGTAACAGTTGCCTTCTAGGTTTGGATACAACATCCCAGGGAGGAGACGCGTTTGTCGGCCACCATCAACCCCCGAGCACTCGCCGCCGCGCGACGGGTACTCAATGACGTCGACGGCTGCACCGATCCTGTGGCCACCGCCCGGCTGCTGCCGCCGGAGGTCTACACCAATCAGGACTTCTGGGAATTCGAGAAAGAGGCCATCTTCGGCCGCGAATGGTTGTGCGTGGGCCACGTCGGAGAGATCCCGCAGCCCGGCGACCAGCTGCCACTGACCATCGTCGGCGAGCCGATTGTGGTGCTGCGCGATCTCTCCGGCGATGTGCGTGCCATGTCGGCGGTGTGTCAGCACCGCGGGCAACCGCTGTTCGGGGGCCTGGCCGCCGAGGGCCGCGATCACCAGGGGTGCGTCAACTCCCGCCGCATGGTGTGCCCGTACCACAACTGGCAGTTCGGACTCGACGGCCGATTGGTCGCAGCACCCTCGATGACGGAAACCGTTCCGGTGAAACAACTCCGGGAGACCATCCAGCTGCCGCAGATCCGGTGCGAGGTCTTCCACGGCCTGATCTTCATCAACTTCGACGACAACGCGGCAGCGCTGGCGCCCACGGTGGCCCGGATGGACGAGGAACTGTCCACCTTCGGCCTGGCCGAGCTCGTCGCGCTGCCGGCCCAGATCTTCCCCAACCAGCAGTGGAACTGGAAGATCCACCACGACAACGCTTTGGAGCCGTACCACACCAGCTATGTTCACCGCGGCGTTCACGAGGCGGCCCCGGCCAAGAACGCGCGGTTCTACGAGTTCAACCCGGGCGACGGCCAGGTCATGCACCCCACCTATCTGCTCGACGAGAACGCCGGCCTGGCAAGCACCGACGGTAAGCGCACCACGCCGATCATCCCCGGCCTCACCGATGAGCAACGCAAGCGGGTGATGTTCGCCTCCATTCCACCGATGCTGTTCAGCATCCTGCAACCCACCTTCGTCCAGCTGACGATGCTGCACCCCACCGGACCGGGTTCCTTCGACCTGCGGCGGGTCAACCTCTACCCGAAGTCGGCGGTCGAGGAACCCGGATTCATGCTGGCGTACGAAAAGTTCCTGGAGCGAAAGAGACTCGCCATCCATCAGGACGCGGTCACCACGGCGGCCCTGCAGCAAGGCCTCGGCTCGCGTTACGCCCCGCGCGGCCCGCTGTCCTGGATGGAGTCCAACATCCCGCAGCTCAACCAGTGGCTCATCGAACGCTACCGAAAGGCTCTCCTCGATGCCTGAAACTGCCTTGTCCCCAAGCCAACTCGCGAGCATGCTGACCCGTCTGGACGTCCTGGAGAGCAAAGAGGCGATCACCGCGCTCATGGTGAGCTACATGGCCGCCACCGACGCCGAGCACGACAAGGGCGCCAAAGTGGCTCGGCTGTTCACCGAGGACGGCCGGTGGCAGAGCGTCGGACCGCACGGCAATCCCGACTGGGCCGCCGTAGGCCGGCCGGCGCTGGTGACGAAGTTCGACCGCAACGTCGACCGGATGCCGTTCTCCGCGCACTTCGTCACCAATCCCGCGGTGCAGCTGGACGGCGACACCGCCCGCGGACAGTTCATGTACTTCCAGGCCTGCACGTACCGCGGTGACCAGCCGCTGTGGATCGCCGGCTCCTACGACAACGACTTCCGCCGCGTCGACGGCCAGTGGCTGATCTCGCACATGCGGGTGCACAACTTCTTCACCACCCCCTTCGACAAGGGCTGGGTGGCCGTCCCACACATGCAGACCCCCTGAGAGAACACACATGAGCTATCGCCACCAGATCCTGCGCAACCTCAAGTTCGGCGCACTGCCGGAGTTCGTCGCTGCGGAGAAGGAGAAGAACGCCCTACGGATCGCGGCCGGGCTGACCCCGTACGACATCTGGGCACCCGCGTTCGGCGGCCTCCATCACATGGTGCTCGAAGCGCGGTTCGAGTCCATGGCCGCATTCGAGGCCGAGCACGTCGCTGGCAAGTCACTCGAGGGGATGGCCGCGCTCAACGCACGCCAACTCGCCTGCGTCATCGAGGGCACCGCCAACGACCGGCTGCAGCGCATCACGCTCGACGCCACCAGATGATGACCTCGCCGCGGTGGTATTCGTGGCACAACGACTACGACGACCTGGAGACGGTGGCGACCCGCCGTCTCCAGGTGGTACAGGAGACGCTGACCCAGGCATTGGACATGGCACCCCCCGGAGCACTGCGTGCCATCAGCATGTGCGCCGGACAGGCCCGTGATCTTCTTCCGATCCTGATCAATCATCCACGCGGACAAGATATCTCCGCGATGTTCGTCGAGCGTGACGAACTCAATGCGGCGTTCCTGCTCGGCGCCATCGGCAGTACCGGGCTGGTGGACATCGACGTGGTGCAGGCCGACGCCGGCAACACCGACACCTACCTGAGCTCGGGTCCGGCGGATCTGGTGCTGCTCGGCGGTGTCTTCGCCAACATCGACCTCATCGACGCGCGCAGCACCGTGGATAGCCTGACCGCCCTGTGCCGGCCGGGCGCTGTGGTGGTGTGGTCGTGTTACGGTCCGCGGTTGACCGAAGCCGCAGAGATTCCGGTGCTGTTCGAGGCCGCCGACTTTCAGCGGATCACTGCGCGGCACGACGCCGAAGACGGCTTCACCGTTGCGGCACACCGCTACCGCGGGCAGTCCACCGAACTGCGCCCAGGACGACAGTTCTTCCGCTTCACAGACGTCGCCTGATCCGCCCGCTCAGGCGTCGGCGGATTCGGCCTCATCGGGGGAATGCGTGCCGCCCTGGTTGGCGTGCCGGCTCTGCAGGTGTCGACGCATCAACATCACCGCCAGCTCGTCATCGGCATCGAGGATCGCCCTGATGATCGCCGCGTGCTCTTCCCAAGAATGGCCGACGGCCGAACTCTTCCCGCCGACCAGGTGACGCGATTGATTGCGCACCGCGCGCAAGGTATCCGCCAGGAAGCGCGACCCGCTGGCCTCACCGAGGAGGCTGTGGAACCTGTCGTTGAGTTCGTCCAGATCCTCGACCTCGCCGGATTCGGACACACGCTGTCCTTCTTCGAGAAGGTCGACCAGGGCGCTTCGCAGCGTCTCGTCGAGCCTACCGACGGTGTGGCGCACCGCGATGGACTCCAACGCGATTCGCATTTCGCGCACCACATCGAGTTCGTGCTGGTCGAGCTGGACCACGCGCACGCCGCGGCGGGGCATCGACTCCACCAGGCCCTCGGCCTCCAGGCGGCGGAACGCCTCACGAACCGGAAATCGCGAGACCCCGAGACGATCGGAAATATTGAACTCGTTGAGGCGCTCGCCGGGCGCCAGTTCTCCGTCGAGGATCAGGCGCCGCAGCTCGTCGACCGTCTCATCACGAAGCGATCGATGTCGGCTTCCCACCGATGACATGCCGTCTACCTCAATCTGTTTGGCTGTTGGATACCAATAGGCACCCAGTCCGTTGTCGGAGTGACATTACCGGGTGTCCGAGCGTGGCGGGCCGGTTGAAACCTCCTGGTAATTTGCTCCGTCCTGGGTCGTAACAATCTTTGGATACAAAAGCCCGTGTGACTACTTCCTACAGCCATATCGCAGCAACCGGCAAGGGGCTGGTGGCGGCCAAGCAGTTCGATCACATCGTGCTCCGAGTGGCGGATCCGGTCGCGTCGGTGAACTGGTATGTCGAGAAGTTCGGATTCCTGGTGCACCGCCTCGACGAATTCCTGGCCGGCACCGTGCCGTTCCCGTCAGTGGAGGTATGCCCCGGGAACATCATCGATCTGGACCCCCGTAAGCCGGCCACCGGGACCAACATGTCGCACTTCGCCATCGACATCGACCCCGTCGATCTGGTGGCGCTGGCGACGTCTGGTGCATTCGAGAACATCGACGGCCCCTACCGCCGCTGGGGCGCCCACGGTCCCGCCGACCTGGTCTACGTGCAGGATCCCGACGGCCACATCATCGAGTTGCGCCATTACGGCCCCAGCCAGATCGAGGCCTGAGGCGCCGGTGGAGATCCTCGCCCGGCGGGCCACCGCCGTCGGCTCCGGTGGCGCAGTGGCGGCCGGGTCGCGCACCGCGGCGGCGATTGGAGCCCGCGCACTGGCCGACGGCGGTAACGCCTTCGACGCCGTGCTGTCCGCCGCGCTCGCCGAGACGGTGGCCCTGCCCTCGAAGTGCGGGCTCGCCGGTGATGTGGTGGCGCTCTATCTCACCTCCGGCTCCTCGGCACCTCGGTCCCTCGTCTCGGTCGGCGGTGCCGCGCGCGGTCTCTACGACGCGGCCGCGTCGGCCGGTTGGCCGACCCCGTTGACCGGGCCCCTGTCGGTAGGGGTGCCCGGCGCCCCGGCCGGTTACGCCCGGGTGGCCGAGCTGGCGTCGATGCCATTGGCGCGCTTGGCCGCCCCGGCTATCGAGCTCGCGCGCCGGGGCATCTGGTGGTCATCGATGAACACCCTGTTGGCGCAGGAATCCCGGGCGCTGCTGCGCGAATACCAGCCGAACGGCTGTGTCTACGCGCCGCTTCAGGCGCCGCACGCCGAAGGCGACATCGTCCGGCTGCCGGGGCTGGCCGACGCCCTCGAAGAGTTCGCGCTCTGCCGGGAGGCGCTGTTCGGCGGCCCGGTCGGGACGGCGACGCTGAAGACCGTCGAGCGCCACGGCGGGCCGCTGAGTGCCGTGGACCTGCTGTCGGTACAACCGGTGGACGAGCCGGCGCACAGCGTCGAAACACACTGCGGGCCGGTGTGGGCCACCAATGCCCCCACCTTCGGCCCTTCCCTGACCTCCGTCCTCGCCGGCCTCGACCCCTCCACACTGGGCTCCCACGATGCGCGCCGGGCACTGTCCGCGCGGACCAATGACGAGGGAACGTCGACCGTTGCGGCCGTCGACGCCGCAGGCAACGCCGTGGTGATGGTGCACTCACTGTCGTTTCCCCAGTACGGCAGCGGCCTGGTGGTCGACGGCTTCGACCTCATCCTGTCCAACCGGGCCGGCCGCGGATTCACCTTCGCCCCGGAGCACCCCGACAGCCCGGTACCCGGTCGACGGCCGCCGACGACTCTGCACGCGTGGGGAATCCGCTTCGGCGAAGGCTGGCTGCTCGGCGGTACTCCCGGTGGCCGCCAGCAGCTGCCGTGGAACATGCAGGTGCTGGGCCATCTCATGGGTGCCCCGGCCCACCGGCCCGAGCACGCCATCGGCGCCGCGCTGTGCGCACCGCGCTGGGAACTCGCGGCTGACGGCACCGATCGGCTCGAGGGTCGCGACATGCCACAACTCAGCGCGCGATCGGGACACACGGTGGTCGGTCGAGGTTTCCCGGGCTGCGTGGCCGGTGCCGATCCGCGGTGGGACGGCGCGGCGGTGGCGATATGACGACAGTCGCGGTGATCGGCCGCGGCACCATCGGCAGTGTCGTCGCCTCGGCGCTGGCCGCGGGGGACGTTGCCGGCTGCACCCTGCTCGGGACCGCCGACAGCAGCACCGGCGCACCGCAGGTGCGCGCGTTGGTCTCAGACAGTGACATCGTGGTCGAAGCCGCCACTGCTGCGGTCGCCCGTACGTTGATTCCGTTGGCACTGGCCGCCGGAACCGACCTCGTGGCCTGTTCGTGCGCAGCACTGGCCGACGACGACATCCTGGCCGACTCTCCGCGGCAGGGCCGAATCGTGTTGCCGCCCGGGGCGATCGGTGGGTTCGACATCCTCGCCGCGGCGGCGCGCCGCGATTCCGACTCTGCCGAGGTGGAACACGTCACCATCAAGAATTCCGCCGCTTTCGGCCTGGCGCAGCAGCTCAGTGAGCCCGTCGAGATGTTCCGCGGTTCGGCTCGAGAGGCCGCCAAACGGTTCCCGCTCACCTCCAACTCCTCGGTGGCACTGGCGTACGCCACCGTGGGGCTGGACCGGTTGTTGGTGACAGTCATCGCGGACCCGTCGGCCACCGGGACACGCCACCTCATCCGGTGGTCGTCGTCGATCGGCGCCTACGAATTCGAGTTCCGCAATGCCGTCGACGAAAAGTCAGGCGGGCGAACGTCTCTGATCACGGCGTGGTCGGTGATCCAGACGCTCGACAGTCTCCACAAGGGCGCGGGTCCGGGGTTGGTGTTTGCCGTCGGCGCCCCGCACAAGGGATCCAACAGCCGATGACCCACTTCGCCCCTCACCCCCTGCAGGCTGGAAACATGTCGGAAACCTGCTGCGCCATCGTTCGTAAAAGACGGTCCGTTTACTTCACTGTGGATACAACATGCAAACTGCCGCTGTGAGTTCCCCCGCCACTCACCGGCGCCAACAAGCGAAGTGAGCACCTGATGGCCCAACGTCTCAGCCCTGCCGCCGCGCCGTCCTCCCACGCAACGACCCCCACCCTCGCGGCTGAACCCGATCGCGTGCGGCTCAAGGACCTCTGCATCGTCTTCGGCCGCGGGGACCAGGCCGTGGTCGCGGTGGAGGGCGTCGATCTGACCGTCCGGCCCCGCGAGATCGTGTCGATCGTCGGGCATTCCGGTTGCGGCAAGTCCACCGTCCTGCGTGCCATCGCCGGGTTGCTGCCCGATGCCTCGGTACAGGGCGAACTCGCCATCCTGGGCCAATCGCCCGACGCGGCCCGGAAATCCGGCCTGCTCAGCATGGTGTTCCAGGATCCGGTGCTGGCGCCGTGGCGGACCGCCGAAGGCAACGTCCGGCTACCCTCACAGGTCGCGCGCGGCCACCGGCCCGCACCCACCAAGACAGCCAGGGAACAGCTCGAGCTCGTCGGTCTCAAAGGGTACGAAAACCGTTACCCCCGGCAGCTTTCCGGCGGACAACGGCAGCGCGTGTCGTTGGCACGTGCCTTGATGATGCAGCCCCAGGTCCTCTTGATGGATGAACCGTTCGGCGCGCTGGACGAGATCACCCGCGATGAGATGCACACCGAACTGCTGCGCATCTGGGGGACCACGGAAACCTCCATCGTCCTGGTGACACACTCCATCACCGAGGCGGTGTTCCTGTCCGACCACATCGTGGTGATGGCCGCACACCCCGGCCGCGTCACCGACTTCATCTCCGTCGATCAACCGCGACCGCGACGCAGCGACTTCAAAGACACCCCCGAGTTCATCGACATTCAGCACCGCATCCGCACCGCATTGGAGACACATCGATGACGGCGGTCCAGACCTCCGCCCCTGTCCGTGCCGTCATCCCGCCACCACAGCGGCAACGACGGCTGATGGCGGCACTCCGCGCCTGCCGCTCCTGGCTCGCGGTTGGCGTGGCACTGCTGCTGTGGCAAGGCATCGTCGGCTGGCTCGAGATCCCGACCTACGTGCTGCCGGCCCCGACCGACATCGTGGACGCCTTCACGAGCGCGCCGGGCCTGCTGCTGGGCGGACTGTGGGCCACCACGAAGTTGTCGCTGCTCGGATTCGCCGCGGCCATCGTCATCGGTGTGCTGCTCGCGGTGTTGATCGCCCGCAGTGAGCTCTTCGAGCAGGTTGCCTATCCCTTTCTCAACATCATCCGGGTGATGCCCACCGTCGCCATCGCCCCGCTGCTGATCATCTGGTTCGGTCGCACCGGTGTTCCGATCATCATCTGCTCGTGTCTCATCGCGATCTTCCCCATCATCGTCGACGTGGCCCATGGTTTGACCTCGGTGGACCACGATCTGATCAACATGATGAAGCTGGCCAACGCCAGTGAACTGTCGATCCTGTTCCGGATCCGGATCCCCAACTGCCTGCCCTACCTGTTCTCGTCGTTCCGGGTGTCCGCGCCCGGGGCCGTGGTGGGTGCTCTGCTCGGTGAATTCATCGGAGCGCGAGAAGGATTGGGATATCTCATCACGGTGTACAGCGCACAGCTGAACACTCCCATGGTGTTCGTCCTGGCGCTGCTGTCCTGCCTGCTCGGAATCGTCTTCTTCAACACGTGTGTCTTCGCCGAGCGGATGCTCGTCCCCTGGAAGACCGTCGTGCGCTGAGCCCTCACACGCCGTAACCGCAAGTCATTCCACCGATCGTCAAGGAGATCTCATGCCCGGCTTCGCTCGTCAACGACCCGTCATCGCGCTGCTGTCCGTGTGCGCGACGCTCGTCGTCGGTGCCTGTTCGTCCTCCGGCGACGAGCCGGCCACCACCGCCTCCGAAACCGGTGCCACCCCGGTCAAAATGGCGTTCGAATGGACCTGCTCCGGTGACTGGGCAGTGGTGGACGAGGGCATCAGCCAAGGCATCTTCGAGAAGAACGGGGTCGATCTCACCTACGACCGCGGGCAGGGCGGCAGTGACACCGTGCCCCTGGTGGCGGCCCGCGAGTTCGACTTGGGCATCCTGTCCGCACCGCCCGTGGTGATCGGTGCCGGACAGGGCATGCCGCTGACCATCATCGGAGCGGCCGCCACCGTCGGACCGGTCACCATCCTCGCGGACCCTTCGATCAAGACCCCCAAGGACCTCGAGGGACACACACTGGCGGTGCAGACCGACCAGTTCGAAGGTGCGGTGTGGGACGCATTCGTCACCGCCACCGGCATCGATGGTGATGCGGTGCAGGTGGTGCCTCGTGACGACGCCTCCGAAGCAGAGTTCCTCAACGGCGACATCGACGCACTCGTCGTCTTCTACCCGACAGCCGGCACCAAGGGCATCATGGACCGGCGACCCGGCCTCACCGTGCTGCCCATGCAGGAATCCGTGCCCACCTACGGCCACACCATCGTCGCCAACAACGACTTCCTCAGTGAAAGCCCGGACGCAGCAATGGGATTCGTCACCGGCTGGGCGGAAGCCGCCAAGTTCGTCCAGGACAACTACGACGAGTCCTACCAGCGACTGGTCGAGAAGTGCCCCGAGGTGGATCCGGCGGCGCTGAAGTTCAGCATGGACGCCTACTTCGACGCCTACACCGGCTCCTACTCCCGAGAGCACGGCTTCGGCTCCTTCTCCGTGGACGGTGTGGAGGAGACTCAGAAGGTCCTGGTGGACGCAGGCCTGGCGCAGCCGACACCGGTATCGGAGTTCACCAGTGAGGAGTACCAGCCGCAACCGCCTGTGCTGCCGGCCGCGCGGTGACCGGAGTTCCCGCACCGATCGGGGTGCCCGCACCCCGATCGGACGCATTGGCCAAGCTGACCGGTGAATTCGCCTATGCCACCGCCGTGCACGCCGACGGTGAACTGCACGCCGTCACGGTCCGCAGCACCGTCGCCAGTGCGGTGCTGCGCGGCGTGGACTCCACATCGGCGCTGGCCGTCGACGGCGCCGTACTGGTGTTGACCGGGGCGGACATCCCAGGGCGGCGGCTGGGGTCCAAGACCGCAGATCAACCCGTTCTCGCCGACGGTGTGGTGCGCCACCACGGTGAGGCCGTGGCGGTGGTGATCGCCGAAACCTCCACAGCTGCACACGAAATGGCGCGCCGCCTCGATGTCACCTACCTTCCGACCCGCCCCCTGCTGGATCCCGAGCTCGCGACATCACCGCATGCGCCGCTGGTCGGGTCAGAGCACAATGTAATCGCCGAACATCGCACCACCCGCGGATCGGGTCGCGGCGAGGTCGTGATCACCCGCCGGTGGAGCACCGGGCGCCAAGACGCCGCGTTTCTGGCCCCCGAGGCCGGCGTCGCCGTTCCCCACCCGGACGGTACGGTGCACCTCACCATCGCCTCCCAAGACCTGCACAGCGACCACGCTCAGGTGACCCGTGCGCTGGGACTCGACCCGGGCCGTCTCGTCATCCACAACAGTGGAATCGGCGGTGCCTTCGGTGGCCGTGAGGACATCACCCTGCAGGCGCACCTGGTGCTTGCCGCCCTGCGCACGGGCCGGCCCGTCCGGATGCACTACAGCCGCCGGGAATCTTTGGCCGGCCATCCCAGCCGTCACCCCATGGTCAGCGATGTCGAACTCACGTGTCGTCCCACCGGAGAGTTCGTGTCGCTGACGGTCAATACCGTCCTGGACGGAGGCGCGTACGCGTCCACCTCGACACCGGTGTCGGCCATCGTGCACGACTTCAGCGCGGGCATGTACCGCTTCGCAGCGGTGGACGTCCACACCCGGGCGGTGTACACCAACAATCCACCTGCGGGAGCCATGCGCGGCTTCGGGGCCACCCAGGCCTGCTTCCTCATCGAATCCACCGTGGACGCCGCCGCCGCCGAACTGGGCCAGCATCCCACCGAACTGCGGCACCGCAATCTGCTGTATCCCGGTGAGCCCCTGGCCATCACCGGACAGCCCCTCGACGGCTGTGCCGATCCGCGCGATGTCCTCACGGCGGCATGGGCCGCTCCGCCACCGCACACACCCCCGGAGCCACACCGTCGCCGCGGCATCGGGATCGCGTTGGGAATCAAGAGCGCCGGCCTGGGCCACGGCAAATCCGACCCAGCCACCGCCGCAGTGGTCGTGACCGCAACAGGCGTCACCGTCGAATCCTCCGCAGCCGAGGTGGGGCAGGGCGTGACCGATGTGTTGCGGCGCATCGTCGGGGCGCAACTGCCGGGACTCCCGGTGACGGTGACCGCGATGCCCACCTCGTTTCCCACCGCCGGCGGCAGCAAGGCCAGCAGGCAGACCATGGCCAGCGGCGGGGCCGCACACCGCGCCGCCGCCGAGGTCCGTCGTGAACTCGATGCCGCCCTGGGCCCGGGCTGGACGCCCACACAGCTGTCCGCCTATCTCGGTGACCGCACCCTGCGCCGGCAATGCACCTTCGACGGCCCGCCCACCACGGCTCACCACCCGCACAAGGCTTTTCAGATCGTCGGCCACCGGATGACCGTCGACGTCGACCTCGACACCGGACAACCGGCGGTGGTTCAGGCCATCTGTGTACAGGACTGCGGGCGTGCCCTCGACCCGGTGGCCGTACGCGGACAGTTGATCGGGGGCACCGTTCAGGGGATCGGCTTCGCACTGTGGGAGGAATGCAGGATTGATGGCGACGGAATCCAGACAACCACCGGATTCGGTGACTACCTGATTCCGACCGCAGCGGACGTCCCTGATGTACGCGCGGTGCTACTCGAGGTACCCCACCCCGAGTTGGCTTATGGCGCAAAGGGAATCGGTGAAGGCCCGCTGGTGTCGTCACCCGCAGCTGTGGCGGCGGCGGTGCGTTCTGCCACGATGCTGGAGCACGCAGGCATTCCGCTGTGGCGCGGTGCGCCCGCGGCGGGCGCACCGCGATGACCGTCGACCTGCATCCCACCGACTGGGCTACCGCTGTCGAATACGCCTCCGTGTGCGGGGCGGTGGTGGTCTCCGGTGGCACGGCGGTTCAGCCGTGGCTCAACACCACCGGGTCCAGACCTGCGTTCCTGGTTCATCTCCGCGACATCCCCGACATCGATGCCGTCCATGACACCTCGACGCAGCTGCAGCTGGGCGCCATGGTCACCATCGACAATCCGTCGTTGATCCCGTGGTTCGGCCGCGAAGGCCCCGGTTGGTTCGCCACCGCCGCTGTGCGTGCACGCGCGACGGTGGTGGGCAACGCGGTGTCACGGTTGAGCCCCGCCGAACTCGGACCGCTGTTGACCGCGGTGGACGGTCGCGTCCAGACCACGTCCGGACAGTCGCTGCCAGTGGCCGACGTGATCGGCGACGGCGCCGGCGAAGGGCAATTGGCGACGGCGATCCGGCTGCGGCGTCCGGACCGGATCAGCTTTCACCGCGTGTCCCCACGGTCGCGCGTCAGCAGAATCGAACTCGGGTTGTGCGCAGCTGTGGGCAACGGCTGCGGGGCCGCGCTGGTGGTCACACCAGGTGGCCGGCCCTATCCGGTGGCCGGCGGCGCCGACGGCCCATGCGCGGACTTCATCGGTGCGGTCCGGGAAAGGTTTATCCAGCTACGGGCCGATGATCAGCGCGGGCTCGACACCATCACGGAACTCGCCCGGCGGGTGCATCACGACCTCCACACCGGCACCACCGCCCGATGACCGCCTTCGACGTCGACGGCACCAGCGTGCCGCTGCCTCAGACGGGCACCCACAGCCTGTGGGATGCGCTGGAGGCCGGGGGAGTGGACGTGCCCCACGGTTGCGGCACCGGCCACTGCGGTGCGTGCACGGTGCTGCTCGACGGCAGACCCACACCGGCGTGCATCGTGCCCAAGGCAGCGGCGGCGGGAGCGGCGGTACGCACCGCCCGGACCACCGCACTGATACAGCTGATCGAATCCATGGCCGCCGCAGGAGCAGTGCAATGCGGGTTTTGCTCGCCGGGCATGGTCGTGACCTTGTCGTGGGCGATTCGCGGTGCGGTCGCGCAGGGGCAGTGCCTGGACGAGCACCAGGTGCGGGAACTACTGGTGGGTCATCTGTGCCGCTGCACGGGGTACACCGCCGTGGTCCACGCTGCGGTGGCCACCTGCCGGACGATGCTGGAAGACAGTCGCCCGTCTTGAATCTTTGTGGAGCCTAGGAGATTCGAACTCCTGACATCTGCCTTGCAAAGGCAGCGCTCTACCAACTGAGCTAAGGCCCCGTATCGGAGGTGGTGTCATCGACGCTGTGCCAGACCTCGACACCGCGACGGGACCGGATCACCGCCAAGCCCACGCTGACGACCGCCAACAGGACAAGCATCCGTTTCACGGTGCACTCCTCCTGTTGGCCGTCCGTGAGCTCTGGTGGGCCTAGGAGGACTCGAACCTCCGACCTCTTCGTTATCAGCGAAGCGCTCTAACCGCCTGAGCTATAGGCCCGTACTCTTCTGCGACCGAGCAGCGAGATTACCGCACCGATGCCATCCCGACCAAAACGGTGTCAGTCCCGGTCAGCCAAGGTGACTTCCACGCCGCCGACGATGTCGGTGGTGACGTTGTAGATGAACGCCCCCACCGTGGCCAGCGCGGTCAGCAAGACGATGTTCACCAACCCGATCAGCAAAGCCCCGCCGAAAATGGTGCCACTGGAAACCAGTTCACCACCGGTGCTGCCGCTGGTGCTGGTCAGCAGGTCACCGACGTT
The DNA here is from genome assembly GCF_001984215.1 of Mycobacterium sp. MS1601. Taxonomy (NCBI): domain Bacteria; kingdom Bacillati; phylum Actinomycetota; class Actinomycetes; order Mycobacteriales; family Mycobacteriaceae; genus Mycobacterium; species Mycobacterium sp. MS1601. The sequence continues at coordinate 2,457,448 of NZ_CP019420.1, forward strand.
GCTGTTGAGCTTCGTCCACACGCCCATACCGCCGAGCACCAGGTACAGCACCGCGACAGCGATCATCCACACGAAGAACAGCGCGACGGACAGCAGCAGCGACACCTTCATCGCGCTCCACGGGTCCACTCGGCGGATCTGCATGCTGGCGCGCACCGGACCATCCTTGGTGCGGGGGGCCACCTGGACACGTCCGCCGCCGGAGCGTTGCGCCGACGGCGCCTCGGCCGGCTTGCGCTGCTGCTGCGGCCGCGGGGCTGCCGCGGAGAGGTCCGGCAGCTCGCTGGCGTATTCCTTGGTGGCATCTGTCGGTGCCTGGGCGCCAGGGGCAGCCGTACCCGCCAGGTAGCGGGTTGGTCGCTCAGGCGGGGCGGACGGACGCTGGGATTCGACGGGCCGGGCCGGGCCGGACTGCTGGGGCCGGCCGGCCCCACGCTGCCACGGCGGTACCTCGCCGCCCTCACCCACGCGGGCGGGCGGCGAGGCGGGCCTGGCGCCCGCTCCCGTCCGCTCGCCCCCGTGTCCGTTGGCGGGACTATCCCCGGGTGCGGCGTGACCCGGGTCCTTCGGTGAACTCACTGTGCTCCTAGTGCGCGGACGATCAGGCCTCGGGCTCGTTGCCGGTGCCGGCTTCGAGTTCCTCGTTGTTCTCGAGTTCCTCTGAGTCGGAATCCTCGGCATTGCGCGCGATCGCCAACAGTGTGTCGCCGTCACCCAGGTTCATCAAGCGAACGCCCTTGGTCTGACGCCCCGCCTTGCGAACCTGGCGGGCCGCGGTCCGGATGATCCCGCCGCCCGAGGTGATGGCATACAACTCCGTCTCGTCATCGACGATCAATGCACCGACCAGACTGCCACGCTTACGGTCGTACTGGATGGTGAGGATGCCTTTGCCGCCACGACCCTGCACGGTGTACTCGTCGATGGCGGTGCGCTTGGCGTAACCACCGGCCGTCGCGACCAGCAGATACGTTCCTTCGACCACGACATTCAGCGACAACAGGCGATCGTCGTCGTTGAACCGCATGCCCTGGACACCGGAGGTGGCACGACCCATCGGTCGTAGCGCCTCATCGGTTGCCGAGAAGCGGATCGACTGACCGTTGGCCGAAACCAGCAGCAGGTCATCCTCGGCAGAGCACAGCACCGCGCCCACCAGTTCGTCGCCGTCGCGCAGGTTCACCGCGACGATGCCCCCGGAGCGGTTGGAGTCGAAGTCTTCGAGCTTGGACTTCTTGACCAGACCGTTGCGGGTGGCCAGTACCAGATAGGGCGCATCTTGGTAGCTCTTGATCTGGATGACCTGGGCGATGCGCTCCTCGGGCTGGAACGCCAGCAGGTTCGCCACGTGCTGGCCTCGTGCCGTGCGCGACATCTCCGGAAGGTCGTAGGCCTTGGCCCGGTAGACCCGGCCCTGCGTGGTGAAGAACAGGATCCAGTCGTGCGTCGAGCACACGAAGAAGTGCGCGACGATGTCGTCCTGCTTGAGCCCCGCACCCTGCACACCCTTACCGCCGCGCTTCTGGCTGCGATAGAGGTCGGTCTTGGTGCGCTTGGCGTACCCCGTCTCGGTGATGGTGACTACGACGTCCTCGCGCTGGATCAGGTCCTCGTCGGTGACGTCACCGTCGGCGGCGATGATCCGGGTACGACGGTCGTCGCCGTACTTGTCGGCGATCTCCTTGAGTTCGTCACGGACGATGGCACGCTGGCGCTCCGGCTTGGCCAGGATGTCCTCGAGGTCGGCGATCTCGGCTTCGATCTTGGCCAGATCGTCGACGATGCGCTGACGTTCGAGGGCAGCCAGGCGGCGCAGCTGCATGTCGAGGATGGCCTGGGCCTGGATCTCGTCGACATCCAGCAGTTCCATCAAGCCGGTGCGCGCCACGTCCGCACTGGCCGACGCCCGGATCAAGGCGATCACTTCGTCGAGTGCGTCGAGCGCCTTGACCAAACCACGCAGGATGTGGGCCCGCTCGTTGGCCTTGCGCAACCGGTACCGGGTGCGCCGGTTGATGACATCGAGCTGATGGGCCACGTACAGACGGATCATCTGGTCCAGCCGCAGGGTGCGCGGCACCCCGTCGACGATGGACAGCATGTTCGCGCCGAAGCTGGTCTGCAGCTGGGTGTGCTTGTAGAGGTTGTTCAGCACCACCTTGGCCACGGCGTCACGTTTCAGCTCGACGACGATGCGCAGACCGACACGGTCACTGGACTGGTCCTCGATGTTCGAGATGCCGGTCAGCTTGGCGTCGCGGACCTGCTCCGCGATGGACGTGATGAAGTTGTCGTGGTTGACCTGATACGGAAGTTCGGTGATGACAAGGGAAGTGCGGCCCTTGCTGTCTTCCTCGATCTCGACGACGCCGCGCATGCGAATGGAGCCGCGGCCGGTGTTGTAGGTGTCGTTGATGCCCGACGAGCCGACAATCAGTCCGTGCGTGGGGAAGTCGGGACCCTTGACCCGTTCCATCACCGCCGCCAACGTGGCCTCTTCGTCGGCCTCGTGGTTCTCCAGGCACCAGTAGACGGCTTCGGCCAGCTCCCGCAGGTTGTGCGGCGGGATGTTGGTGGCCATACCGACGGCGATACCGCCGGAACCATTTGCGAGCAGGTTGGGGAACCGGCTCGGCAGGACCGTGGGCTCCTGCACCCGGCCGTCATAGTTCGGGATGAAATCGACTGTCTCCTCGTCGATTTCACGCAGCATCTCCATGGCCAGGGGAGTGAGCCGCGCTTCGGTGTATCGCATGGCGGCCGGCGGATCGTTGCCCGGCGAGCCGAAGTTGCCCTGTCCGTCCACCAGCGGATAGCGCAGTGACCACGGCTGCGCCATCCGGACCAGGGTGTCGTAGATCGACGAGTCGCCGTGGGGATGGTAGTTACCCATCGTCTCGGCAACCGAGCGTGCGGATTTCGCGTGGCCACGGTCAGGACGGAACCCCGAGTCGTACATCGCGTAGAGCACTCGGCGGTGCACCGGCTTGAGGCCGTCGCGGACCTCCGGCAGCGCACGACCGACGATGACGCTCATGGCGTAGTCGATGTAGCTGCGCTGCATCTCCTGCTGGATGTCAACCGGTTCGATACGGTCGCCGGCTTCGCCTTCCGGCGGCATGGTGTCAGTCATTCAATTGATCCTCAGGGTTAAACATCAAGGAAGCGAACGTCTTTGGCATTGCGGGTGATAAAGCTGCGACGTGCTTCGACGTCCTCACCCATCAGGATGGAGAACAGTTCGTCGGCGGCCGCGGCGTCGTCGAGAGTGATCTGACGCAGCACCCGCACCGAGGGGTCCATGGTGGTTTCCCACAGCTCCTTGGCATCCATTTCGCCCAGACCCTTGTACCGCTGGATACCGTCGTCGGCGTTGATCTTCTTACCCGCGGCGCGCCCGGTTTCGAGAAGGCCGTCGCGCTCGCGGTCTGAGTACGCGAACTCCGGCTCGCTACGTTGCCATTTCAGCTTGTACAGCGGCGGCTGGGCCAAGAACACGTGTCCGTTCTCGATCAGCGGGCGCATGAACCTGAACAGCAGTGTCAGCAGCAGCGTCGAAATGTGTTGGCCGTCAACGTCGGCATCAGCCATCAGCACGATCTTGTGATAGCGCAGCCGGGCAATGTCGAACTCGTCGTGGATACCGGTGCCCAAAGCGGTGATGATGGCCTGGACTTCGGTGTTCTTCAGCACCCGGTCGATGCGGGCCTTCTCCACGTTGATGATCTTGCCGCGCAACGGCAGGATCGCCTGGAACATCGAGTCACGGCCGCTCTTGGCCGAGCCGCCGGCGGAATCACCCTCCACCACATACAGTTCGGACTTGCTGGGATCGGTGGAGCGGCAGTCGGCCAGCTTGCCAGGCAGGCCGCCCAGATCGGTGGCACTCTTGCGCCGCACCAGCTCTCGGGCTTTGCGCGCAGCCATCCGGGCCTGCGCCGAGGAGACCGCCTTGTTGACCACGATCTTGGCTTCGGCCGGATTCGCGTCGAACCAGTGCTGCAGTTCCTCGTTGCAGATCTTCTGCACAAACGACTTGACCTCGGTGTTACCCAGTTTGGTCTTCGTCTGCCCTTCGAACTGGGGCTGAGACACCTTCACCGAGATGACCGCGGCCAGGCCTTCGCGGATATCGTCGCCGGTGAGGTTGGGATCCTTGTCCTTGAGCAGTTTCTTGTCTTTGGCGTACTTGTTCACCACGGTGGTGAGTGCGGCGCGGAACCCTTCTTCGTGCGTGCCACCTTCGTGGGTGTTGATGGTGTTGGCGAAAGTGTGCACGGACTCCGAGTAGCCTGCGTTCCACTGCATCGCAATCTCGACCTCGTGACCAGGTCCCTTGCCGTCGAAGTCGATGACACTGGCCTGGATCGCGGTCTTGGTGCGGTTGATGTGCTTGACGAAATCCACCAGACCACCCGGGTAGTGGAAGGTGCGCTTCTTGATCTTGTGCGGCGCAGTTGATTCGGCGGCCTTCTCCTCCGCTGACTTCGGGGCTTCCGCGGTGTCGCTCACCACTTCGTCGACCACCTCGACCGCGGTCACCCGCTCGTCACTGAGGTTGATGGTCAGACCCTTGTTGAGGAAGGCCATCTCCTGCAGTCGGCGTGCCACGGTCTCGAAGTCATAGGTGGTGGTTTCGAAGATGTCAGGGTCGGCCCAGAATCGAATGGTGGTGCCGGATTCGCGGGTCTTGCCGCCCTGCCTCAAGGTTCCCGGCACGGAGCGGTCATAGGTCTGAAACCATTCGTAGCCGTCCTTGCGGACATCGGCTTCCAGCCGCGTGGACAGCGCGTTGACGACGGAGACACCCACGCCGTGCAGGCCGCCGGAGACCTGGTAGGCACCTTCCTCGAATTTGCCGCCGGCGTGCAGGACCGTCATGACGACGTCGATGGTCGGGATACCAGTGGAGTGCATGGCGACCGGAATGCCACGGCCGTCATCGGCGACCTCGACGCCACCGTCTTCGAGGATCCGGACGTCGACCTTGGTGGCGAAGCCGGCCATGGCCTCGTCCACCGCGTTGTCGACGACCTCCCAGATCAGGTGGTGCAGACCTCGCTCGCCCGTGGAACCGATATACATGCCGGGCCGTTTCCGAACTGCCTCGAGTCCTTCGAGAACCTTGATCGAATCGGCACCGTACTGGTCTTGGGCAGCCACGTTGGACGCGTCTCCTTGGGGTTGTGCATGCGCGGCCGAGCACCGCTGCAGGTATTACCTTGCGATTCTACCGCTTGCTGCAGACAGGACTGGAGCTCAGGGCGCGTTTCCAGCCAGCTAGTTGAGCCGTGCGCAAGATTTTTTGGATATAGGTGCCTCACGAGGGCTTCCACGTGAGATTCCGCGCTTCTTGCGCCTCTCAGCCGATAAGATGCAGAGCCTCAACCGTAGGTGTCGCGGGGACCACGCCCGGCGATGTGTCGGGGGCCCTTGCGCCACGACGGAGCTGTGGGTCCGGTGATCTTCATCGACGTCACCACACCGTCGCCCACGGCGGCGGCGATCTTGGCCAGCAGTTGTGACTGGACCATCCGCAACTGCGTCGCCCAGGCGGTGGACTCGGCGGACACACTGAGCACTCCGTCGCGCAGCGACGTCGGCGTGGCGTGGGAAGCGATCTGTTCGCCGACCACCGTGTTCCACTGTCCGAAAACTGCGCCCTCGGCCACCTGCTTGTTCCAGCCGCGTGTGGCCGCAAGATCGCGGACCGCGGCGGCGAGCGTCTGCGGATCACGTCGGTCCGGACCCGGACCCGACCAGGCCCGCCTGCTGCGAGCGCCGCCGACGCGCTTCGGCGCGGGGGAGCGGCCACCGCGGCCGGTGTCCTTACCCTGACTCCTGGCCGCACCGCGGGCCTCTTCCAGAGTGCGCCGAACCAGATCCATCCCCGACAGATGGGCCAGATGCGGGGGAGGTTTGACGGGGCCGTCCTCGGAATCGAACGAGTTCTCGTTCGTCATGATGTCACCACCGAAATTCGTCCGTGATCGGATTCTTGCAGATCAACACGGATCCGTCGGACATCCCACTCTGCCGGTACATCCTCTTCCACGGCGGCGGTGACCAGAACCTGCTCTGCCGAGGCAGCCACGGCAGCCAGCGCCCGACGGCGCGCATTGTCCAGTTCGGCGAAGACATCGTCGAGAAGCAACACCGGGTCACTGCTCTCTTGGCGCAGCAGCTCATAGGACGCCAGCCGCAGCGCCAAGGCCATGGACCACGATTCTCCGTGGCTGGCATAACCTTTCGCTGGCTGTTCCCCCAGCCAGAGCTCCAGATCATCGCGGTGCGGACCCACCAGGCAGACACCTCGTTCGAGTTCGGCATCACGGCGCCGGGCCAGTGCGTCCAGCAGCGCCGCCTCCAGGAACTCGACATCCTCGGCGGCACCAACTTCTCGCACCTGCTCCACCGAACTCCGGTAGTTGATCGACGCGGGCCGCGACGGCGGCGCCAGCACCTGGTACGCCTTCTCGACTTCGGGTCCCAATGCCGCGACAAGCTGCAGCCGGGCGGCGATCAGCTCAGCACCATGCGCTGCCAGATGCCCGTCCCAGACATCGAGGGTGTCCAGCACCGAACTGTCTCTGCGATACCGACCGCCGGTAGCGGTTTTCAGCAGAGCTGTTCGCTGCTTGAGCACTTTGTCGTAATCTGTACGGACAGCAGCTATTCGGGGTCTCCGCACCGTTGCCAGGTCATCGAGATACCGGCGTCGTTCACTGGGGTCGCCGCGAACCAGCGCCAGATCTTCCGGTGCGAACAGAACTGCATGCAAGACACCGAGCACTTCACGTGGGCTCCGAACAGGGGACCGGTTGAGCCGGGCCTTGTTCGCCCGGCCGGCCGCGATCTCCAGATCCACCGCCAGTTCCCGACCCTCGTTCACCACGATTGTCGATACCAGTGCGCGTCCGGCACCTGACCGGATCAGCGGCGCGTCGGTTGCGACTCGATGCGAATTCAAGGTCGACGAGTACCACAGCGCCTCAACCAGATTGGTTTTGCCGTGGCCATTCGGACCGATGAAGACCGTGCGTCCCGGTTCGAGATCCAGGTCGACAGTCTCCCAGGAGCGGAAATCGCGCAAGCCGAGGTGGCGGACGAACACTTTGGCCCTAGCCGGACAGCCCGATCCGCTTGACCGCATGCCCACCGAATTGCTTCCGCAGTGCGGCAACGGCTTTCATGGTCGGCGAATCATCTTGGCGAGACAGGAAGCGGGCGAACAGCGAAGCCGCGATTCCCGGCACGGGCACACGCAGTCGGATGGCCTCTTCCACGGTCCACCGACCCTCGCCGGAATCCTCTGTGTAACCACTGATCTCAGCCAGGTCGGGATCTTCCTTGAGTGCCTTGGCCAGTAGCTGCTGCAGCCATGAGCGAACCACAGTGCCGTTGGTCCACGCCTGGAACACCGCCTGTGGATCCTTGACCAGGTCTTCGGCGGCCAACACCTCGTAGCCCTCGGCGTACGCCGTCATCAACGCGTACTCGATGCCGTTGTGCACCATTTTCGTGAAGTGGCCCGCACCAACAGGTCCGGCGTGGACGAAGCCGTCTTCTAGGGCTCCCGGCGGACGCAGCGTGTCGAAGATGGGCATCAGGCGTGCGATGTCGGCGTCACTGCCGCCGACCATCAGTCCGTAACCTTCGGTGAGTCCCCAGATTCCGCCGGACACGCCGGCGTCGACAAAGCCGATTCCCTTCTGGCCCAACAGTTCTGCGTGGGGTGCATCCTCGGTGTAGCGCGAGTTTCCGCCGTCGATCACCAGGTCACCCTCGCTGAGAACCTCGGCCAGGCCGACAATCGTCTCATGGGTGATGGGTCCGGACGGCACCATCACCCAGACCACCCGGGGGGCTTCCAGGGCTGCAGCCAGTCCCGCCAGATCGGGCACATCGCTGACCTCCGGGCGTGGGTCGTAACCCACCACCTCATGGCCACCCTGGCGTAGCCGCTCGCGCATGTTGAAGCCCATTTTGCCCAACCCGACAAGACCCAACTGCATGCGAATACCCTTCCTCGACGAATAGGAACAATCAGCCCGGGAGACGGACGGGCATCAGCAGATACACATAGTCCGTCTGCTTCGCCGGAAACGGACCACTGCCGGTAGGTGCTGCTTCGGTGTCATCGCCGGAAGCCGGCCGCAGCACTGCCGGCTTGCTCGGGTGGTGAACCCGAAGGCCACCCGGTCAGAATGCAGCGAACTGAGCCCATCGGTGAGATAAGTCGGGTTGAACGCGATGGTCAACGGCTCGCCGGCGAATTCCACCGCGAGATCCTCCTCGGCGCGACCCACATCGTCAGCGCCGGCCGACAGACGCAGCACGCCGTCGCCGAACTCCATCCGCACCTGCGCTCCACGATCGGCCACCAGTGCCACACGCTTGATGGCTTCGGTGAGCTCGGCAACACCCATGGTGGCGACGGCGGTGTGCTCACTGGGCAGCAGCTGGCGGAACTTCGGGAACTCGGCGTCGAGAAGACGTGTGGTGCTGCGCTTGCCACTGCTGCGGATACCGAGCAGACCTTCCTTGCCCACGGTGGGTCCGGATCCCAGCGACAGGTGAACGTCGGTTCCGGAGGTCCCGGTCTTGGCGGCCTCGGCCAACGTCTTGGCAGGAACCAATACGGCTGCTTCGGTGTCCGGGCCTGTTGTCGACCAGGTCACTTCACGGACCGCCAGACGGAATCGGTCGGTGGCGGCGAGCACCACGTTGTCCCCCGAGATCTCCACCCGGATACCGGTGAGCATGGGCAAGGTGTCGTCGCGGCCGGCGGCCACTGCCACCTGGCCGATGGCTTCTGCGAACAGATCAGCGGCCACCATCCCGGTGTCGTCGGGCAGGGTAGGCAGCGTCGGGTAGTCCTCGACGGCCATGGTGGGCAGCGAGAACCGGGCACTACCGCAGGTCAGTGACACTCGGGTGCCTTCGACGCTGACATCCACCGGCTTGTTGGGCAACGCGCGAGTGATGTCCGAAAGCAGCCGCCCAGATACCAAAACACTTCCAGGAGAGGCTATTTCAGCCGCAACCTGCACTTCGGCAGACACTTCGTAGTCGAATCCGGAGATGGTGAGCCCTTCATCGGACCCGGTCAGCAGCACTCCGGCGAGCACCGGGACGGTGGGTCGGGAAGGGAGACTGCGCGCAACCCATGCAACGGCGTCGGCGAAGTCATCTCGAACCAGGCGGAACTTCAGATCGGTCAGTCCCACGGTGGTGGCCACGGCCATAGCGTCCCTTCAATCACAAAATCAAGTCCAGCAAAGCTCATCGGTCGGCGGTCTGCCCACCGCCATGACGTCATCAACTCGAGCCCCGCCACAACGACCGTAGCCGCAGTCGAAGAACCACCGTAGAGCTTTCTCCTGGAACTTGAAAGCTAATCGATGGGGCCGACATCTGCGCTGCAAGACGCCGTCGCGCGGGTGTGGAGTGGATGTCCCCAAGGCCCTTCTGTTGGAAAGAGAATTAGAGATATAGATGAGTAACAGTATTAGGGGCTGTGCACACTGTGGATGACGGGGTTCCGATGCTGACCAGAGCGGTATCCGGCTGTGGAGAAGCAGTGGATCGTTGTGCGGACAACGTCGAGGGCCTGTGGACAACATGAAGTTGTGTGGTTCTCTCCCAGATTTTGGGCGGCCGGCAACCAGGTTGTCCACAGCGACGTCCACACGGTGAGTGGGGCTCGAGTGATCACTGTGACGAAACTTTTTCCGTGGATCGGCAGGACGCGCGGCGCGGCGACACGCCGACGACGTCGGTGATGACAAGAAAATGAGGGTGAGATTCAGCGCTTGGAGCGCTGACGAATCCGTGCGGTGAGCTCTTTGACGTGATCGAAGACCTCTCGGCGGTAAGCCATCTCGTTGAGGATCTTCTTCTGCGCGTACATCACCGTGGTGTGATCGCGGCCGAAGGCCTGACCGATCCGAGGCAGTGACAGGTCGGTCAACTCGCGGCACAGATACATCGCGATCTGCCGCGACTGCGCCAGTGCCCTGGTCTTGCCTGGCCCGCGCAGTTCCTCGACAGTGGTGTCGAAGTACTCGGCGGTGGCGGCCATGATGGTGGCGGCACTGATCTGCATGGTGCCTGCATCGGCGATCAGATCCCGCAGGACGATCTCGGCCAGGGCCTTGTCGATCTGGGTCTGGTTCAGCGACGCGAAGGCGGTGACGCGGATGAGCGCGCCCTCGAGTTCGCGGATGTTGCGTTCAATGCTGCTGGCGATGAGCTCGAGGACGTCGTCCGGAACGTCGAGACGTTCCATCTGCGCCTTCTTGCGCAGAATCGCGATGCGCGTCTCCAACTCGGGAGGCTGGACGTCGGTGATCAGGCCCCATTCGAAACGGGTCCGCAAGCGATCTTCCAAAGTGGCCAGCTGTTTCGGCGGCCGATCCGAGGAGATGACGATCTGCTTGTTGGCGTTGTGCAGCGTGTTGAAGGTGTGGAAGAACTCTTCCTGGATACCTTCCTTGCCCTCGATGAACTGGATGTCATCAACCAGCAGGACGTCGATATCGCGGTAACTGCGTTTGAACGCGACCTTGCGGTCGTCGCGCAGTGAGTTGATGAAGTCGTTGGTGAATTCCTCGGTCGAGACGTACTTCACGCGCATGCCCGGAAAGAGACGTTGGGCGTAATTGCCCGCGGCATGCAGCAGATGGGTCTTGCCGAGACCCGATTCACCCCAGATGAACAGCGGGTTGTAGGCCCGCGCGGGGGCTTCGGCGATCGCAAGCGCGGCGGCGTGCGCAAACCGGTTGGATGCGCCGATGACGAAGGTGTCGAAGGTGTACCGGCGGTTGAGGCTGGCACCTTCGGCGGCCGGCGACGGCTGGGTGTTGCGGTGGCCGTTGAAGTACGACGGCCAACTCTCGTGGGCGCTGGCTAGGGCCTCGCTGTCCTCGTCGACCTCGTCGGAGTCCGCGGGAGTGTCGGGAATCTCAGGAGTGAGATCGGTGACCAATGTCTGGGAACCGTCGCCGTCGGTGTCGGCGGGCGGGGCGATCCGGACACCGAGCTCGACGCGTTGGCCCAACCGGCGACTGAGTGCGTCTGTGATCTGAATGCGCAGGTGACGTTCGATCTCGTTCTGCACAAAGCTGCTGGGTACCGACAGCAGGGCGAAGCCCTCGACGATGGTCAACGGTTGCACCAGCTTGAGCCACGCACGTTGCTGCGGGGTCAGTGGGCGGACCAGGCTTTCCCCATTGGCGCCGTTCGCGGGGTAGGGGAGATCGCCGTTGAGTTCGGAAACGACCTCACTCCACATGCTGGCGAAGGTGGAACCGGGGTCATCAGTCAACGACAGATCCCCCTGATTCGAACAGCTTCCGTGCATAACCGACCAATGGAGAGCAACCATCCACAGAGTTATCCACAGATGTGGACAGGGCGACGGTTGTCCTCGTCTGGCAGTGTAGCGGCGACGCGATGTGGGTTCGATTCACAGACGGCCCGCGCTGATGACCAGGGCGGTGCGGTCCATGGAGGCTCTCGACCCGGCATCCTCGCTTCGTGGTCTCGGCCGTCCCGGTCGGAAACGGCATTGGCAGAAGCTAACAGTTTTATCTCGGAGTGCCAACCGTTCCACAACATTCCGGAAAGGTTCCGCCCGCACACCGCCGGCACGTGCGCGGGTTGATGCCGGTGACCCGTCTGAGGTTGGTGTTTCCGGTTCGGGCGGGCGGAGAACTAGCAGGTTTGACCCAGCGCAAGCACGTCAGTACCCTCGAACAGTCGCCCGAACGTCGGCGGCACGGCAGCGAACCCGGATTGGTTTGTCGATCCGTGTGAACCGCGCCGGTTACGAGCAAGACGCATGAGCTTACCAACGGCCATGGTGTTCGCCTGTGAATGCAGGTGGGTGTCGTGGCCAAACGCAACGAGGAGAGACAGCCGTGGCCAAGGGCAAGCGGACCTTCCAGCCGAACAACCGGCGCCGCGCGCGGGTGCACGGATTCCGACTCCGGATGCGCACGCGCGCAGGCCGCGCGATCGTGACCGGCCGGCGCCGCAAGGGGCGTCGCTCGCTGACTGCCTGATTCACACAGGCAGTCTCCGACGTTGCTCCCCGCGCAGTATCGGATGACCCGGTCCACCGACTTCGGTACCACCGTCAAATGTGGGGCCCGGGCGGCGCAGTCTGACCTCGTCGTTCATCATCGCTGCGACGAGGGCCATCCCGACGGGCCACGAATCGGCCTCGTCGTCGCCAAATCGGTCGGATCCGCTGTGGTGCGGCATCGTGTCGCCCGCAAGCTTCGCCATGTCGCCCGCACCGTGATCGACGATCTGGAGCCCTGTGACCGCGTCGTCATCCGGGCGCTGCCCGGGAGCGCAAACGCGTCGTCGACATCCTTGGACCGTCAGTTGAAAGCCGGGTTGAAGCGCACCCACCATGTACTGGGTGTGCGCAGATGAACCGACAACTGCCGGTTCGCACGCTGATCTTCCTCATTCAGCTCTACCGCCACACCGTCTCGCCGCTGCGATTGCCGACGTGTCGGTTCACCCCGACCTGCAGTCAGTACGCCGTCGATGCGCTCACCGAGTTCGGTTTGTTCCGCGGCTCCTGGTTGACGGTGGTTCGCCTGGCGAAGTGCGGCCCATGGCATCGGGGAGGATGGGACCCGATCCCGGAACGTCCCGACAGGACTCCAGACACAGATGCCGTGAGCGACGGCAGAAACGAGTCGTATGTTTAATTGGTTCAGCCTGGACTTCATCTACTACCCGGTCTCCGGGATCATGTGGCTTTGGTACAAGGCGTTCGCGTTCCTTCTCGGTCCGACAAACTTCTTCGCCTGGGCTCTGTCGGTGATGTTCCTGGTGTTCACACTGCGGGCCATTCTGTACAAGCCGTTTGTGCGACAGATCCGCACCACTCGTCAGATGCAGGAGCTGCAGCCCCAGATCAAGGCCTTGCAGAAGAAGTACGGCAAGGACCGCCAACGCATGGCGTTGGAAATGCAGAAGCTCCAGCGCGAGCACGGCTTCAATCCGATCCTGGGCTGCCTGCCGATGTTGGCGCAGATCCCGGTGTTCATCGGCCTGTTCCACGTGCTGCGGTCCTTCAACCGCACCCAGGGTGGCTTCGGCCAGCTCCAGCTGTCGGTGGCCGAGAACGCGCAGACCGCCAACTATTTCTTCAGCGCTGCCGACGTGCGGAACTTCCTGGACGCGAACCTGTTCGGTGCGCCGCTGGGCGCCACCATGATCCAGACCACCGGTCTGGATGCTTTCACCGTGTTCGACCGTACGGCGGTGATCCTCGTCGGTGTCCCGGTGATGATCGCCGCGGGTGTGGCGACGTACTTCAACAGCCGGGCGTCGATTGCGCGACAGAGCCCTGAGGCGGCGGCCAACCCACAGACCGCGATCATGAACAAGCTGGCGCTCTACGTCTTCCCGCTGGGTGTGACGGTGGGCGGTCCGTTCCTGCCGCTGGCGATCATCCTGTACTGGTTCGCCAACAACATCTGGACCTTCGGCCAGCAGCACTACGTCTTCGGCAAGATCGAAGAAGAAGAAGAAGCCAAGAAGCAGGAAGCTCTGGAGCGGCGGGCCGCCAACGCGCCTGCGCCTGGCGCCAAGCCGAAGAAGAAGGCCGGCGGTGCCGCGGCTTCCACTTCTGCCACCGATGAGTCGGGCGAGGCGACGGTGTCGGACGCCGATGGCGAGGCCGAGACACCCAAGACAACCGGGACAGCGCCGACGACCAACACTCCGCGTCCTGGAGCCAAACCCAAGAAACGTAAACGCTGACCGTGGCTCGTCGCTGAGGCGTCAATATCTGCCTCACGCGCAGCACAAGAGACCGACGCTGTGGTGCCCCTGACCTTCTGAGGTTCATCGGCAACGTGTGGAAGCCACAGTGTGACTGAGAGGGATGGAAATGACTGAAGCAGATACCACCGAACACCCCGTGGACACCGAGGTCGAGGCTCCCGAGACAGTGGAGTCCCAGGACGGCGGCGCCGTTGCCGAGGGCAAGTCAGGTGACCAGGAGGAGAAGCTGGTCGCCGAAGGCGAGATCGCCGGCGATTACCTCGAAGAACTCCTCGACATCCTGGACTTCGATGGCGACATCGATCTTGACGTCGAAGGCTCTCGCGCTGTGGTCAGTATCGACGGCGGTGAGGACCTGGTGAAGCTGGTCGGGCGCAAAGGCGAGGTTCTGGACGCGCTCCAGGAGCTGACCCGGCTGGCAGTGCATCAGAAGACCGGTGAGCGCAGCAGGCTGATGCTCGACATCGCAAGCTGGCGCCGTCGTCGTCGCGACGAGTTGGCCGCGCTTGGGGACAAGGTCGCCCGGAGGGTGTTGGAGAGTGGCGAGCGTGAGCAGTTGGCTCCGATGACACCGTTCGAGCGCAAGATCGTGCACGATGCTGTGGCAGCGGTTTCCGGTGTGCACAGTGAAAGCGAGGGCGTCGAGCCGTCGCGGCGTGTTGTGATCCTGGTTGACTGATCTAGTTACATCTATGTAGTTCTCGTCGACCGGGGGAGGATGTTTCACGTGAAACACGACCACGCGGCGAGTGCACCAGCAGCGGCCGCCGATGTGTTCGGCGGCCGTTTGCCGTTGGCGCAGCGCTATGTGGAGATTCTCGCGACCGACGGTGTGGAGCGAGGATTGATAGGCCCGCGCGAGAGTGAACGGCTGTGGGATCGCCATGTACTCAACAGCGCGGCGATTGCCGAATTGATCGCGGAAGGGCAGCGGGGTGCCGACGTCGGAAGCGGTGCCGGACTCCCCGGCATTCCGCTTGCTATTGCGCGCCCAGACCTGGACATCACGCTCATCGAACCGATGCTGCGCCGGACGGTCTTCTTGGAGTTCGTGATCGAGGAGCTGGGCCTGGAGTCTGTGCGGGTTTCTCGTCATCGTGCGGAGGAGCCAGCCGCTCGAGCGAATTCGGATTTCGATTTCGTCACTTCGCGAGCGGTCGCGTCGTTGGACAAACTGACCCGGTGGACTGCTCCTCTGTTGAAGGCGGACGGACTGATGCTCGCTCTCAAAGGGGATCGTGCTGAGTCGGAGATCGATGAGCACGGCAGAGTGATGACAACGTTGGGCGTGGTTGATGCGAAAGTGATGAGATGTGGCGTGGAGTATCTAGATCCACCGGCAACCGTAGTCGTGGCTCGGCGCACGGCGGAGTCAAGACATCGACAGCGCAAGCCGTCGGGCAGGAGGGGTCGATGACAGTGCCACCGCGCGGGACCAATGTTTCACGTGAAACTTGGTCTAACAGGGGGAGTTCGGATACGCCGATCGGCGCCGCCGCCGAACGTGCCATGCACGTGTTGCACGCGGCGAATCGGCTACCACGCCCACATCACCGCCGTGTCTTCACGATCGCCAACCAGAAGGGCGGCGTGGGTAAGACCACGACAGCAGTGAACATGGCTGCGGCGCTCGCGGTGCAGGGGCTCAACGTGCTGGTGATAGATCTCGATCCACAGGGCAACGCCAGCACCGCACTCGGTATCGAGCGTCGGCAATCTGGAACACCGTCGTCGTACGAGGTTCTGATCGGCGAGGTGTCACTGCACGAGGCCGTACAGCAGAGCCCGAACAATCAGCGGCTGTTCTGCGTGCCTGCGACCATCGATCTGGCCGGCGCCGAGATCGAACTCGTCTCGCTGGTTGCGCGGGAGAACCGGCTACGCAACGCACTGACAGAGCTCGCGGACTCAGACTTCGACTACGTGTTCATCGACTGCCCACCGTCACTGGGACTGTTGACGCTCAACGCTCTGGTCGCGGCACCGGAGGTGCTGATTCCCATTCAGTGCGAGTACTACGCCCTCGAAGGCGTGTCACAGCTGATGAACAACATCGAGATGGTGAAGGCACATCTCAACCCCGGTCTGGAGGTCACCACGGTGCTTCTGACGATGTATGACGGCCGGACCAAGCTGGCCGACCAGGTGTCCGACGAAGTTCGTCGGTACTTCGGCGAAAAGGTATTGCGTACCGTCATCCCGCGCAGTGTCAAAGTTTCCGAAGCACCGGGATACAGCATGACCATCATCGATTACGATCCCGGCTCCAGGGGAGCGATGAGCTATCTGGATGCCAGCCGCGAACTCGCCGAGCGCGGTGCCGCTACACCGAAGGGACACGCATGAGCCAGCCATCACGTCGCAAGGGTGGCCTCGGCCGCGGCCTGGGCGCGCTGATCCCGACGGGTCCGGCGGATGGCGACACAGGGACGTTGAGCCCCAAATTGGGTAGCGCAGCGGCCGATGTCTTGATCGGGGGTCCGCCCGCGGCGGTCAACGAAGCCGGCGCGGTGTATCGGGAAATCGATCCGGCTGCGATCGAGCCCAACCCGCGCCAGCCGCGACAGGTCTTCGACGAGGAGGCGCTGAACGAGCTGGTGCACTCCATCAAAGAATTCGGCCTGATGCAGCCGATTGTGGTGCGCGCGCTTCCGACGGACGCTCCCGGCGCACCGGCCCGCTACCAGTTGGTGATGGGGGAGCGGCGCTGGCGTGCTTCCCAAGAGGCGGGCCTGGCGACCATCCCGTCGATTGTCCGGGAGACCACCGACAATGACATGCTGCGCGACGCACTGCTGGAGAACATCCACCGCGCCCAGCTCAATCCGTTGGAAGAGGCGGCTGCGTACCAACAGCTGCTCGACGAGTTCGGGGTCACCCACGACGAACTGGCCTCGCGTATCGGGCGTTCGCGGCCGTTGATCACGAACATGATCCGACTGCTCCGCCTGCCGATTGCGGTCCAACGTCGGGTGGCTGCGGGAGTGCTGTCCGCGGGCCACGCCCGGGCGCTGTTGGCGTTGGAAGCGGGAGCCGAGGCGCAGGAGGAACTGGCAGCACGCATCGTGGCGGAGGGCCTGTCGGTGCGAGCCACCGAGGAAGCCGTGACGCTGGCCAACCGAGGTGATGGAAAGGCTCCGTCGGCCCCGCGCCGCAAGCCGATCCAGATGCCGGGTCTGCAGGATGTCGCCGAGCGGTTGTCAGGGGCATTCGACACCCGGGTCACAGTGAGCCTGGGTAAGCGCAAAGGCAAGATCGTAGTGGAGTTCGGATCCGTGGACGACTTGCAGCGCATCGTGGACATGATGGACCGAAACAAGTCGTGAGTGCGTCGTTTTTCTGTGACCGGTTACCTTCGGGAGAAACGTCACTGTGACGCCACGATGGTCTGGACGCTGTGAATCGGCCACCAACGGTGGAAACCTGTTGAGACACAAGCAGATTCACCCTTCGGTGCGCGGAGCTTCGACAATCGGGCCGCGTCCTGGCCGGGTACGGCGATTCTCTCCTATCCTGGAGGGGCTCGCTCCGCAGAAAGGCCCGGGAAGCTAAGTGTCTGCTCGTATATCTCCGCTACGCCTCGAGGCGTTCGAGCAGTTGCCCAAGCACGCCCGCCGATGTGTCTTCTGGGAAGTCGATCCGGACACAGTCGGGGGAGAGGATCACCTGACAGATCCTGAGTTCGAGAAAGAAGCGTGGCTGTCGATGGTCATGCTCGAGTGGGGCTCGTGCGGCCAGGTGGCCTCGGCCATACCCGCTGCCGACGACACCGACAGCGAGCCGCCCTGTCTCGGCTACATTCTGTACGCCCCGCCGCACGCGGTGCCCCGGGCGCTGCGATTCCCGACGGGTCCGGTGAGCGCCGACGCGGTCCTGCTCACCTCCATGGGCGTCGAGGCGGGCATCGATGGTCTGGCGCACAGCCTGGTGGCACAGGTGGTCACCGAGATGGTGCGCCGCGGTGTCCGTGCGTTGGAAGCCTTTGGCCGCACCGCTGACGCGGCAGAGCTACTGGATCCGGCGACAGCGGACCCCACGCTGGACTTGGCAGTGGAAGCGCTCGGCGACTGCGCCTTCGACCAATGCATGATCGAAGCCGACTTCCTCCAGGAGGTCGGCTTTGTCGTGGTGTCCCACCACCGCTACTTCCCGCGGCTGAGGCTGGAACTCGACAAGGGCCTCGGTTGGAAAGCCGAAGTGGAGGCAGCACTGGAACGTCTGCTGGAGAGCGCACAACTGCAGGTGCCGGTGGGGGCCGGGTCCGCCGCAGTGCGTGCGTTCCGGCAGGGGGCTCTCAGGAGCCGCTGAGTCGGGCTGCCGCCGCCTGGCCCATGGCTGCTTCGTGAGCCAGTAGTTCGGCAAACGTGAAAGTGCCTGTGGGACGGTCGTTCTTGCCCAGCAGATACAACCGCTTGACTGCGGCCAGCACACCTTCGGCGATGGCATCACGAGTCTGCGATGACACCAGCATGGCCCGGTCACGGGGATTGGTGATGTAGCCGATGTCCACCTGTACGGTGGGCATCCGGGTGAGTCGCAGCAGGTCCCACGTGCGGCCGTGGGTGCGGCAGTCACGTAAACCGGTGCGCGCCACCACTTCCCGTTCGATGAAGCTGGCCAGGTTACGGCCGATGGTGGACACAGATCCGTGGGAGTTGCCGAAGTGGAAGGTGGCGACGCCATTGGCCGCAGGGGACGCCTGGGTGGCACACCGCAGGCTGATCATCAGGTCGGCACCCACCGCGTTGGCGGTGGCGGCCCGCTCGGCGTCCGAGGGGCTGTGATTGGCCGGCCGGGACAAGAACGTCTCCATGCCGATGGCCGTCATCCGACCTTCGAGTCGACTTGCCAAGTCCCACAACACGTCTGCTTCGCTGATCGGGCCTTCTGGACCCTGTGTGATCAAACCGTGGTCGGCACCGCCGCGGCCCGGATCGATGATGATCCGCTTGCCGGAGAGCTTGGGTCCGGACCGACGCACCAGCTCTTCTTCCCGGATGGCATGGGGTGACCCACCGGTGACCCGCGGGCCAAGGAAGTACAGGGACCGCAGGGTCTCCGGACCACAGATCCCGTCGGACGCCAGTCCGTACTCCCGCTGGTAGGAACTCAGCGCGGTGTGGGTCTGCAAGCCGAAATGGCCGTCGACCATGCCGGTGTAAAAGCCGAGATCCTGCAGGCGGGCCTGCAGGGTGGCGACGTCGTCTCCGTACATCGGCGCGCCGAACTGGTGGTGCAAGGTACGTGCGCCCAGCCGGTAGGAGGCTTCTTTGAGTGCGCGGTAGGTTGCTTCGCCCACGATCCCGTCGACCAGCAGACCACGTCGCTGCTGAAAATCGCGTACCGCATGGTCCAGGTCGGCGTCGAAGACGTCGGCGGCGACGTGGCGGCCGGTGGTCAGATCATCGTCGGGGTTCTCAATCAGACCCAGCGCTCCCAGAGCACCCCTGATTTCGGCAACCGCGACACCACGATCGCCGAGACGCAAAGCGTCACCGGCTTCTCCGCGGCGCGGACTCGACATGTACAGGGCCCTTCGGTCACGGAGGTTGGCGGCCGAAGAAGCAGCCAACCAGGGCAAGGCAGACTAGTCAGTATTCTCTCAGACGGCGGCCCGATTCCGTAAAACACCAGGCGAGCGCGCGTGCCGTCAGCGACACGCGCGCTCCGGCCTTGAAACTACGTACTAGGAAACCACGTCACCGAGTTCGCGCAGCAGGGCAGCCTTGCCTTTGGCCCCGACGATGCGCTTCACGGCCTCGCCGTTCTGGAACAGAATCATGGTCGGGATGGAGACCACCTGGAAATCTCGGGCGGTCTCGGGGTTGGCGTCCACATCGAGCTTGGCGACCGTGAGCTGGCCCGCTTTCTCACTGGCGATCTCCTCGAGTACCGGGGCCACCATCTTGCACGGCCCGCACCAGGTGGCCCAGAAGTCCACCAGTACCGGCGTGGTGCTGTTGAGGACGTCCTGGGTGAACGAGTCGTCGGAAACGGTGACGGTGGCGCTGTCGGCGCTCATTGCGGTGCTCCAATCAGATCGGTGTCGGGGTTCTGCGAAGGTACGGGAGTTTCAGCCAGCCAGCGTTCGGCGTCGATGGCCGCCGAACAGCCCATACCGGCGGCGGTGATGGCCTGCCGGTAGGTGTGGTCCACCAGGTCGCCTGCGGCGAACACGCCTTCCACCGAGGTGGCGGTGGTGCGGCCCTTGGTCAGGACGTAGCCCTCGGGGTCGAGGTCGACGATGCCGCGGACCAGCGCTGACCGCGGGTCGTGTCCGATGGCGACGAACACGCCGGTCACCGCCAACGTGGTTTCCTCGCCGGTGACCGTGTCACGGACCTTCAGGCCACTGACGGTGCCTTCACCCTCGACGGCCAGGACCTGCTTGTTGGTCAGGAAGCGGATCTTCTCGTTGGCCTGAGCGCGCTCGAGCATGATCTTGGACGCGCGGAACTCCTCGCGGCGGTGGACCAGCGTCACACTACGAGCGAACTTGGTCAAGAAGGTGGCTTCCTCCATGGCGGAGTCACCGCCGCCGATGACGGCGATGTCCTGGTCCCTGAAGAAGAAACCGTCACAGGTGGCGCAGGCGCTGACACCACGGCCCAGCAACTCTTGTTCGCCGGGAACGCCGAGGTAGCGGGCAGCGGCGCCCATGGCCAGAATGACGGCGCGGGTGCGATACACCTCGCCGCCCGCGGTGGTCACGGTCTTGACGGGACCCTCGAGGTCGACGGCCTCGACGTCCTCCATCTGCAGGTCGGCGCCGAAACGCAGCGCTTGCTCGCGCATCTGGTCCATGAGCTCGGGGCCCATGATCCCGTCCTTGAAGCCGGGGAAGTTCTCGACTTCGGTGGTGGTCATCAGCGCGCCGCCGAACGACGTGCCCTCGAAGACAACGGGGGACAGGTTCGCCCTCGCGGTGTAGACGGCCGCGGTGTATCCGGCGGGGCCGGATCCGATGACGATGACGTCATGAATGGACGATTGCTCAGTCATGCGGGCCTTTCTCACACGTATGAACGATCTGCTCTTGCAACACCAGGGTAAGCGGGGGTGTTCCCGGACGCGCCACGGCGCTCGATGTCATGGCCGGGAAGTCCTGGGCACAGTGGTGTCCGCCAGCAGCCCGGTGTTGGCAACACTGCACTGCGGCGTCACCGCCAGCGCGGTCACCAGGGCGGGGTCGTCGGCAGCCAACAGCAGCACCACCGCGGGGCGGCCGTTGATCTCGACGGGGCGGGCCCCCAACACTTCGGTGGCCGATGGGTAGCCCAGGCCGGCCAGGCAGGAGGACAGCCGCGCGGGCTGGGCCAGGACGCCCAGATCAGGGGGTTGAGTCTGCAGGTCCGCGAGCTCGTCGGCGGTCAGCGGAACCACGTGCTGCGGGATGGTGACGGTCAGGGACCGCGCCGTCACGAGGGTGTCCGCGGCCGGGGCCGGGTCGCCGCTGAAGGCGCGCACTGCCACCACCACTGCCACCACGATGGCCACCAGGCCTGCCAGCGCTCCGGCCACCCGCAGGGGTGGGCGGGCCGCATGGGCGGGACGGTTCCGCCGACGACGGTTGGTGGGATACAGCACCCTGTCAGTTTCTCGCATCGGCGTCCGCGAGCAGTACCGCCAGTTTGGCCCGGCCCCGTGCGCACCGACTCTTGACCGTGCCGGCTGGGACACCCAGCAGCCGGGCGGCGTCAGCCACCGCGTACCCCTGCATGTCGACCGCCACTACCGCGGCACGCTGATCCACGGGCAACAGTGCAAGTGCCAGGTGGATCAGGTGGGTGGTGGGTATCGCATCACAAGGATCGACGGGAACCTCCCAGTCACGGTCCCCGGGGAAAGCTCTCCAGCGCTGATCGCGGCGCCGCTGGTCCACGCACTTGTTCGACACGATGCGAAAGAGCCACGTGCCCACCGTGGAGTGACTGCGAAACGTCGGTGCTCCGCGGTGCACCGCCAGCATGGCTTCCTGGACCGCGTCGGCGGCGTCCTCGCGGCAGCGGGAGTGCTTGCGGGCGAACCGGATCAGCGGGGTGTGGTAGCGGCGGAACAGCTCGCCGAACGCGTGCGGGTCACCAGCGGCATGGGCGGCCAGCAGGTCTGCGTCACTGCGGGCGGTTTCTGCGGTGATCCTGGGCACGCCCAGACGGTAGGGCGCGGTGCGGCGCCGGGCACTTCACCGCGGCGGCGCCCTGTGCACAGCTACGAGGCGGCGCGGACCACGATGTTGTTGAGTTCGGTACGGCTCTGGCCGTCGGTGGTGCCCATTTTCGAGATCCACACGAGCAGATAGGTGGTGGGCGCCTCGGCGTTCACCTGGATGGTGTTCTTGCCGGTTTGCATGGTCTGCGGCTGGGTCAGCGCGGTGGTGTCTTCGAGCGTGGCCGGATTGGCCGTCGAAGCGGCCCGGATCTGGACCTGCGTCCCGGTGCTCGGCACTTGCAGCTCGACGGAGGCCACCCGAGTCGGTGACGGCAGCTGCAGAACCAGGCCGACACCGTTCTTGAAACTCGGGAAGGGGTCGGGATCGGAATAGGTGTCGGTGGCCCATCCGGTTGCACTGTCACCGTCGAACGCAGCGCTGGCCTGACCGGGGTTGTCGGCCTCACCCTGGGGTGAGTACACCGTCGCGGCGACGGGTCGCACCGTGCTGCCGGGGGTGGCGGACGCCGGCGAACTCGACGACTCTTCAGACGGTGGATTGAGGCCCAGCTGGTCGCCGATGCTGGTGCCGCCGACGTCACCGAAGATGCGGCTGAGCACCGAGGCGAGCAGCACCAGCGCCACCACGATCACCACGGCGGCTGCGCCGAGACCGATCAGCACCCCACGTCGCTTGCGGCTGCGGGAGTCCGGGTCATCGGTGGAGGCCAGTCTGGCGGCCAGCCCGCGTTGCGCGGGCCCGGACGGTACCGGTTCCAGCAGGTCGGTGCGGTCGGCCTCTGCGGTGGCCTGTTGCAGCAGATTCAAAAGCGTTGCGGCGGTGCGGATTCCACCGCCAGGCTGGACGGAGCGGGAAGCCGCCGCCGAGATCGGGAACGGGATGTCGGGGTCCACCGTCGCCGGTTCCACGGGATGTCCTGCCGAATCCGTGTCGGCTTTGGCCAGCCCGCTGGGGGTGCCGTGCTCCGACAGCGGCCAGCGGTTGACCAGCAGGGCGTACAAGGCTGCGCCGATGCCACGGATGTCGTCTTCGGGATCGGCGTTGCGCAGTGTCGCGGGGAACGCCAGGGCGACATCACCTTCGATGCTGACCCGGACACGGCTGGGATGGTCGAGCGACAGCGCCACCCCGGCCTTGTGGGCGGCATCGGCGGCGGCCGTCAGTGACTGGATGGCCCGCGCCCCGCCGATGGGCGACGGAGACGTATCGGCCACCTCCTGCAGTGATCCGCCCCGGATCCACTCGGACACCACCAGTCCACCCGAGCCGCTGCGGGCCACGTCCAGCACCCGTGCGATACCGGGCAGATCGATGCGGGACAGCTTGAGTGTGTTACTGAGAATGGCGTCGAGTTCGTCGTCGGCCAGGGTGCCGTCCGGGTCGACGAACGTCAGTGCGACCTGGCGATCCAGCGCGGTGTCCAGTGCCTGCCAGAACTGCAGATTCGGCGGCCCGCCGTGGAACACCAGCAGCCGGTACCGGCCGCCGGCGATGCTGGCGCCGGGGATCAGGTGGACGTCGTCCGGGGCTGCCCCATCCATCACAGGTTCGCGGGGAGCATCGAACGCGATCGGTTCGCGGGTCGGATCGCCGGCGAAATCGGCGCCTGGCCGCTTCGGCGGTTCCGGAGCTGGCACCTTCCCGACGTGCGAGGTGGGTGCTTCGGACTCGAAGTCCGGGTGGAAGTCGGGTTGGAACTCGTCGGCGGTCTGGGGCAGCTTGGTCGTCGGGGTCCCGGTTTCCGGGTCGCCCGAGGTCTCGTCGCTCGCCATCGGTCCTTTCCCCATTCCGCCGCGCGGTGCGGGCGGACGGCTGGGCCGCCCTCCCGGCAGATTCCTGTGCTCAGGGTACGGGACGCCCACAGCCGTCGATCCTGGGTCAGCTCGGCCGATACTCGGTCTCAGCCGGCGGCGCACCATCGACACAGCTGCCGATGCCTCGGGCACCTTGGCCCACACCAGCACCACGCCCACGATGCCCAGCATCAGCACACCGAGGATGCTCAGCCGCAGCAGTGAGCCCATCGCGCCGGCGTTGGTGGTCAGCGACTCCAGCCCCAACAGCTGGTCGACCACCACGCCCGCCAGGCCAGCCAGCAGTGATGCCGTGATGGTCACCAGGATGGTTCGCACCACCGGCAGCTCCAGCAGGCGACCACCCCGGGGCACCAGGGTGCGGCGCAGCAGTATGTGACCGAGCACGGCGCCGGCCAGGAAGCCCAGGCCGTTTGCCAGGCCCAGATATCCCGCCACCATCTCCGGGTTGTCGGTCAGGTGCGGCGCTGCGAACGACGCCGCGATCTTCACCGCGGTGATCACGACGATGACGGCGATCGGGGTCCACGGCTGCTCCCTGGCGTAGAAGACGCGCAGCTGCAACAGCACCAGGGCATAGGGGATCAGCGTGAACGCCGACAGTGCGATCGCCAGGCCGAGGTAGTTGGCGTCCACCTGACCGAAGTTCCCGTAGGCGAACAGCGCGCTGCCGATCGCGGTGCCGCCGACGGTCATCACTGCGACGATCGGGATCAGCGTGATCATGGTCAGCCGGGTGGCCAGCGACAGATCAGCCAGCACGGCCTTGGTGTCCTCGGCGGCGGCGTTGCGGGACAGCCGCGGCATCACCACCGTCAGCACCGTCACCCCGATGATGCCGAACGGCAGTTGCAGCACCAGCCAGGTGTAGCTGTAGATGGCCGGCCCGGAAGCCGCTGCGGTGCTGGCGATCTGGTTACCGATCACCAGACCCACCTGGCTGATCAAGACGTAGAGCACCATCGCCGAGGCCATGGCACCGAAGCGTCTGAGCCGGTCGTCGATGCCCCACAGTGGGCGCAGGCTGATCTTCTCTTTGCGGATGGCCACGAACAGGATTGCGGTCTGCGCCACGACGCCCAGGGTGGTGCCGATTCCGAGGACGAGCAGCTTGGTATTGCCCATCTCCACCGGGTCCACCGACAGCTCTCCGGGCACCAGCAGGTAGACCACCAGGGTGGTGATGGCGACGATGTTGTTCACCACGGGTGCCCAGGCGGGCGCACCGAAGACGTTGCGGGTGTTCAGGATCGCCATGAACACCGACGCCAGGCCGTAGAAGATCACCTGGGGCAGCAGCAGATACGCGAAGGCCGTCGTCAGGGGTTCGTTGACCTGTGGATCGTCGCCGAGCATCAGCCGCACCAGCAGCGGCGCGCCGAGCACCGACAGCACCGTGGTGGCCAGCAGCAGCGCGGTGGCCAGGGTGACCAGCCGCCGGACGAAGGCCGCCCCGCCGTCTGGATCATCGCGTTCGGCGCGGGTGAGCACAGGCACGAAGATCGCGGTGAAAGTGGCTTCGAGCACCAATGCGGCGATCATGTTGGGCAGCTGGTTGGCCACCGTGAAGGTGCTCGACAGCGCCGCGCCCAGGATGGCCGCCAGCAACACGATGCGGATGAAGCCGGTGATCCGGCTGATCAGCGTCGCGAACGCCATGCCCCACGACCGCGACACCACCGCCGAATCGGACAATTCAGCGCGCACCGCTTTGGTGGCAGGGGTGCGCTTGACGTAGACGGGCTGCGGGCGGGTTGGGCGGCGGGGATCCTGCCGGGTGCTTCGGGGCGGCTCACTGGGCTTGCCCGCTGGGATGCGCCGCTGTGGTTGGCGCCCGGTGGTGCTCACGTCTGCCCGGGTTCGGGACGGTCCAGATCCGCGCGGTCGGGTTGGCCGCGGAAGCGGTGCCACAGCCGGCGTCCGGTCAGCAGTGCCAGCACGGCGCCCGCTGCCAAGGTGATGAAGAACAGCACCTGACCGTAGGCGTTGGAGTTCACCGACAGCCGTACCGGCTCACCCAGAGCCAGCCCGTCCGGGGTGCGCAGCGACACGTCGACGGCGACGCGCTGGGTGAAGTGCACCTCGATGGGCACCCGGATCGGCAGGTAACCCGGCGGCAGCTCCTGCTCACCGATGTCTTCGACCGTCATCCCCGGAGGGACGTCGAGGTTCAGGCGCACCCGGATGGGCACCGCCAGGTCGTTGCGCAGAGCCAGCGGCAGCGGGCTGCGTTCGGTGGCCAGGGTGTACGCGCCACCCGGGTTGACGATGGTGACGGCGCCGAACAGGTCCTCGATGGTGCCGCCGACCACCCCCAGGCGTTGCCGGGCCAGTTCGTTGCGGGATTGCGCAGGCTCGGACTGACTGAGCGCGCGCAGCATGTCCTCGCGCAGCGGCGCGGTGTACGCCACACCCGTCAGGCCGGTCTGGGTGTTGGTGGTCAGCGCCGCTGTGAGCCCCCACAGCCGGCCCAGTTCGCCGGACAGCTGCGCTACCACGGCGTCGTCGATGCGGCCCTGTTGATTGTTGTCAGCGGCCGCGGAGACCGGCTGCAGCGGACCGTGCACCGCCTCCGCGCCGGCGATGACGTCCGCCAGCGGCTCCGGCACCGCGAGGCCGGAGCGGATGCTGGTGGCCAGGGTGGTCAGCACCGCTTGGGCGTCGTCGGCATCGGGGTTCCACGTCAGCGGTGGCACCAGCACCTGAGCGCGCGGTTCGGTGCTCGGGTGCAAGCCGCGCCACACCATGGCCGACAGCGCGTCCTGGCGTCGTGACACCTCGGAATCGTGGTCCAGCGGCACCGTCAGAGACGAGTCCAGATACGACGGCGACGTCGGAGGACTTCCGAGGGCAGCCAGCGCGGCACCCACTGTGGGATCGAACGGCACTGTCACCACCTGCCCGGACAGCCGTCGCGGGGACAGGTCGGCGGTGACCGGGTCACCGGTGTTCTCGTCCGTGGCGAAGCCGTCGGCCGCCGCGATCGCCACGGTGGGTCCGTGGTCGGTCAGCAGGTGCACCACGCGGCTGGTCAGTGGGCCGTCGCCCACCACGGTCACCCCGCGGGTCGAGGTGACCCCGAGGATCTGGTCCACCAGATCGAAGACCGTGGTGGTGGCGAACGTGCCGAGGTTCGGGTCGCCGACGCGGTCGACGGCGTCGAGGTCGGCCTGGGCGTACGGCGTCGCCGTGACGCACATCCGGCCGGCCAGCTCACGTAGCCGGTCCAGCCACGCCGTCGCCGCGGCCTGCCCACCGCCCGGATTGCTGGGCGGGGCCAGTGGATTGGCGGAGTTACCCACCACGTAGCCGCCCGTCATCGCGTTGACGGTGACCAGCAGGTCCGGGTCCACGGCCAGACACAGTGCGCGGGTGATCTCACCGCCGGGGTCCACGGTGGGTCCGGTGGCGAACTCGGCGGCCGCCAGCAGCATGTCGAGCCTGCCGCCGGGAGCCAGTGAGGTGGCCAGCGAGTCGTCCGCCAGCCGCACCGGGGTGGTGCCGCCGGGCACTCCGGGTGCGAGTTGCGGGCGATCGGCCAGGGGCCACAGCATCGTCACCGGGACCGGGCGGGAGGTGTCGGGAGCCACCACGTCAGCCACGTCGACGCCGGGGTCCTCACCGGGAGGTGCGTCGGCCCTGGGCACCCCGAGCACGGGGAGCAGGAACCGGGCGTCGTCGAGGCGGGCCGGGTCGCCGTAATCCGGTGTGCCGTTGACGTTCACCAGCAGTGGGTAGACGCCGGGGGTCTGGATGTCCAGGGCGGGTTCGGTGGTCGAGCGCAGGGGATAGGACAGCACGAACGGTGCCTGCTGGCCGTGTTGCAGTTCCTCGGAGATGTCGATGAACTCGCCGACGGGACTGAACTGGCTGTTCTCGCCACCGAGGTCGGTGCGCAGCTGGCTGGAGTTCTCGACGGCCGGGGCACGTTCCAGGCGCGCCACCACATCACGCACCGGGCGGTCACCGACGTTTTCGACAGTGCCCGACACGGTGACGGTGGGTGGGCCGGTGGTGGTGACGGATTCGGGGGTGACGCGGTCGACGTGGATCACCAGGAACTGAGCCTCACCCGGCTCCGCAGCCGCGGCCTGGGGCAGTGCGGCGGGCAGGACGAGCATGGCCAGCAGGAGCGAGATGGTGATGAAGCGGGGCGCCGTGATCGAGAACCTGCGCAAGCGGCGCCGCCGCGGCGTCACGGGCCCTGTCCGCAGCCGCCCGCCCGGCCGGGTGCGGACTCGTCGGGACGGCGACGTCGGGCGCGTGAATGCGTCTGTGGCCGGCGGCGTGGGGTGCTGCGGGGTAGTGGCGGTAGCGCCGCCGGACCGTCGGTCTGCAGCTTGTGGATCAGTTCGCCTGCCACTTCGGCGAGTTTGCGTTCGTCGGCATAGGCCAGTTTCGACGGCAGCTCACGGACGGGCACCCAGGCCACTTCGGTGACCTCGACGTCCTCGTCGGACAGTTCTCCACCGGAAAAGCGCATCAGATAGTGGTGCACGGTCTTGTGCACCCGCCTGCCCTCGGTGACGAACCAGTAGTCGATGCTGCCCAGAGCGGCCAGGACCTTGCCCTCGATACCTGTCTCCTCGGCGACTTCACGGATGGCGGTCTGCTCGGCGGTCTCGCCCTGTTCGATATGGCCCTTCGGCAGCGACCACAGCATCCGGCCGCGCCGGTCGATGCGTCCGATCAAGGCGGCGACCTGCTCTTCGAACGGACCGTCGAGCCCGTCGATCACCAGCCCACCCGCCGATGTCTCGTGGACGGTGCGCAGCCGCCCAGGGTTTTTGTTCTGCCGCGGACGACGCGGCTTGGCCGTCTCGGCCTCTGGGGGCTGAGCTGGGGGAGCGGTCTCGGCCGCACTGGCCTCCGGGGCGTTCTGCGGCGGCCCTGCGGCACGGCGACCCCGACGGCGACCGCGGCGCCGTCGTGGTTTGGCCTGCTCGCCGTCCGACACCCAAGCGATAGTAGCTGGCGCCAGCTGTGCCTCTTGCGTCACTCGCCGG
This sequence comes from Mycobacterium sp. MS1601, assembly GCF_001984215.1. Classification (NCBI taxonomy): domain Bacteria; kingdom Bacillati; phylum Actinomycetota; class Actinomycetes; order Mycobacteriales; family Mycobacteriaceae; genus Mycobacterium; species Mycobacterium sp. MS1601. The sequence goes on from NZ_CP019420.1 coordinate 2,486,253, forward strand.
TCGGTGATCGACGGACCGGCGCGGCCATCTAGGCTCATTGAACGTGTCAGACGCCCTGAATGAAGCCGAACTGCTGGCCGGTGCAGCGGTGAGGCTGAACGGGCATGCCGAGGTGTTGTGTGCCGTCGGCGCTGCGTTCGAAGCCGCCGGACGGCAGCTGTACCTGGTGGGCGGTCCGGTGCGTGACGCGCTGCTGGGACGGCTCCCGCAGCCCGGTGACGGTCTCCCGTACGACCTCGACTTCACCACCGACGCGCGCCCCGACGAGATCCAGAAGATCCTGCGTCCCTGGGCCGAGGCCATGTGGACCACCGGAATCGAATTCGGCACCGTCGGCGCGGCGCGCCACGGGGTGCGGGTGGAGATCACCACTTTCCGCGCCGACACCTATGACCAGGTGTCGCGCAACCCGCAGGTCCGGTTCGGCGACAGCCTCGCCGACGACCTGGTGCGCCGTGATTTCACAGTCAACGCGATGGCGGTGCGGATCACCGGCTCGGGGCCGGGGGAGTTCCTGGACCCACTCGGAGGGTTGGCGGCGCTGGTGGCACGCGTGCTCGACACGCCTGCGGCGCCGGAGTCGTCCTTCGGCGACGATCCGCTGCGGATGCTGCGGGCGGCCAGGTTCGTCTCGCAGCTGCGCTTCGAGGTGGCGCCGCGGGTCCGGACGGCGATCACGGACATGGCCCCGCAGATGGCGCGGATCACCCCGGAGCGGATCAGCGCCGAGCTGGACAAATTGATGCTCGGCGCGGATCCGGTGGCCGGCATCCAGCTGCTGGTCGACACCGGGCTGGGGGAGCAGGTGCTGCCCGAGATCGGCGGTATGCGGATGGCGATCGACGAGCACCATCAGCACAAGGATGTGTATGAGCACTCGCTGACCGTGCTGCGCCAGGCCATCGATCTGGAGGAACCCCTGGGTTCTGAAGGTGGAGGCCCGGACCTGGTGTTGCGGTGGTCGGCGCTGCTGCATGACATCGGCAAACCGGCCACTCGCAAGCACGAGTCCGACGGCGGGGTGAGCTTTCACCATCACGAGGTGGTGGGCGCCAAGATGGTCCGCAAACGCATGCGCGAGCTGAAGTACTCCAAGCAGATGGTCGACGACGTGTCCCAGCTGGTGTATCTGCACCTGCGCTTCCACGGTTACGGCGACGGCAAATGGACCGACGCCGCGGTGCGTCGCTACGTCACCGACGCGGGCCCGCTGCTGGCGCGGCTGCACAAGCTGGTGCGCGCCGACTGCACCACTCGCAACAAGCGTCGCGCCGCGCGCCTGCAGGCCAACTACGACCACCTGGAGCGGCGCATCGCGGAGCTCGCCGAGCAGGAGGATCTGGCCAAGGTGCGCCCGGATCTCGACGGCAACGCGATCATGGAACTGCTGGGCATCCAGGCGGGTCCCGAGGTGGGCCAGGCCTGGCGCTACCTGAAGGATCTGCGGATGGAGCGTGGGCCACTGGAGCACGACGAGGCGGTGGCCGAGTTGTTGCAGTGGTGGAACCAGAGGGGCTCCACGCCCGACTAACGGGTATGGACTATTGCCTGGGTGCCGAGGACGGCACCGCTTCGATGTGGTCGGGTACGCCGGATGTCGACACCGACGGCGACGGTGTCTTCGACGGCGTGGCGCTGGATTTCGACCGTGACGGCCTGCTCGACGATGCCCTGGTCGACCTCGACGGGGACGGGGTCGCCGAGTACGCCGTGCTGGATCTCGACGGTGATGCCGGGTGGTTCACCGACGACGGTTCCGGCACGTGGGCGGTACCTGCCGACGGGCCGGGGCGGCCGCTGCGGTGGCTGAGTCTCGACGGCCTGGAGTCGACGGGGGGACCGATGGTGGACTTCGACGCCGACGGCGCGGTCGACGACCTTTTGGTGGACAGTGACTCAGACGGGCTGGCCGATCGGGTGCTCAGCGACGACGGCCGGGTCGGGTACGTCGACACCGACGGCGACGGCCGGTGGGACGTCAAGCTGGCTGATGCCGACGGCGACGGTGCCGCCGACAGCGCCCAGACGCTCTGAGCCGAGCGTGTGTCCTCGGCCGACAGGCCGGCAAAATCGGCCCACGCGGGGTTGGATGCGGCGCGGCTCCTCTTCGCGCAAGCGCTCATCGGCCCGCGCCGGGTTGGATGTGGCGTGGCTCCTCTTCGCGCAAGCGCTCATCGGCCCGCGCGGGGTTGGATGTGGCGTGGCTCCTCTTCGCGCAAGCGCTCATCGGCCCGCGCCGGGCGGCCCCGCGAATGCCTGCGCAATCGTCAACCACTGCTGCGCATCGGAACCCGTTGCCGTCACGTCCAATTCGGCCAGCGGACGGCGCTGCGTCACCAGGAAGCAGAAGTCCTCGGCGGAGCCGCTGACTCGTTGCGCGGCGTCCTCGGGACCCCACACCCAGCTCTCACCGGCGGGCCCGCGTAGTTCCACGTGAAACAACTCCGCCGGCGGAGTCAAGCCATGAACGGTAAAGGCGAAGTCACGAGTTCGCACACCGAGGTGGGCGATGGACCGCAACCGCGAGGTAGGAACCCGACGCACCCCGAGCGTGTCGGCCACATCGAGACCGTGCGCCCAGGTCTCCATCAGCCGTGCGGTGGCCATCGACGCCGGGCTCATCGGCGGCCCGAACCACGGCAGCTTGCGGCCCTCGGGCACGGCGCGCAGCGATGCGTGCAGCATCGCCCGGGTGGACCGCCATGACGCCAGCAGGTCGGGCGAAGCCGCCACCTCCTCGGCACCGGCGTCCACGAATCCCGACGGGTTGGCCGCGGCCGCCGTGAGCGCGTCGGCGAAGGCCGATTCGTCGGTGACCGCGAGCACCGCCAACCGGTCGGTCCACAACAGATGCGCGATCTGATGTGCGATGGTCCAGCCCGGTGCCGGCGTCATCGTCTGCCAGTGCGAGGGGCTCAGGTCAGCCACCAGCGCGTCCAGCTCGTCACTTTCGGCGGTGAGCTCCGCGATCAGCGGACCGGCATCGGCCATGGCGTCACCCTATGCGGTACGTGGCGCGGGCCCTCAGACCCCCACCCCGGCTCCGGCGGCACTACGTCAACGACTGCGTCAGCGGGCGGCGCGGCGGCCGACCACGGCATTGGCGGCCAGTCCCAGAAGATAGAACGCCGCCCCGGTGACCACCAAGCCGGGCGCATGACCGTCGTCGGGGATGACAGCCGCAGCCAGGGTGATAGCCGCGATGAACGACACCCAGAACAGCGAATCCTGTACGGCGAACATGTGTCCACGCAGAGCGTCGTCGACGTCGATCTGCATGGCGTTGTCGGCGCAGAGCTTCACCACCTGTCCGGCCGAGCCGAGCAGGAAGCCACACAAAACCATCACCGGCAGATCCAGCGTCACGGCCGAAAGCTGGATCACCGCGGCAGCCAGAAGTGCGCCGTTGACGCTGGCATAGCGTCCCCAGCGTCGCACCAGTGCCGGTGTGTAGAGATTGGCCAGGAAGGCACCCAGGCCGGTCGCCGACAGAAACAGCACCGCCGTGCCGAGGCCCGCCACCGCCACCTGCGGGGTGTCGGTGTGCCGGACGATCACGAGTACCAGCAGGCTGTTGATGCCGAAGGCCATCCGGTGCGCGGCCAGGCCCATGAGCGACGCGGCCACGGTCGGCACGGCCGCCGCGGTGCGGAAGCCGTGAATCCAGCCCGTCGACACCGCGTAGAACACCGATCCGTGGATGGCACGCACGGTGTCGTCGGGCCCGAGCACATGGGCGGGAAACCGCAGGGCAAGCACCAGCGCCAGTCCCACCGGCACCGTCACCATGAAGATCACGGCCGAGGCGCCGGCATCGTTGGCGCCGATCAACCACCGCGGCAGCAGCATGAAGTCGGCGCCGAGGAACGTCGCGAACGCGCCCGCCGCGGTGGCTACCGAGTTCATCGTCACCACCTGCGCGCGGGGCACCACATGCGGCAGCGACGCCGACAGACCGGAGGCGACGAACCGGGTGAACCCGTTGACGATCAACGCTCCGCACAGGATCGGCAGATCGCCCGCGCCGACGGCCAGCAGCACGCCGACGACCATGATCGACACCAGCCGGCCCAGGTTGGCCCCCACCAGCACCAGACGCCGGTCCCAGCGGTCCAGCAGCGCACCGGCGAAGGGGCCCAGCAGCGAGTACGGCAGGAAGAGCACGGCGAACGAGCCCGCGACGGCCCACGGTGTCGCGGCGCGGTCCGGATTGAACAGCAGTGCCCCCGCCAGGGCGGCCTGGAATAGGCCGTCACCGAACTGACTTGCCAGCCGCAGCTCCATCAACCGCCAGAACTGCGGCAGAGCGCGGACCGCGCGCCACAACGCCACGGCGCCACGCGCGTCGACCACGAGATCACTTCCCTCAAGCGCGGATGGACGCGTCAGCGCCACGACAGGAGACCAGCCTACAAATATCCGTCACGCCGCCGTTGTTCGCCACGACAGCGCTGCCCTGGTGCCATGATGGGTGCGTGGCCCAGTCGGAAGACCCCGAGGATTACGTCGCACCCGCGGCACACCGGGTGCGCGCGGGAACGTTGTTGTTGGCCAACACCGATCTGCTGGAGCCGACCTTCCGGCGCAGCGTCATCTACGTCGTGGAACACAACGACGGCGGCACCCTCGGCGTGGTGCTCAACCGGCCCAGCGAGACCGCTGTCTACAACGTGCTGCCGCAGTGGGCCAAGCTGGCGGCGAAGCCCAAGACCATGTTCGTCGGCGGCCCGGTCAAGCGGGATGCCGCGTTGTGTCTCGGCACGCTGCGGGTCGGGATGGACGCCCAGGGCGTGCCCGGTCTGCGGCACGTGGCCGGGCGGATGGTGATGGTGGATCTGGACGCCGATCCTGATGTCCTGGCACCCGTCCTCGAAGGAGTGCGGATCTTCGCGGGCTATTCGGGCTGGACCATCGGTCAGCTCGAAGGGGAGATCGAGCGCAACGACTGGATGGTGTTGTCGGCGCTGCCGTCAGACGTATTGGTGGAACAGCGGGTGGATCTGTGGTCGCGGGTGCTGCGTCGCCAGCCGATGCCGATGTCGCTGCTGGCCACACACCCGATCGACGTCAGCCGAAACTAGCTAACCGGCTTTGTTGGCCAGCGGTGACCCGCTGGCGCACGACAGCGTGCACGATCCGCAACTGCTGCCGCAGTCCGACGCCGGCTGCGGACGGGTCGCAAAGCGCGCGCCCTGCCACGATCCGGCGACGATGGTGCCGAGCGCACCCACCACACAGACCACCAGCACCACCAGCCCGGTGGGCGCGGGAACAGCGATGCCCACCACACCGCCTGCGGCCAGCATCACTGCTGCGGCCAGCTGGATCGGTGCCACGGCACGCAGTACCTGCTGCGTCAGGTCGGCGCTCTTCGGTCGCGTCAACGTCCACACACCCGAGCCCGCGGCGGCAATCGCTGCGCACAGGCACACCACACCGGCAATCAGCATGGGCTCACTTTACGAGGTGAGCCGCGCCCCCCAAAAACTCAGGGCGCGGTGGCGGGCGGCGGCGCCGGTGCCGCGGTGGGCGCGGTGACCTTGAAGCCGTTGACGATCGCCTCGGTGGCGTCGGCCGCGGCGACCACCTGGCTGACCGCGGTGGTCACCGACAGCGACACCAGATAGGTGTCGGTCCCTGAGGTCGCCAGCACGTGGCGGCGCGACGTGTTCAGCGTCATGTCGTTCTGTTGGTAGGTGCCCTCGATCAGCGACGACGGGAACCCGCCGAACGGTGCCAGCGAGGCGTCGGTGGACTGCCAGTTGGGCAGCTGCTGGCTGTCGATGAAGCCGTGGGTGCTGGCCTCGGTCGCATCGAATGCGCCGCCGACGACGCGGTAGATCACCACCTGTGCGTTGGACGTGTACAGACCGTCGCCGCCGACGCGGTCGGCGATCACCGCGAACGCGTCGGGCACGTTCGGGTCGGGAACCTGGGCCCAGCCCGGCGGCATGGGCAAGGTGATGTGCAGCGCGGTGAAGGTGCGCGGGTTCTGCGGCTCCAGGGTTGCGCCCTTGCTGGTCAGGAACTCGCGGATGGTGCCTGAGGTGGCGGGCGTCAGCGCCGGAGCTGCGACCTGCTGGAGCTGGGGCGCGTACTGGGCCTGCGGGGAGTACTGGGCCTGCGGCGCGACGGCGGCAGCAGCCGGCTGGGCGGGGATGCCCGGAGCCAGTGGGGCCACGCCCGCCTGCTCGACCATGGTTGCCGGTGTAGGTACGGGAGGCAGCGGCACTGCCGGTTCAGCGGAGGCCGGTGCCACGGCAAGCCCCATCACGCCTGCGATGCCTGCGGCGACACCTCCGGCGAGTACGCGGCCGGTGACATAGGCGAACATGCCAATCGATCCTTTCCGGGTCTGTCGGTTGGCGCGGCGCTCCCGACAGTGCGCGCCATCCCAGGTCAGGGGCCGACTGTATCCCCGGCGCGGCGGCGTTTCCCAGAGCTGGAACCGACCTGGAACCAAGCGCTGACACCCCCGCAACCCAACCGAGACGAAGCCGTGACCGGCAGCACTGGCACGCATCGCGTTTTTGGCCCCCGGAGGTGCCCTTATACCCTGTTCAGCGTGACCGACACGACCACTTCCGCCACCGACTCCGATACCCCCGCATTCCGCTATTCCGCGGATCTGGCGGGGCGCATCGAGCAGACCTGGCAGGAGAAGTGGGAACGCCTTGGCACGTTCCACGTGCCCAACCCGGTGGGCACCCTGGCGCCCGCCGACGGGACGACAGTGCCCCCGGACAAGATGTTCGTCCAGGACATGTTCCCCTACCCTTCCGGGGAGGGCCTGCACGTCGGCCATCCACTCGGCTACATCGCCACGGACGTCTACGCCCGCTATCACCGCATGCAGGGCCGCAACGTCCTGCACGCGCTGGGCTTCGATTCGTTCGGCCTGCCTGCCGAGCAGTACGCCGTGCAGACCGGTACCCATCCGCGCATCCGCACCGAGGCCAACATCGTCAACTTCAAGCGCCAGCTCGGGCGCTTGGGGTTGGGGCATGACGCACGACGCAGTTTCTCCACCACCGATGTCGACTTCTACAAGTGGACGCAGTGGATCTTCCTGCAGATCTACAACGCCTGGTTCGATCCCGCCGTGGGCAAGGCTCGGCCGGTGTCCGACTTGATCACCGAATTCGAGTCCGGCACAAGGACACTCGATGACGGCCGCAGCTGGTCGGCCCTGGATGCCGGTGAGCGTGCCGATGTGATCGACGGCTACCGGCTGGTCTACCGCGCGGACTCGATGGTCAACTGGTGCCCGGGTCTTGGCACCGTGCTGGCCAACGAAGAGGTGACCTCGGACGGCCGCAGTGACCGCGGTAACTTCCCGGTGTTCCGGAAACGTCTGCGGCAGTGGATGATGCGCATCACCGCCTACTCCGACCGGCTGCTCGACGACCTGGACACCTTGGACTGGCCGGACAAGGTCAAGGCCATGCAGCGCAACTGGATCGGCCGTTCCGTCGGTGCTTCGGTGCAGTTCGGCTCGCCGGCCGGGGACATCGGTGTGTTCACCACCCGCCCAGACACCCTCTTCGGCGCAACGTATCTGGTGCTGGCACCCGAACACGATCTGGTCGACACCCTGGTCTCGGAGGCGTGGCCGGACGGAACCGACACGCGCTGGACCTACGGCGCGGATACCCCGGCCGCCGCGGTGGCCGCCTATCGCGCGGCGATTGCGGCCAAGTCGGATCTGGAGCGCCAGGAAAACAAGACCAAGACAGGTGTGTTCCTCGGGGTGCACGCGGTCAACCCGGTCAACGGCGCACAGGTGCCGATCTTCATCGCCGACTACGTGCTGGCCGGCTACGGCACCGGTGCCATCATGGCGGTGCCCGGCGGCGACCAGCGGGACTGGGATTTCGCCACCGAGTTCGGGTTGCCCATCATCGAAGTCGTTTCTGGCGGTGACGTTTCGGAATCCGCGTACACCGGCGACGGCGTCCTGGTGAACTCCGGATACCTCGACGGCATGGACGTCACCACCGCCAAGGCGACAGTGACGCAGCGCCTGGAGGCCGACGGCCGCGGTCAGGGTCGGGTCGAGTTCAAGCTGCGTGACTGGTTGTTCGCGCGGCAGCGCTACTGGGGTGAGCCGTTCCCCATCGTCTACGACGCCGACGGCCGTGCTCATGCCCTGCCGGAATCCGCTCTGCCGGTGGAACTTCCGGACGTCCCGGACTACGCGCCGGTATCCTTCGACCCGGATGACGCCGACAGCGAACCTTCGCCGCCGCTGGCCAAGGCCACCGACTGGGTGAACGTCGAACTCGATCTCGGTGACGGGTTGCAGACCTACACCCGCGACACCAACGTGATGCCGCAGTGGGCCGGCAGCTCCTGGTATGAGCTGCGCTACACCGACCCGCAGAACCCGGATGAGTTGTGCGCCAAGGAGAACGAGGCGTACTGGATGGGCCCGCGCCCCGCCGAGCACGGTCCGAGCGACCCCGGTGGTGTCGACCTGTACGTCGGAGGTGTGGAGCATGCCGTGCTGCACCTGCTGTACTCGCGGTTCTGGCACAAGGTGCTCTTCGACCTGGGGCACGTGTCCTCCAGCGAGCCGTACCGCCGTCTGGTCAACCAGGGCTACATCCAGGCGTTCGCCTACACCGATTCGCGTGGTTCCTACGTGCCTGCCGCCGATGTGGTGGAGAAGGACGGCAAGTTCTTCTACGAAGGCAGTGAGGTGAACCAGGAATTCGGCAAGATCGGCAAGAGCCTGAAGAACTCGGTGTCACCCGACGAGATCTGTGACAACTACGGCGCCGACACTCTGCGCGTCTACGAGATGTCGATGGGTCCGCTGGAGGCCTCACGGCCGTGGGCGACCAAGGATGTTGTTGGGGCGCATCGCTTTCTGCAGCGGGTGTGGCGTCTGGTGGTCGACGAGGCGACAGGGCGGAACCGGGTCACCGATGCCGAACTGGACCCGGCGACGCGCAAGATCTTGCACCGCACCATCGACGGTGTCTCCGACGACTACGCCCATCTGCGCAACAACACCGCCGCGGCCAAGTTGATCGAGTACACCAACCACCTCACCAAGGAGGGCATCACCGCCCGCGATGCACTGGTGCCGCTGGTGCTGATGGTCGCCCCGCTGGCGCCTCACCTGGCCGAGGAGCTGTGGGAGCGGCTCGGCAACGGGTCGTCGCTGGCGCACGGCCCCTTCCCGGTCGCCGATCCGGCGTACCTGGTCGAGGACACGGTCGAGTACCCGGTTCAGGTCAATGGCAAGGTGCGTGGGCGCATCACGGTGCCTGCCGACGCCGACAAGGCGGCCGTGGAGTCACTGGCGCGGGTTGATGAGAAGGTGCTGGCATTCCTGGCCGGCGCAGAACCCAAGAAGGTCATCGTGGTTCCGGGCCGGCTGGTGAACCTGGTGGTCTGACGGGCCGGAGGCCGAGGCTGCGAGGTACGAGCAGGTGAAGGAGATCCGGCTGGTTAACGGGGCCGGAGGCCGAGGCTGCGAGGTACGAGCAGGTGAAGGAGATCCGGCGGCCGGAGGCCGAGGCTGCGAGGTACGAGCAGGTGAAGGAGATCCGGCTGGTTAACGGGCCCGCTGGTTAACGGGGCCGGAGCACCACCTCGTGGGTGTGCCCGTCGGGTGGGGTGGCCACCACCTGGGCCACTACCTGCGCCACCGTCTCCGGCCGCAGGAACTTCGACGCGTCGTACTGGCCGCCGTGATAGTCGACCAGGTCGCGTTGCATCTCCGTGTCGATCCGGCCGGGATGGATCGAGGTCACTCGTAGCTCGGGTTCGTCGGCACGCAACGAGTCGGCGAACGCCCGCAGCGCGAACTTGCTCGCCGAGTAGGACGCCATCCCGGCCGACACGTTGCGTCCGGAGCCGGAGTTGATGAAGATCACCTGCCCGCGGGCGGCGCGCAGCGCCGGCAGTAGCGCCAGCGTGAGGCCCACCGCGCCAACAACATTGATTTCGAAGGTGGCTCGCCACTGGTCGGGGGTGGTCTCTGCCACCCGACCCGGGAACATCACCCCGGCGTTGTGCACCAGAACGTCCAGCTCGGCGAGCACCTCGCTGCTGACCTCCAGTGACTCTTCGTCGGTGAGATCCAACGGCCAGGTGGTGGCGCCATGCAGGGCGGCGACGGCGTCCAACTCGGCCGACGGCCGTCCCGCGAGCAGCAGTGTGTGGGTGGGGGCCAGGGCCGCGGCGATTGCGGCGCCGAGGCCACGGGAGGCACCGGTGATGAGCGCGGAGGGCATGGGCCCAACACTACAAACCGGAATCCAGCGAGCGTTCCGCGCACAGGGAACGCAGAATGGACGCGTGGCACCCGATCCCAGTTTTGCGCCGACACAGCTCGCGGCCCGCGCGGCCTATCTGCTTCGGGGCAACGACCTCGGGGTGATGACGACGGCGGCACCGCTGCTGTACCCGCACATGTGGAGCTGGGACGCGGCATTCGTGGCAGTCGGGCTGGCTCCGCTGTCAGTGGAGCGCGCGGTGGTCGAACTGGACACGCTGCTCTCGGCGCAGTGGACCAACGGCATGATCCCGCACATCGTGTTCGCCAACGGGGTGGACGGATACTTCCCGGGCCCGGCGCGCTGGGCCTGCTCGGCGCTGGCCACCACCGCGCCGCGCACGCGTCACACCTCGGGTATCACTCAGCCGCCGGTGCACGCCATCGCGGTGCAGCGCATCCTGGACCACGCCCGCACTCGGGGCCGCTCCACCCGCGCGGTGGCCGAGGCGTTCCTGGATCGCAGGTGGTCGGACATGGTGCGGTGGCATCGCTGGCTGGCGGAGGCACGCGATCAAGACGAGCACGGGCGCATCACCATGTACCACGGCTGGGAGTCCGGTATGGACAACTCGCCACGCTGGGACGCCGCGTACGCCAACGTGATTCCCGGTGCGGTGCCCGAGTACCAGCGGGAGGACAACAAGATCAACACCGACGCCAGCCAGCGGCCGTCGGATACCGAGTATGACCGCTATCTGTGGCTGCTCGAGGAGATGAAGGCCGCGCGCTACGACGATGCGCTACTGCCGAAGGTGATGAGCTTCGCGGTCGAGGACGTCTTCGTCTCGGCCATCTTCTCGGTGGCGTGTACGGTGCTTGCCGAGATCGGCGAGGACTACAAACGCCCGCACGCCGATGTCAGGGACCTCTACGCATGGGCAGAGCGCTTCCGGGCCGGTGTCATCGATTCGACCGATCAAAGGACCGGTGCGGCAAGGGATTACGATCTACGCGCACAGCGTTGGATCGCCACCGAGACGGCGGCGCAGTTCGCTCCGCTGTTGTGTGGTGGTCTGCCGCACGACAAGGAGCGCACCCTGCTGCGGCTGTTGGAGGGCCCGCGATTCCGCGGACACCCGGACCTGAAGTACGCGCTGATTCCGTCGACCTCGCCGGTGTCGCGGGACTTCCGTTCCAGGGAATACTGGCGCGGTCCGGTGTGGCCGGTGCTGACCTGGCTGTTCTCCTGGTGCTTCGCCCGCCGCGGCTGGGCTGAACGCTCGAACAGCCTGCGTCGCGAGGGTTTACGGCAGGCCAGCGACGGTACATTCGCCGAGTACTACGAGCCGTTCACCGGGGAACCGCTGGGGAGTATGCAGCAGTCCTGGACCGCGGCGGCGGTGCTCGACTGGTTGGGTTGAAGTTCTCTTGTAGCCTGAGCTCTTTCAACTGCTCGGTTTCCCCCTCGCCTCGCTGAGGGCACCCCCACGCAGCCTCGGGCTCAGGCTAGGTCTTCTTGGTGGCCAGCTTCTCGAGTGGCTCCAGGGCGCGCTGCAGTGTCTCGAGTTCCTCGGGAGACAAACCCCGCAGCATCGACGCCAGCGCGGCGTAGCGGTTGGTGAGCGCTTCGCGGTGTTCGGCATGGCCTTTCGGCGTGATCTCGACCAGCACGGCACGCAGATCGGAGGGATCCCTGGTGCGCTTGACCAGATCCAGCTTCTCCAGCCGACGGATGGCCACGGTGGTGGTGGGCGTGCGGACTTTCTCGTGTGCCGCCAGTTCGGTCATCCGCATGGGGCCCTGGTCCAGCAGGGTCACCAAGATGGACAGCTGAGCGAGGGTCAGGTCGTCGGCCGGTGTCGCGGCCGTCTTGTCACCGCGCCGCAGCACGGTGAACAGTTTCGACAACGCGCGGTGCAGACCCTCGGCAAGGTCGGAAACGTCAGCTACGTCTGTGACGCCGACTTCGCTCTCAGTCATAGTTCGCTAGTCTAACCTGTCAGCGGCTGTCATTCTGCCCGGGAAGCGGAATTCCGGCAAAATTCTTGCAGGTCACCACGGTCGTCGTGTGGTTCACAACACCTGGGACAGGAACCGTTGCAAACGGTCGGTTTCGGCGGCCTCGAACAGTTGCTCAGGAGCCCCCGCCTCCACCACCCGACCGTGATCCATGAACACCACGGCATCGGCGGCCGAGCGGGCGAAGCCCATCTCGTGGGTCACCACCACCATCGTCATGCCGTCGGCACCCAGTTCGGTGATCAACGCCAGGATTCCCTTCACCAGTTCGGGGTCCAGCGCAGAGGTGGCCTCGTCGAAGAACATCACCTGCGGCGTCATCGCCAGAGCTCTGGCGATGGCGACCCTTTGCTGTTGTCCGCCGGACAGGGTGCCGGGACGTACATCGGCCTTGTGCCGCAACCCCACTCGCTCCAACTGTGCCAAGGCGAGTTCACGGGCGGCCTCGGACGTCATCTTCTTGAGCTTGCGTGGCGCCAGCGTCACGTTGTCCAAGACACTGCGGTGCGGGAACAGGTTGAACTGCTGGAACACCATGCCGATGCGCTGGCGCAGCGCGTCGGGATCGTCGCGCAGCACGGATCGGCCGTCGAGCAGGATGTCACCCTGGTCGGGTTCGTAGAGCCGGTTCAGTGTCCGCAGCAAGGTCGACTTTCCGGACCCGGACGGCCCGATGACGGCGGTGGTGGTGCCCGCGGGCACGTCGATGTCGACCCCGCGCAGCACCTTCGCGTTACCAAAGGACAGATGAATATCGTTGGCTTGCAACGAGACCGGCTCGGACATCACACCATCTCCCGGTCGGTGGCCGGGGCCAGCGGGTCGTCGGCTTCGGTGGGTGGTCGGCCGCGCCGCAGGCGGTTGTCGATGTAGTTCACCAGATGCGTCAGCGGAATGGTCAAGGCGAGGTACAGCAGACCGGCGGCCACCAGCGGCGAGAGGTTACCGGTCTGGGCGTTGAGATCGCGACCCACCTGGAACAGCTCCCGCTGGCTGGCGATCAGGCCCAGGAAGTACACCAGCGAAGAGGCCTTCAGCAGCGAGATGAACTGGTTCACCAACGCGGGCAGCACCCGCCGGATGCCCTGCGGTATCACCACCAACTGCATCGACGACGAGTAACTGAAGCCCAGCGCGCGCGAGGCCTCCAGTTGACCCGCCTCCACGCTCTGGATCCCGGAGCGCAGGATCTCGCCGATGTAGGCCGCGGCCATCAACCCCAGCGCGGCGATGCCCAGGGGATAGGGGTTGTTTCCGGTGAGCCCGCCCACCACCGGGCCGAAGCCGAGGCCGATCAGCAAGATGATCACCACCTCGGGCAACCCTCGGAAGATGTCGGTGTAAACCCTTGCGGGCCAGCGTAACCACCGCGACCGTGAGATGCCTGCGACGGCCAGCAGCAGGCCCAGCGCCAAGCCGATCAACGCGGCGCTGACGGTCAGGATCAGTGTGTTGGGCAGCCCGGTCTTGATCAGGTCGGGGATCGCCTGACGGTAGAGGTCCCAGGAGAAGAACGCCTCGCCCAGCTGGGCCAGCGTCGATTTCGGGGCCACCGCCGGGGCCTCGCCGGTGGGAGCATTGCCTGCGGCGATCTCGGCGAAGTCCGGAAGCTGCGGCAGCACAGCGGCTTTGGAGCCGGGCTTCCAACCCGGCGGCAGTGCGCGTGGCACCCAGTCGGAATAGAGCCGCGCCCAGGTACCGTCGTCGATCACCGCGTCCAGACCCGAATTCAGTGCGTCGATCAGCGGCTGGTTGTCCTTGGCCACCGCATAGGCGACGAAGTTGTCGAGGCTGAAGGTGTTCTCGATGATCTCGGCCGGGTCCCCGGGCCGCACCGTACCGACAGCCTGTTGTGACGGGGCCACCCAGGCGTCGATCTGACCGGTCCGCAGGCTGGCGTAGACGGTGTTGTAGTCCGGGAACTTCACCGGGTCCAGGCCCAGGGTGTCGACGACGTAGGCCTCCTGGACGGTGCCCTGGACCACGCCGACGCGTTGTCCCGCCGCCAGATCGGAGAACCCGGCGATGGCCGACCCCGTGGGCACCACCAGAGAGAAGTAACCGAAGTCGTAACCGTTGGTGAAGCCGACGGTCTGGCGGCGGGCATCGGTGGTGGTGATCGACGACGAGCCGACGTCGAAGCGTCGGGTGGCCACCTGGGCCAGCAGACCGGAGAAGTCGGTGCCCACGAACTCGATCTGCAGACCCAGCTTGTCGGCGACAGCGCGCAGCAGTTCGTTGTCGAAGCCGGTGAACACTCCCGCGGCGTTGATGCAGATGCTGGGTGGGGCGTCGGACAGGGTGCCGACTGTCAGGATGCCGGGTCGGGTGAGACCCAGCGCGGCGGGGTCGACGGTGTCCAGCGGCACCACCGACGCGGTGGTGTACTTGTCCGCCTCGGGTCCGGTACTGGCTGCCGCCAGGTTGTTGGGCAACGCGCTGGCGCTGGTGACGCCGGCGGGTGCGCACTGATCAGCCGCTGACGCCGGCGATGCCGACGTCAGCCCCGAGATCAGCAGGACGGTGACGGTGATGGCCAAGAGGCGGCCAGCGAAGAACCTCACCGTGAGCAACCTACTGCTCGAGACCCCCGTGAACGGGGGTTCGGCTCATTCAGACTGCAAGTGCGGCCGCGATTCCCAGCACCCCGCGGCGGCGCAGCTCGTCGAGCATCACCCTGGCCAGCAGATTCGCCCGCTCGACGTTGACGGCCTTGGCGGCTTCGATGTCGTGGTGGCGGATGGCCTCGGTCTCGTGCTCGTAGAGCGCGAGCATTTCCGCGCCCGCTCCGACGTAGGCACCCCAGAAGTCACGTGGGACGAAGGCTTGCGACGCGCGGATGTTGGCCAACAGACGTGGACCCGCGTACTCGTCGTAGATCGTCCTGCGGTACTCCCAGGAGGCCTCGTTGAAGGCCAGGCTCGCGCACGAGTTGCGCAGTACCGGCATCAGCGAATCCAGTCGCGCGATCACCCGGCACTCGGGATCGGCCGCAGCTCGGGCCGAGGCGATCCCGCTCAGCATGCCGTAGATCTCGTGATACTCCATGACCACTGCTTCGTCGAACCGCTCCACGAACGCTCCCCGGTGGTACCGGGTACTGAGAATCCCGTCGTGCTCGAGCTGGACCACGGCCTCCTGGATGGGCACACGGCTCAACCCCAGCACATGGGCGATCTCGTTGCGATCGATCCGATCCCCAGATCGCAGCCTCCCCGTCAGGATCAGATTGACCACGTGGGCCACCACCAGATCCTTTTCTTTGACACCGTATTTCTTTGGCATCTGCACCTCCCCGCGCCCCGCAGCCCGGTCGAGCACTTGTGAATTCTGCCGTTGTTTCGACAGCTGTGCTCGTTGATGTACCGGATCTACAACGCCAAGACTAAACGTCTTGAATCCGTCGAGGCACGTCAGCGTGCAAATGGGATTGATTTTCACAGGAAACCGGCACGAAAATGTCTGCCTCTGCCATGTGTGAATCGAGTGTGAATGCCCTACGCGGTACGCCGATCACGCCACGTGACCAGTGCTTCGGCCGCGCTGAGGTCGTAGTCGGGTCCGTTGACGCCGATGGTCAACAATGTCACGCCCAGGGCGGCCAGCGCGTCGGCTTCGGCGAGCATGTCATCGACATTTCGTTCCGGCACGCCAGAGGAGCGCTCGATGGCCGCCGGCGCCCTGCCCACCGCGGCGCAGTGGGCGTCGAGCACCTCCGCCTTGCCCGGGTACGTCGCGCGATCGGTGAAGCCGTGCCAGATGTCGGCGTACTCCGCGACCAGTCGCAGGGTCTTCTTCTCCCCCTGGCCGCCGATCAGGATCGGGATGTCTCGTACCGGGGCCGGGTTGAGCTTGCTCAGCCGCGACCGGATCCGGGGCAGCGCCGCGGCCAGATCGTTGAGCCGGCTGCCCGCGGTGCCGAAGTCGTAGCCGTACTCCTCGTAGTCCTTGTCCTTCCAGCCCGATCCGATGCCCAGGATCAGCCGGCCGCCGCTGATGTTGTCGACGGTGCGGGCCATGTCCGCGAGCAGGTCCGGATTGCGGTAGGAGTTGCAGCTGACCAGAGCGCCGAACTCGATCTTCGAGGTCTGTTCGGCCCAGGCGGCCAGCATGGTCCAGCATTCGTAGTGCGCGCCGTCGGGATCACCGTAGAGCGGGTAGAAGTGGTCCCAGTTGAAGGCGATGTCGACGCCCATGTCCTCGCAGCGGCGCACGGCGTCGCGGATCAGGCCGTAGTCGGGGGAGTGCTGGGGCTGAAGTTGGACACCGATGCGGATGGGGAGGGTCATGCTCCCCAACGTAGTGATTTCGGCGTGTTTTCCGCCGCTCAGCGGCAGAGAACACGCCGAAATCCCGACTACACGCCGATGTTGCCGCCGTCGCGCCACACGGCGACCACCGAGGGCCGCGCGGTGCCGTTGCCGCCCTCGGGCCAGCGCGACAGGGGGTCGTCGATGCTGTTGTCGTCGTTCTCGCCGGGGTGCTGCACACACACCGTCACGATGTCGTCCTTCACGATGGGGCCGCAGGTCTCGGCGCCCACCGGCACGGTCAGGAATTGTTTGGTCTCACCGCGGTTGGGGCCGTCCAGCGCGACGGCGAACAGCCCGTCGTTGGAGTCCAGCGCGTTGCCGTCGGTGGAGATCCACAGGTTGCCGTGGCTGTCGAAAGCCAGGTTGTCCGGGCAGGAGATCGGGCTGACCTTCGTCTTGTCGAAGCCGCCGAAGTACGTGTCGGCAGCGGCCGGGTCGCCGCACACCAGCAGCAGGTCCCAGGTGAAGTCGGTGCCGGCGTGGTTGTCGGTGAGCTCGAGTACCTGACCGTTCTTGTTGTCGTTGCGTGGGTTGGCGGCGTCGGGGCCGGGTTTGCCCTCGGCGCCGCGGTTGGAGTTGTTGGTCAGCGCGACGTAGACCTTGCCGGAGACGGGATTGGCCTCGAAGTCCTCGGGGCGGTCCATCTTGGTGGCGCCCACCTTGTCTGCGGCGAACCGGGTGAACACCGCGACCTCCTGCGGGCTGATTCCGTCGACCAGCGATTCGGCCTGACCGCCTGCCCCGGAGCGCAACAGCGGGATCCAGATGCCGGTGCCGGCGAACGATCCGGACGACGGCAGCGTGCCGGATCCGTCGATCTCTGCGGCCGGGATGTCGCTGGTGAGCTGCGCGACGTAGAGGGTGCCCTCGTCGAGGATGGTCATGTTGGCCGCCATGGCTTCAGGTGAGGTGCCCGGCTGGATCTTCTTGGACGACACGAACTTGTACATGTAGTCGAAGCGCTCGTCGTCGCCGGAGTAGGCGACGACGGTGCCGTCGTCGGTGACGAAGATGTTGGCGGCCTCGTGCTTGAACCGGCCCAGCGCGGAGTGCTTGACGGGGGTGGACTCGGGGTCCCAGGGGTTGAGTTCGACGACGTAGCCGAACCGGTTGACCTCATTGGGGCTGGAGGTGACGTCCCAGCGGGGGTCGAAGGTCTCCCACTTGCGTTCAGTGGCTTCGAGTTTCACACCGTAGCGGTCCAGCCGGTCGGCGTCGACGGGGTTGGGCGCCGGGGCGCCTTCGGCTGCGCCGAAGTAGCTGTTGAAGTTCTCTTCGCCGGAAAGCACTGTACCCCAGGGGGTTACACCGCCACTGCAGTTGTTGACGGTGCCCAGCACGGTGCGGCCGGTGGGGTCGGCGGCGGTCTTGACGAAATCGGTACCCGCGGCTGGGCCGGTCAGCGTGAAGGGGCTGTCGGCGGTGATGCGGCGGTTGTAGCGACCCATCACCGGCTTGAGGCCGTCGGGGGTTTTCTCCACCTCCACCACGGTGAGTCCGTGCGCGGCAACGCCGATCTCGAACTGCTCCCGAGTGGGGGCGTCGGCGTTGTAGCCGGGGTGCATGAACTGCTCGGTGGTGTACTCGTGGTTGACCACCAGCAGGTAGCGCCCGGGGGAGCCCTCGATGGGCAGCAGCCCGGCGAAGTCGTTGTTGAAGCCGAACTGACCCCGCTGGGCGGCGGGCGTCTGGTTGGCCACGTCGAAGGCGGGGGTACCGGGCAGCACCGGGTCGCCCCAGCTGATCACCACGGCCTGGCGATATCCGTCCGGTATCACCACGGCGTCTTCGCTGTTGGGTGCCACCGCGGCGAAGTCCATACCGGGCAGTGGCTTGAGTTCCTCCGGGACCACGCTGGTGGATGAAGTTGCAGCCGTGGGTGATTCATCGCTGGAACAGGCGGCCAACAGGGATCCACCGCCAACGGCCAGTACCGCGACGCCGCTGGCCTGCAGCACCGAGCGCCGAGACATCGCCTGGCGCACCACATCGCCGAAGTAGGCGTTGTCGGTCTTGTTGGGTGCGGGGTGGGCGCACTGGTCGCCGCACTTGTAGCGGCAGGTGATGCGCTGCCGGGACGACTGCCCGTTGTGGTTCACGAACAGGTTCAACGGCACGATCGCCATGGCTGAGGGTCCTTCCGCGGAGAGACCGACCTGGGCTGTGGTCGGAACACCGCGGAAAGTTACGGGAGCGGATCTAGCAGACGGCAATCAGAAGGTTAACAATCGGTGTTCAGTCGAGAAGTCCAACCAGTGCGGCCAGGTTCATCCGCAGAATCTGCCCGGTGAGCTGGGGGTCCAGCCGGTCGAGGGTATCTGCGGCGGTGTGCACCGCCGTGTTGGCGGAGTCTTCGGCTTCGATGGTCAGTACCGCCGGGATGCCGGCTTCGATGAACGGGACGTGGTCGCTGGCGAACGGGTTCAAAGACGTGAACACCTCGAGCTCGGTCCACGTGGCGCCGGCCTGCGCCAGTCGCTGCACCAAGTCCAGCGACACTGCTGCGCCTTCGATCAGGACCCCGGCGTCAACGCCGTTGCGTCTTGCGATCATGTCCATGTTCAGGACGGCGCGGATGCGGTCCCTGTCGCCGGCACTCAGCGCCGCCACATGGGCGCGGCTGCCGAGCAGACCCTGTTCTTCCCCGCCGAACAGGATGATCTGCAGGTCGTGGCGCCAGCTGCGTGAGGCCAGCACCGTCGCCAGCTCCAGGGCGCCCGCCGACCCGCTGGCGTTGTCGTCGGCGCCGGGGGCCGGTGCAGCCGCGCCATCCACGTGGTTGACCGAGTCCAGATGTGCGCACACCACAACAAGCCCGGGATTGTCTGCGGTGCCGGGTTGTCCGCCGACGATGTTGTGGGACAGTCCGGCACCGACGGTGATCGGGGTGATCGACACGTTGTATCCCGCCGTCCGCAGGTGCTCTCCGGCGAACTCGAGCGCCTCGGCGTAACCCGCGGACAGCGAGTGTCGTGTTGTCGCAGTGGTGATGGCGTTCAACAACTGTTGACAGCGCGCCGGGGACAACAGGTCCAGCAGTGCCTCGGTGCCGGGGTCACGCATCCGGGGTCCGGCGGCGGAGCGGGCCACCCTGGCCGCCTCCGGTCGGGGCCCCGCGCCGGCACGTCCACTCCTGGGTGATCGGAGCGCTCATGGTGTCTCCTCGTGGATCCGGAGTTCCAACTTGTCGGGTTGGTAGGACACGACGTCGAGGACCCGGTGGCGGTCACCGACGGTGACCTCCAACTTCTCGAGGTCGGGGGTGCCGCTCCAGAAACCGTGGCGACCCTGTGGCACGTCGGCCGCCCCCGGTCCCCAGTCGATGAAGCCCCCGTCGGGGCCGAACTCCACGCCGCCGCGACCGCGGGCCGGCGGAAAGGTGTAGGACTCCGGGCGGTACACCGTGATGCCGTCGTGGTCCTCCTCGAAGGAGTGTCGCCAACGACCTTGTGGCGCAGTCATTGTCAGGGGTGTCCGATCGATTCCCAGCCGGTCTGTGACGGTTCCCAGGCGGTTCCGTCGAACCACTTGTGATAGGTCACGCCGTCGGCGCCCTGCAAGATCACGTCGATACGCGAACCCGATGACACGACCGAGGGTTCGTGGCCGTTGGTGTGCACCGGCACGTGGCCATTGCCCTCGGCGAACCGGGCGGGCTGCCAGACCGACCGACGGGCCACATCCAGGCAGGCACGCATTCGGTCCACCTGGCCGTGGGTGAACATCACCATCACGTCGTCGTCGACGTAATCCATGTAATTCACGAACATGTCGCCGTGCGGTCCGTTGTTACAGGTGACGTGTGGGAAGACCGGCTTACCGGTGTTCCCGCCCGCCTGATTCGGGGTGTCGTCCACCTCGTCGGTGCCTCCGCAGCCGGATCCGTCATCACCCCAGATGTGAAAGAGGTTGAGCCAGTGGCCGATTTCGTGCGTCAGGGTGCGCCCGAGGTCGAACGGATCGGTGGCGGTGCCGACGGTGCCGAACGCGGTGTAGGTGACCACCACACCGTCGGTGGCAGGGCTGCCGCCCGGGAACTGGGCATAGCCCAACAGACCGCCCCCCAGCTTGGCCACCCAGATGTTGAGGTAGCGGTCGGCCGGCCAGGCGTCGATACCGCCGGTTGCGGTGGCCTTCACCGCGTCATCGGTGCCGAACGACGCCACCCGGGTTCGGGTGCGGGTGATGCCGTCGGTGGGGTGTCCCTCTGGATCTACTGTGGCCAAGGCGAATTCGATTCCCGCGTCGGCCACCGCCGCGGCGAACGGTGCGGGCACGTCGGTGATGTCGGCGTTGGCGGCACGGAAATCCTGGTTCAGCACCTCGATCTGAGTGTGGATCTGTTCGTCGGAGATGTTCTGCTCGGCGCGGTTGAACACGACGTGCACCACGACAGGGATCGTCACCGTCCCGGTGAGGCGCTGCCCCATTGCCTCCAATTGGATCGTCGCGTTCTCCAGCTCCGCACGCGCGGTGCGGTAGCTTTCGGATTCGGTGAGCAGTCGACGGTGGACCTCCATTGCCCCGCAGTTGCGGGTGGTGGGTGCGTCATTGATGGCCATGATGAATTCCTTTGTCGTCCAGGGTCAGAGAATGATGTCGGCATGCCGCAGCAGTTCGCGGGGCAGCGCGGTGGCTTCGAGGCGTTCCAGCGGATCGCCGGCGATGTAGGTGTCCAGGTTCAGGCCGGTGAGATCGGCGATCCGGCGCACCGGAACCTGAAAGGTGCGGTAGGCCCCGAATGAGAAGGCCTCGGCGCCGGTGACCTCGTCGAGCAGCGCGGTCTGGCTCAACAGGTAGGCCGTCACCGACAGTTGCCCGTCCTTCTTCACCATGGCCGCGACCTTCCAGTACTGCCTGGGCAGAGCCACGCCGCGGTATTCCGGGTCGTCGGCGCCCAGCACCGGTCCGGTCAGCACGCTCACGGCCAGACGCTGGTTGTCGGTGTTGTCGAGGAGGTAGTCCTCGAGCCCGAGCCACAGGGTGCCGCCGGCATTGAAGTCGTGGTGCTGTGGTGTGCAGTTGGTGAAGTGGAAGGTGTCGGCCACCGCGGCCTTGGCGTTCGGTCCCCACGCCGGGTCCAGGCGGCGCACCAGATGTCCGCGGTCCAAGGGGTTGTCGGCGTACACCGCTTCGCCGGTCTGCTCACCGGCGGGTAGCCGTGGGTCCAGGACCCAGCGGTCGCGGTCACGGGTGATCCTGTCGATCGGTCCTTTGATGTTGACCGCGGTGTAGGCGGCCAGCCGGCGGGTGGTGTTCATCAGGACGCTGAAGTGGTGGTACTTCAGCTCTGGTGAGAGTGCCACCTCGGTGTTCGGCGGTGGCAGCGGCAGGGTGGGGCCGAGAAACCGCGGATCGTATCCGCCGCGGTTGGAGTAGTCGGTGTCCACCCGCAGTGCTTCGATGGCCGGCTCGAGGTCGGGCTCCGGGGTGCCGACGGCTCGCACAATGGTGCTGTCGTAACGGATTTCGATCGTCACCGGCGACCTCGGTGCCGGGGTGGACTCCTGACCCGTCCTCGGCGCGGTCACCGCGGACGGTCGGACCGGTTCGGGCCTGGTGTGTACCGGCAGATCCTCGTCGACGATGGCACGGAAGTCCGGCGGCAGCGCGGCGTCGGTGAGGTGGTTCAGGATGCGGCTGATCCGCACGCCTTCGTTGAGAAACTTGTACTGCGGGTTGGTGGGGGTGGGCACGCTGGCGTGGTGCAGCGCGATCACTTCCCACTGGTTGTTGAACACCGGCGAGCCGGACGAACCGGGTTCGGTGTCTGCTTCGTAGTGCAGATGGCGTTCGGGGATGTCGATCGTCTTGTTCTCCCGCACCACCACCTGTTTGCGCTCACCCCGCGGGTGCTGGACGATGGTCACGGGTTCACCGATGGCCACGGTGCCCTGGGCGGCGGTCAGCGGGTTGAATCCGAACTGCGCCAGTTGTTCCGCAGTGCCGTCCACCGCCACCAGCGCGAAGTCGAGCTCGTGGTCGGCGATGAAGAAGATGCCGGGGGCGAACTGCAGTGGAACCGTTTGCACCAGGGCTCCACCTGGCCCGTCCTGGTAGTTGAATTCCACGAAGCTGCGCTGGGCGGTGATCGCGTCGGGCAGCACATGGTGGTTGGTCAGCATCAGCCGGGGTGACACCATCGAACCTGTGCCGTAACCCGTTGTACCGTCCGAGCTTCGGATGTTGATCCGCCCCACCGCACGCGCGGCGGCCACGCCGTCGTCGAGGTAGCGCACACTCAGGAAGTCGGCGGTCCCGACAATCCGCTCGAGCTGTCCTTCGGTGACGACCTCGGCTGCCGCTGCTTCGGATTGCCTGCGGTAGTTCGCCATCCGCTCACGTCGGCGTTGCATGCGCAGCGGGTCGTTGGCGCGGGCGATGCCGTCGGGAGCGTCGAGGGCCTGTTCGTTGGCGGTACGTTCGGCCTCTCGTTGCCGCATGCGCTCGGCCGCGGCCAGCTCTTGTTCACGTCGGCGCCGATCGAAGTCGGTCTCTGGACGTGTCACAGCGTCGTCGATGACAGTCATGGTGATCCCCCGTTGTCGAACCGTGTGTTCCTCCCACGGTCGAATGTCGCACGCGGAACAGGGGATGGGATGCGTAGTGCGCTACGCGAGTACCTCGCGCAGGATCTCGATGAGCCGCAGAGGCTGGTCGCTCTGCACCGAGTGTCCGGAGTCCTCGACGACGATGGTGCGCTGGAAGCCGGGCGCCTCGGCGGCGAACTGGGCGGCGTCGTCGTCGTTGACGAAGTGGGAGTTGGCTCCACGCACCAGCGTTGTCGGCATGCGGATGGCGGCCACGTCGTCCCAGAGGCCCTCGAACCCGTCACCCTTGCGGAAGGAGTCGTAACGCCACGTCCAGGTGCCGTCATCGAGTTGTTTGGAGTTGTGGAAGACGCCCCGCCGCAACGAATCCCGGTCGCGGTGCGGCGCGGCGGCCACGGTGACCTCGAGCATGGCGCCGAAGCTGGGGAAGGTGCGTTCACCCTGGACCAACGCGACGGTGCCCTTCTGCGCGTCGGTCATCTCGGTGTGCCGCTGCGGCGCCGACGGGGTGACGTCGACCAGCAACAGCTGTGGCACCAGATCGGGGGCGGTGGCGGCGATGCGCAAAGCGGTCAGCCCACCCAGTGACATGCCGACGAGCAACACGGGGGAGGGTGCGTGGGCCCGGAGCACCGGGATGATGGAGGCGGCAGCCAGTTTCGGACCGTAGTCACCGTCCTGGCGCCACGCGGAGCGGCCATGGCCCGGCAGGTCGACGGCCAGTGCGGGTTCGCCGAGGCCGACGATCACGGTGTCCCAGGTGTGGGCGTTCTGCCCACCGCCGTGCAGGAACACCACCCGTGGCGGTGCGGACCCGAATTTCAGGAAGCTGATGGCACCGGAGTCGATGCGCTGTACCGGGGGCACTTCTGCCACCCCGGCCTGAGCGGCGTTCTCGGGCAGTAGGGCGAACTCGTCGAGACCGGGCAATTCGTCATCTGAGACCACGTCTCGCACCCTAAGCGATCTGTGGAGCCTGACCGACGCGCACCGCGCCGCTCAGACTCCACAGATCGTGGAAGAACCTAGCCCTGGATGTAGTTCTCGAGCTGCGTGCGGGCCACGTCGTCGGCCAGCTGCTTCGGCGGGCTCTTCATCAGGTAGGCCGAGGCCGCCTCGACGGGGCCACCGATACCGCGGTCCTTGGCGATCTTGGCGGCGCGCACCGCGTCGATGATGACGCCGGCGGAGTTGGGGGAGTCCCAGACCTCGAGCTTGTACTCGAGGTTCAGCGGCACGTCACCGAAGGCGCGGCCTTCGAGGC
Organism: Mycobacterium sp. MS1601; assembly: GCF_001984215.1. Taxonomy (NCBI): domain Bacteria; kingdom Bacillati; phylum Actinomycetota; class Actinomycetes; order Mycobacteriales; family Mycobacteriaceae; genus Mycobacterium; species Mycobacterium sp. MS1601. The sequence goes on from NZ_CP019420.1 coordinate 2,510,631, forward strand.
GGACGTAGGCCCACTTGCGGTCATCGAGCCAGCCGACGTGATCGGACGGGCCGATGTGCACGTCCTTGGTGTTGAACTCGCGCTGCAGGTTGGAGGTAACGGCCTGGGTCTTGGAGATCTTCTTCGATTCCAGGCGCGAGCGCTCCAGCATGTTGAGGAAGTCCATGTTGCCGCCGACGTTGAGCTGCATGGTGCGGTCCAGCTGCACGCCGCGGTCTTCGAACAGCTTGGCCATCACACGGTGGGTGATGGTGGCGCCCACCTGGCTCTTGATGTCGTCGCCGACGATCGGGACACCGGCGTCTTCGAACTTCTTGGCCCACACCGGATCCGAGGCGATGAACACGGGCAGCGCGTTGACGAAGGCCACGCCGGCGTCGATGGCGCACTGGGCGTAGAACTTGTCGGCCTCTTCCGAGCCCACCGGCAGGTAGGACACCAGGACGTCCACCTTGGCGTCCTTGAGGGCCTTGACCACGTCGACGGTTTCGGCGTCGGACACCTCGATGGTCTCGGCGTAGTACTTGCCGATACCGTCCAGGGTGGGGCCGCGCTGCACGATGACGTCGGTGGGCGGCACGTCCGCGATCTTGATGGTGTTGTTCTCGGAGGCGAAGATGGCCTCGGACAGGTCGAAGCCGACCTTCTTGGCGTCCACGTCGAAGGCGGCGACGAACTTCACGTCCCGGACGTGGTAGCGGCCGAACTTGACGTGCATCAGGCCGGGGACGGTGGAGTTCTCGTCGGCGTCCTTGTAGTACTGCACACCCTGCACCAGTGAGGACGCGCAGTTTCCGACGCCGACGATCGCGACCCGGATGTCCTGGTCAGTCATGGACGTATCCCTTCATCAGATAACTGCTTCTTGACGTTGTTACGGCTGATCGGTTCGGCCGTTGGCGACGCGCTCGGCGGCGATGAGCTCGTTGAGCCACTTCACTTCGCGCTCGCTGGACTCCAGCCCGAGTTGGTGGAGCTGGCGGGTGTACCGATCCAACGAACTGCTGGCCCGCGCGACGGCTTCACGCAGCCCTTCGCGGCGTTCCTCCACCTGACGGCGGCGGCCCTCGAGGATTCGCATCCTGGCCTCGGCCGGGGTGCGGTTGAAGAAGGCCAGGTGCACACCGAAGCCGTCGTCGGTGTAGTTCTGCGGACCCGTATCGGCCACCAGCTCGTTGAACCGCTGCCGCCCGGCCTCGGAGAGCTGGTAGACGCGACGAGCCCGCCGCACCTTGGTGGTTCCCTCCGGAGCCGCATCCTCGACGATGAGCCCGTCGGTCTGCATCCGGCGCAGGGCCGGATACAGCGAACCGTAGGAGAAGGCGCGGAATGCGCCCAGGAGTCCGGTCAGCCGCTTGCGGAGTTCATAGCCATGCATGGGCGATTCGAGCAGGAGACCGAGAATCGCGAGTTCCAACACTCCAATCACCTCCCTGGTTGTCCGTTACGGCGGTTCGACACCTCGCGCAATAGTATCGCGCCGATATATACGCCGCTACATCAGTCCGACATCCGGGCAACAACAAGAGGACGCCCGGGCGGACCGAGCGAAGCAGATCAGGCCGGAAACGAGAGGGCCTGGGTTACCCGCTGGGGTACGAGACCCGTTTGATCTGCCCGTCGCCGCCCAGTTCGAGGTAGCCGCTGTTCCCGAACTCGGGGAGACGTAGATGCTGATCTCGATGGCCTCCGGCGGTGCGGTCATGTCGTCGCTGGGGCCGACGGTCATGTAGACGGTCTCCACCTCGGCCGGATCGATTCCCAGCGTCTCGGGAGCGCCGCGCAGGATGCCGACGAAGGTGGGGATGTCGAACGCCGCCAGATCCACCAGCCGGGCATCGTTGCTCATGCTGGTCTCGGTGGGGTCGTCGAATCCGCCCCGATAGGAGTAGCTCAGAGCGCGCCGCGGCTCTGCGGGGTCGGCCCGATCCAGCGAGGCGTAGTCGGAGTAGATCGTCAGGTCGTAGCCCATGGTGTCGCCGAACTTCTGCCGCATCTGCTCGAACAGTCCCGTCAGCCCGCCGAGCGAGTGCAGCTGTCGCGGCGGGGTCAGCACGGTCGCCGGGATGCCGTCGTCCTTGGCGCCCGGATCGGATTCGAAGCTCAGCGGTGAACTGGTGTTGCCGTACAACCCCCAGCCGATACCGATCCCGAGCACCACCAGAACGGCCGCCACCGCGGCGCGCAATCCCCAGCCGACGCCCGGCCCGGCGTCCGTCGCCGACGGCTTCTTCAGGTCGGGCAGTTTGACGGGCGCGTTCTCGATCTGCAGATCGGCGACCAGCGCCTGCAGTTCCCCCAGTGTGGACGCGGTGGTGGCGGAGGCCACTCGCTGCCGGTGCTCTTCCATCGAGAGCTGACCGTCGGCCAGCGCACTGTCGAGCACCGTGCAGGTGTCGTTGCGGTTGGTGTCTTTGGCCCGTGTACCTGCTGTTTGACGCGTTGCCACGCGATAGAGGGTATGGGATTTCCCCGCGGTCGAAGTGACGGGCATCATGCGTGCCGTTGGTGCTGGCCAGATGCCCGGTTTGGTACGCACCCCCGGCCCGTCCCGCCTCGACGGCTGCAGGGCCGACGTACTCTTGTGATCGTGCGATTGCAGCGACAGGTGGTGGATTACGCGCTTCGGCGGCGATCCCTGCTGGCCGAGGTGTATTCCGGCCGCACGGGCGTCTCCGAGGTTTGTGATGCCAACCCCTACCTGTTGCGCGCCGCGAAGTTTCACGGAAAGACCAGTTCGGTGATGTGTCCGATCTGCCGCAAGGAACAGCTGACGCTGGTCTCCTGGGTGTTTGGTGATCACCTGGGTCCGGTGTCAGGCTCGGCACGCACCGCCGAGGAATTGGTCCTGTTGGCGACCAAGCACGAGGAGTTCTCCGTACACGTGGTGGAGGTATGCCGGACTTGCAGCTGGAACCATCTGGTCAAGTCATATGTGCTGGGCGCGCCACGGTCTCCGAAGGCGCCACGTACCCGGACGGCGCGCAAGGGCGCGCGAACGGCCAGTGAGTAGTCCGGGGCGGCACGAGAGGTCGGCTTCTGATGTCCAGCGTGGGTCAGGGGCCGGTGGTGCGCACGCCAGATCAGAACACGAGACCCGTCGCCTTCCCTCGCAGCCTCAGCATCGCCCGGACCAGCGACCGACATCGGTCATCCCGCCGGTGCGGGACACTCCCGATCCGCGCCTGCGCGACCCGATCGATGTAGTCAAAGCGGCACTCGACGGCACCCCGCCCCCACCCAGACCCCCGCACGGCGGTGGCGGACCGCCCGGTGGTGGCGAGCCGCCGAAGAAACCCTCCCAGATCAACTGGAAATGGGTCCGGCGTGGTGCCGCGATGTGCGCGGCCGTGCTGATCTTGTTGCCGATCATCACGTTCGGTATGGCCTACTTCATCGTCGAGGTACCCAAGCCGGGCGACATCCGCACGGCCCAGGTGTCGACGATCCTGGCCAGCGACGGTTCTGAGCTGGCCAGGATCATTCCCCCGGAAGGCAACCGGGTGGACGTCAACATCGACCAGATTCCGGTGTCGGTGCGCGATGCCGTGATGGCCGCGGAAGACCGCGACTTCTACTCCAATCCGGGTTTCTCGTTCACCGGGTTCCTGCGAGCCGCCAAGAACAACCTCACCGGCGGGGATCTGCAGGGCGCCTCCACCATCACCCAGCAGTACGTCAAGAACGCACTGGTCGGTGACGCCCGTTCAGGTATCGGCGGTGTCATCCGCAAGGCCAAGGAGCTGGTCATCTCCACCAAGATGTCCAGTGAGTGGTCCAAAGACCAGGTGATGCAGTCGTATCTGAACATCATCTACTTCGGTCGCGGCGCCTATGGTGTGGCGGCCGCGGCGCAGGCGTACTTCGCCAAACCCGTCGAACAACTCAGCGTGGCCGAGGGCGCCCTGCTGGCGGCGCTGATCCAGCGCCCGTCCGCCCTGGATCCCGCGGTGGATCTCGAGGGTGCGACGGACCGCTGGAACTGGGTGCTCGACGGCATGGTCGAGATCGGTGCGTTGTCGCCGCAGGATCGCGACGCGCAGGTCTTTCCGCCGACCATCCCACCGGATCAGGCGCAGACCGCCAATCAGACCACCGGGCCCAACGGCCTGATCGAACGGCAGGTCATCGCCGAGTTGCTGACGTTGTTCGACATCAACGAACAGCAGCTCAACACCGAGGGCCTGCAGATCACCACCACCATTGATCCCAAGGCGCAGAGCGCGGCCGAAGCGGCGGTCACCGAAACGCTGGAAGGTCAGGATCCCGACATGCGGTCGGCGGTGGTGTCCATCGATCCGAAGACGGGCGCGATCAAGGCCTACTACGGTGGCGCCGACGCCAACGGATTCGACTTCGCCCAGGCCGGCCTGCCCACCGGCTCGTCGTTCAAGGTGTTCGCCCTCGTTGCTGCTCTCGAGCAGGGCAAAGGTTTGGGCTATCAGGTCGACTCGTCGCCGCTCACGGTCAACGGCATCCAGATCAGCAATGTCGAGGGCAGCAACTGCGGCACCTGCAACATCGCCGAAGCACTCAAGCGTTCGCTGAACACCAGTTTCTACCGGTTGATGCTGGAGCTCGACAACGGCCCGGCCGACGTCGCCGACGCTGCGCACCGTGCCGGTATCGCCGAGAGCTTCCCCGGGGTGGAACACACGCTCAGTGAGGACGGCCAGGGCGGCCCGCCGAACAACGGTGTGGTGTTGGGGCAGTATCAATCCCGGGTTCTCGACATGGCCTCGGCGTACGCCACGCTGGCTGACTCCGGCGTTTACCATCGCCCACATTTTGTGCAGAAGGTGGTCAACGCCCAGGGCCAGGTGCTGTTCGACGCGGCCAACCAGGACACCGAGGGTGAGCAGCGCATCGACAAGGCGGTCGCCGACAACGTCACTGCCGCCATGCAGCCCATTGCCGGATATGCCAACGGGCACAATCTGGCCGGGGCCGGAAGTCGGCGGCCAAGACGGGCACCAACCAGCTCGGCGACACCGGCGACAACCGTGACGCGTGGATGGTCGGGTACACCCCGTCGCTGTCGACGGCGGTCTGGGTGGGCACCACCGAGGGCACCAAACCCCTGGAGAATCAATGGGGCTCGCCGGTCTACGGTTCGGGGCTGCCGTCGGACATCTGGAAAGCGACCATGGACGGCGCGCTCGACGGCACCGACAACGAGGACTTCCCCAAGCCGACGGAGATCGGCGGCTACGCCGGTGTGCCTGCTGCCCCGCCGCCACGGCCCACCGAGACCGCACCGCCGACGCCCCCGCCCGGCACGGTGATCCAGCCGAGTCTCGAGATCGCTCCCGGGATCACCATTCCGCTGGGGCCGCCGACGACGGTGCCCGCACCGGCACCGGGTGCGCCTCCTGTGCCCGGAGCTCCGGTTCCGCCGCCGGGTGATCCGCTTGCGCCTGTTCCGCCGCCGGGTCCGCCTGCTCCGTGACGGAAGAAGTCTCGCCGCAGCGGCTGGCCTCGGACACCCGCAGCGCTGATGATCGTGATCTTCCGAGCCGCAACGACAAGATGGTGTCGGCCATGTCCGATGTGGTCGGTGGCCCGGTGGGACGCCACGCGTTGATCGGCAGGCAGCGGTTCTTCACGCCGCTGCGGGTCATCTTCGTGATCGCCGTGATGTTCCTGGCGCTGGGGTGGGCCACAAAATCGCCCTGCCTGCAGACCATTGGCACCGGGTCGGCTGATCAGCGGGTGGCCAACTGGGAGAACCAGCGGGCCTACTACAGCTTGTGCTATTCCGACACCGTGCCGCTGTACACCGCGGAGTTGTTGAGCCAGGGCAAGTTCCCGTACAAGTCGAGCTGGTTGGAAACCGACGAGAACGGCCAGCCCCGCACCCAGTACGACGGCACCGCAGCTGTTCGCTACATGGAGTATCCGGTGATCACCGGTGTCTACCAGTACGTGGCGATGGCATTGGCCAAGACGTATTCGGCGCTCACGCGGGCGGTGTCGTGGCCGGTGCTCTCGGGCGTCGCCGAAGTGGTGATGTTCTTCAACATCGCGGCGTTCGGGCTGGCGCTGGCGTGGCTGACGACGGTGTGGGCCACCGCGATGCTGGCCGGGCGGCGCATCTGGGACGCGGCGCTGGTGGCCGGTTCACCCCTGCTGATCTTCCAGATCTTCACCAACTTCGATGCACTGGCAACGGCTTTCGCGATGGGTGGGTTGCTGGCCTGGGCACGCCGAAAACCGGTGTTGGCCGGTGTCCTGATCGGCCTCGGGGTGGCGGCCAAGCTCTATCCGGTGCTGCTGCTGTTGCCCATCGTGGCGCTGGCGTTGAGGTCGAATCGGCTGGCGGAGGCGGGAAAGACGGTGGCGGCGGCGCTGGCCGCGTGGCTGGTGGTCAACCTGCCGATCATGGTGCTGTTCCCGGCCGGGTGGGCAGAGTTCTTCCGACTCAACAGCCGCCGCGGTGAGGACATGGACTCGTTGTACAACGTGTTCGGAAGCTTCACCGGCTGGCCGGGTTTCGACGCCGATCTCGGGTTCTGGGAGCCGCCGGCGATTCTCAACACCGTCACGGCACTGTTGTTCGGATTGTGTTGCGCCGCCATCGTCTACATTGCCCTGACGGCGCCACAGCGGCCGAGGTTGGCACAGTTGGCTCTCCTGGTGGTGGCGGCTTTCCTGCTGACCAACAAGGTGTGGAGTCCGCAGTTCTCGCTGTGGCTGGTGCCATTGGCGGTCTTGGCGTTGCCGCACCGTCGGCTCCTGCTGGCCTGGATGACCATCGACGCGCTGGTGTGGGTGCCGCGGATGCTGTACCTCTTCGGTGAGCAGAACAAAGGGCTGCCCGAGCAGGCCCTCACCACCACCGTGCTGTTGCGGGACCTCGCGGTTGTCGGGCTCTGCGTCCTGGTGATCCGGCAGATCTACCGCCCCGCCGAGGACCTGGTGCGCTGGGGTGGGCGCATCGACGACCCGTCAGGTGGGTTGTTCGATCGCGCCCCCGATGCCCCACCGTCCTGGTTGCCGTCGTGGCTGCGGCCCAGATCGGTTACTGTCAGCACTGCCGGTCAACCCGCCGGCTCCGATGGGCAAGCAGGAAGCCGGTGTGAATCCGGCGCGGTCCCGCCACGGTGACCGGGTAGAACCCGGGAGTCCGATACTGCCCCCGCCGGACGCCCTGCTCTGGGACGAGGACATCCCGGATGGAGTCAATCGTGTCTGCACGCACCTGCCTGACCTTTCTCGCCGCCGCCGCACTGCTTGTCGGGTGTGGCTCCCAAACCCCTGATACGGCAACAACTTCCGCGATCGACAACTGCGGGGTGCAGGTTACCGTCGACCAACCGCCCACCCGGGCAGTGGGCTACTATCAGCACGCCACCGAAATGATGCTCGCACTCGGGCTGCAGGATTCGATGGTCGGCACGGTCTATCCGGACAATCCACCGTTGCCGCAGTACACCGCGGCCTATGAGGCGATCCCGGAGATCTCGGACAAGGACGCGTCTTTCGAGCAGGTGATCGCGGTCGATCCCGATTTTGTGTACGGCGGTTACAACAGCGCATTCGACGAGGCCCAGGGCCGCTCCCGGCAAGCGTTCGCCGATGCCGGTGTCACCACCTATCTCAACCCGGAGTACTGCGCCACGTCACCGATCACCATGGCGGACGTGTACGCCGAGGTCGACCGGATCGCCGGTATCTTCGGTGTCGCAGACCGTGCCGCGAGCCTCACCGACGAGATGAAGAACAGTGTGGCCGAAGCTTCCGGCGCCGTACAGGACGTCACGCCGCTGCGGGCGTTCGTCTACGACAGCGGTGAGGGCACCGCGTTCACCGCGGGCGGCCAGGGCATCGGCAATCAGATCATCGAATTGGCCGGGGCCAGCAATGTTTTCGCCGACGTGCAGGACACCTTTGCCGACGTGTCCTGGGAGCAGGTGATCGACCGCAGCCCGGAGGTCATCATCATCTACGACTACTTCGGTACCCCGTCGGTGGAGGAGAAGAAGGCCTTTCTCAAGAGCAGGCCCGAGCTGGCCGATGTCCCCGCCATCCGCAATGACAGGTTCGCGGTGCTCACCCTGCAGGACGCGGTGCTCGGCGTCCGCGCACCGTATGCGGTGGGGGAGCTGGCCGCCCAGCTGCACCCCGACAGGTTCTGATGACGCTGGTTGCGGCGTTGTCCAGGGCCGCACGGTACGGCGAGTACTTCGAGACCCAACTCGACAGCGCACCACCACCTTTCGATCTTGGTGCGGCGCTGGAGGCCAGGGCGACCCGGCTGGGTACCACCGAGGCGCGGGTGGCGGCCTCGGCTCTGCAGTACGAGTTCGCCGAACGCCTGTGGGCAGTGTCGTTGGGAGCGTGGGCGTTCGGCCGGGTGGTTCCGGACCTGACCGCACTGAAGTACGGATGCGCCGACGACAGCACCCTGATACTCGGCTTCACCGCGCCGGTGGGCACCAGGGCAGATACTCCCGGTGAGGTGGCAGGGCTGCTGTACCGCAACGTCGTCGACGTGCAGTTGGCACCGTTTCATCAACTTCTGCGGGCGACGGTCAAGATGGCCGACGGACTGCTGTGGGGAAACGCCGCCACCGCGCTGGTGCTGGCAGCGCGCTCGGCCAGTCGCGCCAGGTCGTGCTACGCCGCCACCGCGCTGCTGCTGGAACAGCCACCGTTGGCCGGCCGTCTCACCGGTCCTGTCGCTACCCCGAAGCGCCGCAGCTGCTGTCTGTACTACCGCACCGCCGCCGGGCGCACCTGCAGTGACTGCCCGCTGCCCAAGGTGCCTGCGTGAGAACCCACCCACCGTATCCGCTGGTGATCCTCGTGCTGTTGGTGGTACTCGTGGCCGCCGTGATGCTCGGGTTGGCCGTGGGATCGGTGTCGGTCCCTACCTCGGAGGTGCTCAAAGCGCTCCTGCGGCAGCCAGTTGAGCCACAGCATCAGACCATCGTGATGCAGTCACGAGCTCCCCGGGTGTTGCTGGGGGCGGTGGTGGGCTCCGGACTGGGAGTGGTGGGGATGACACTGCAGGCGCTGGTGCGCAATCCGCTCGCCGACCCGTACCTGTTGGGTGTGTCCTCCGGAGCGTCTGTCGGCGCGGTGGCTGTGATCCTGAGTGGCGTGGCGATTTTCGGCTTCGCCTCGGTGTCGGTGGCGGCCTTCGCCGGCTCACTGGGTGCGCTGGCGGTGGTCTATCTGCTGTCGCGGGCGGGTGGTCAGATCACCACCACCCGTCTGGTGCTCGCAGGGGTGGCGGTGGCTTACGTGCTGTCTGCGGTCACCAGCCTGATGTTGATCATGGCCCGTACCGGCGACCAGGCGCGGCAGGTGCTCACGTGGCTGCTCGGTGGACTGGGCGGGGCCAGCTGGGCATCGTTGTGGCTGCCCATGGGAGTGGTGCTGGCGGGTTTGGCGGTGCTGTTGGCCCAGTCCCGCACGCTCAATGTGCTGCTGGCCGGTGACGAAGCAGCCATCACGATGGGCGTGGACGCCAACAGGTTTCGGGCTCGGATGTTCGTGCTGACCTCACTGGTCACCGGTGTGCTGGTGGCGGTCAGCGGTCCGATCGGATTTGTCGGGCTCATCCTGCCGCACGCCATGCGCCTGGTGGTGGGCAGTGATCACCGACGCGCGCTCCCTGCCACCGCATTGGCCGGCGCGTCGTTCCTGGTGTTGGCGGACGTGGCGGCCCGCACATTGGCCGCGCCCCAGGAGATCCCGGTGGGTGTGCTGACCGCGCTGTGCGGCGGCCCATTTTTCCTGTGGCTGATCCGCCGAGATGCCCGCCGCGCGGTGGCGCCATGAGTGCCGCGCACCTGGAAGCGCGGGCGGTGTCGGTTCGCCTTGGCGGTCGGCTCGTCGTCGACGGTGTGTCGGTCATTGCCGAGCCGGGCGCTGTGGTCGGTATCGTCGGACCCAACGGATGCGGCAAGTCCACCCTGCTGCGAGCGCTGGTGCGTGTCCTGGCGCCGGCGGCGGGGCAGGTGTTGCTCGACGGGGTGGACATCGCCGCTCTGTCGAGCCGCGAGTTCGCGCGCAGTGTGGCGGTGGTATTCCAGGACACGGCAGGTGATTTCGACTTGCGGGCCAACGACGTCGTGGCGATGGGGCGTGCGCCGTTCAAGAGAATGTTCCAGCGCGACGACGCGACCGATGACCGTCTTGTCGAGCAGGCACTCGAACTCGTCGGCGCGCTGCATCTGCGGTGGCAGCCGTTTGCGTTGATGTCCGGTGGCGAACGGCAGCGGGTGCTGATCGCCCGCGCACTGGCGCAGCAGCCGAGGTTGCTGGTGCTCGACGAGCCGACCAACCACCTCGACATCCGGCACCAGTTCGATGCGCTGGCCCTACCGCGGCGCCTCGGCGTCACGGCCGTTGTCGCCTTGCATGACCTGAACCTCGCCGCCCACTACTGCGATGTCATCCACGTGCTGCGGCACGGACAGGTGGTGGCCGCGGGCACTCCCGCGGAAGTGTTGCGAACGGAGCTGTTGGCACAGGTGTACGGCGTCACCGCCACCGTGGGCGCCAACCCGGCGACCGGCCGGCGGCATGTCAGCTTCGATCCGGACCGATGAGACCGACTGTCTGCTAGGCGGATTCGCGGGGGACAATCCGATAGCCCACGTCGACGGCTGGGGTCTCGACGGGTGAGTCCTGCATACGTGCCAGTAGCAGTTGGGCCGCGCGGGTGCCGATCTCTGCGGCATCGACGTGCACGGTGGTCAACGATGGCACCAGGTGGCGGGCCACCTCGAAGTCACCGAAGCCGGTGATCGCCAGTTGATTCGGTACCGAGATACCGCGCCGACGCGCAGCCAGCACCGCAGCGGCGGCGTAGATGTCGGAGGTGAACACCGCCGCCGTGGTCTCGGGATGACGGTCGAGGACCGCGGACAGCAGCTCGCTACCGGTGTCCATCGACATTCTCCGGCCGACGAGGTCCACCACACGCACCGGCTCGTCTGGCAGCAGCGCTTCCACACCCGCGCGGAACCCCTCGAACCGTCGGGTGGTCCGATCGTCGCCCGAGCGCAGCACACCGGCGAAGGTCAGCCTGCGATGCCCCCGCGACACCAGATAGCGGACCATGTCCAGCATGGCGTCGCGGTTGGAGAAGCCAACCAGCGTGTCCAGTGGCTTGGAGGTGCAGTCCCACGTCTCCACCACCGGCGCGCCGTAGTCGCGAAGCAGTCTGATGGTTTCGGTGGTGTGCAGTGTGCCGACGATGAGGAAACCGTCGGGCCGTCGGGACACCGCTCCGCGGACCAGCTCCTCCTCACGCGCTGTGTCGTAATCGCTGCTCTCGACAGTTGTTTGATAACCCGCCTGGGTCAGCAGAGATGCCGAGGCGGTGAGGGTGTCGGCAAAGATGGACGCCGACATCACGGGAACGATCGCGGAGACGGTGCGGCTGCGATTCGAGGCGAGATGGCTGGCAGCCAGGTTTGGAACGTAACCGGTGTCGATGATCGCCTGCTGGACGCGGCGGCGGGTCCGCTCGGAAACCCTTTCTGGACTGCTCAATACGCGTGAGACCGTCTGGGCGGAGACCCCTGCGGTGCGCCCGACGTCCTGCATGGTGACCCGTCTGGTCGACGACGCGCTCCTGCGCCGACGCTGGCCCGCCCCGGACACCCAGGCCCCCTTCGGTCGTTGTGGTCGCATCTCAGGGTACCGAGCGGTACCAGGTTTGCGGTGTGCGCTCACTCACCGTCCGAGTCTCTCCGGGTGCGTGCCACAGAAAGGTCTTGGACGCCTCGGGCGTCACTGTGATCGTCAGCAGCAGAACCGGTTTGGCGTGGCGAACGTGATCATGGATGTGCGGCGCCCGCGGTCGTCGGTGCCGACGCTTGGCTGTGGGGGAGTCGTCGCCGCACCATGCACATGTCGTGGCCGTCGGCACACGTTTGCGATTGTGCGACTGGCGATGCTAGCGCTAACATCTGCAAGCGGGGTGAGCCGCCTGAGGAGACGGAAGACAGTGGCTGGGACCAACGGCGAACTCGATGCGACGCTGCACGCAGCTGCTGACGCGGCCCCCGTCGCCCGCCGGGCCAGCGCTCAGATTCGGGCAGCCTGGCTCAATGCGGTTGCCGACGGTCTGGACGCCAATGCCGACTACCTGGTGGCCATGGCAGGCCACGAGACCCGGCTGCCGGCTTCGCGGCTGCGAACTGAGCTGGGCCGCACCGCCTTTCAGGCCAGGCTGTTTGCCAAGCGGCTACTGGCCCGTCAGCTGTTCGATGTCCGGATCGACACCGCGGACCCATCCTGGCCCATCGGGCCCCGGCCGGATCTGCGCCGCGGCCACGTGGCGATCGGACCGGTGCTGGTCTTTGCGGCCGGCCATTTTCCCTTTGCTCTGTCGGTGGCGGGCAGCGACACCGTCAGCGCGCTTGCCGCGGGCTGTCCCGTCGTGGTCAAGGCGCACCATGGCCACCCCGATCTGTCCCGGGCAACGGCCCGGGTGGTTGCTGAGAAGCTTGCCGAGGTGGGCGCTCCCGCCGGCTTGTTCGGATTGATCGAGGGTCGTCGTGACGGTGCGGCAGCAGTCCAGGACCGCCGGATCAAGGCCGCCACGTTCACAGGGTCCAGAGCCGGCGGGCGGCTGTTGTTCGACCTGGCGATGTCGCGCCCGGACCCGATCCCGTTCTACGGCCAGCTGGGCAGCACCAACCCGGTCCTGGTGACCCAAGCCGGGTGGCGCGAGCGGGCCGAGGAGATCGCCTCCGAATTCGTCGCCGCGTTCACGGTGGACTCCGGGCGTTTTCGCACGCATCCCGGGGTGGTGTTGGTACCCGATCTCGCCGAGTTCCTCGCGCGTCTGACCATCCCCGAGATGGGTCCGTTGATGGGCCGGGGAGTCGCCGACGGGTTCACCGCCACCGCCGATGCGGCCGCACACCATCCGGGTGTGGAGCTGGCGATGATCGGACCGGCGGCCAAGAGCGCCCCGGGCGCCCGCGTGCTGGCCACCACCGCGGGGCAGGTGTTGGCCGACCCCGCCATCGTGACCACCGAATTCTTCGGTCCCGGTTCACTGTTGGTCGGCTACAGCGACCAGACCGAGGCCTATCGGGTGTTGGAATTGTTCGAAGGCACCTGGGCGGCCAGTGTCCAGGGTGGTGCGCACATCGACGCCCAGGCGGCCGAAGCGCTCGATCTGCTTACCGAGCGGGCCGGACGGGTGATCTGGAACCAGTGGCCCACCGAGGTGAGTGTCACCGACGCCCAACAGCACGGGGGACCGTGGCCCGCCACCACCGTCTCCACCGTCACCTCCGTGGGAACCGCGGCCGCGCTGCGGTTCGTGCGCCCGATCGCGTTCCAGAACATGCCGGCCGCGGGGCTGCCCGCGGAGCTGCGGTGATGTACCTCGACGATTTCAGTTCACCAGGGGTTTTCCTGTAACCTGACCCGGTTGCCGACGCAGGCGACCCTCCTGCCACGGATACGCCGTGGCCGCAACGACCATAGGAGGTGATGGGTTTCTAATGCGTCCATACGAAATCATGGTCATCCTTGACCCCACACTCGACGAGCGCACTGTCGCCCCGTCGCTGGAGACGTTCTTGAACGTCGTCCGCAATGACGGTGGATCGGTGGAGAAGGTGGATATCTGGGGCAGGCGCCGCCTGGCCTACGAGATCGCCAAGCACGCCGAAGGCATTTATGCCGTCGTCGACGTGAAGGCAGAGCCCGCCACGGTGTCCGAGCTCGACCGTCAGCTGAGTCTGAACGAGTCGGTGCTGCGCACCAAGGTGATGCGTACCGACAAGCACTGAGCATAGGGAAGGTGTTCGTCACAGGGCTGCCGTAGGTTGACCTGCGACCGCGTTTTGCGAACACCGATCCTGCTTGGATCCAAGGGACCTGGAGGACACCAGTGGCTGGTGACACCAACATCACCGTCGTCGGCAACCTGACTGCCGACCCGGAACTGCGCTTCACCCCGTCCGGCGCCGCCGTCGCGAACTTCACGGTGGCATCCACCCCTCGCCAGTTCGATCGTCAGAGCGGTGAGTGGAAGGACGGCGAGGCACTGTTCCTGCGCTGCAACATCTGGCGGGAAGCCGCCGAGAATGTGGCCGAGAGCCTGACCCGGGGGTCGCGTGTCATCGTGACCGGCCGGCTCAAGCAACGGTCTTTCGAAACCCGTGAGGGTGAGAAGCGCACCGTGGTCGAGGTCGAGGTCGAAGAGATCGGGCCCTCGCTGCGCTACGCCACGGCCAAGGTCAACAAGGCCAGCCGTTCCGGTGGTGGTGGCGGTGGCTTCGGTGGTGGTGGCGGCGGGAACTCCCGTCCGGCAGCATCCGCCGCCCCGGCCGAGGACCCGTGGGGCAGTGCCCCCGCGTCGGGTTCGTTCGGCGGGGCCGACGACGAGCCTCCCTTCTGAGTCCCGTACTCACAAAGTTTGAACCTGAAAGAGAATCTCCATGGCTAAGTCCAGCAACAAGAGGCGGCCGGCGCCTGAGAAGCCGGTCAAGACCCGCAAGTGCGTGTTCTGCTCCAAGAAGGGCGGGGCGAACATCGACTACAAGGACACCAACCTGCTCCGTACCTACATCAGCGAGCGCGGCAAGATCCGTGCCCGTCGGGTCACCGGCAACTGTGTCCAGCATCAGCGCGACGTCGCGGTGGCCGTCAAGAACGCCCGTGAGGTGGCTCTGCTGCCTTTCGGTTCGGCGACGCGGTAAGGGAGCGCAGCAATGAAACTCATTCTCACCGCTGAGGTGGACCACCTCGGGGCCGCCGGCGACGCCGTTGAGGTCAAGGACGGCTACGGCCGTAACTACCTGCTGCCGCGCGGGCTGGCCATCGTGGCCACCCGGGGCGCGCAGCGTCAGGCCGACGACATCCGTCGGGCCCGCGACACCAAGGCTGTCCGCGATCTGGACCACGCCAAGGAGCTCAAGACCGCTATCGAGGGGCTGGGCCCGGTGGTGCTGACCGTCAAGACGGCTGGCGATTCCGGCAAGCTGTTCGGCTCGGTCACCCCGGCCGACATCGTGTCCGCCATCAAGAAGGCAGGCGGCCCCAGCCTGGAGAAGCGGACGGTGCACCTGCCCAAGGCGCACATCAAGTCCACGGGTGCACACAGCGTCGAGGTGCGGCTGCACAGCGACGTGACGGCCACCGCGTCGCTCGACGTGGTTGCCGCCAGCTGACCCGCTTGAAGTAACTGCAGCGTTAATACGCCCCGGTGGGAGCTATGCCAGCTCTTACCGGGGCGTAGCTGTCTGTACTGGCGAACTGATCTGGCGGCGGAGATCTCAGCGAACATAACCCGGTGTTAACCTCCGGCTCAAGCACGGGCAATACAACACGCCCGAAGCGGCAACCGAGCCCGACACGCCGAGCAGATTTCCATCCACAGCGCACAGGTATGTCTATGGTGCGTTTATCTGCGGCAACCGGCCAAAACTCGATGTTCTTCCACAAGTTCTCCCCAACCGCTCAACACCGCCGTCCACGGCTATCCACACATCGTCCACAGGTTCATCAACAGATGCTGTTGGACCCCACCCCAGCAACCGTCTACCGTCATGCGGGCGCGACCCGGTATCGGCGATCTGTCGGGGGGTGACCTAGCGTCGTCACCATGGAGTCGAACGCGAGTTCGAGAACGTCTGGGAGGAGGCGGGAGCGCGGCATGGCCGTTGTGGACGATCTCGGGCACCCCGAACACGAGGCAGCCCCACCCAGCGAGGATTTTGGTCGTCAACCTCCGCAGGACATGGCGGCCGAGCAGTCCGTGCTCGGCGGCATGCTGCTGAGCAAGGACGCCATTGCCGACGTGCTCGAGCGGCTGCGGCCCAATGACTTCTACCGCCCCGCCCACCAGAACGTCTACGACGCGATCATCGATCTGTACGGCCGTGGTGAGCCCGCCGACCCGGTCACCGTCGCGGCTGAGCTGGACCGCCGCGGACTGCTCAAGCGCATCGGCGGCGCCCCCTATATCCACACCTTGATCTCGACCGTGCCCACGGCTGCCAATGCCGGCTACTACGCCGAGATCGTCGCGGAGAAGGCGCTGCTGCGCCGCCTGGTGGAGGCGGGCACCAGGGTGGTGCAGTACGGCTACGCCGGCGCAGAGGGCGCCGATGTGGCCGACCTCGTAGACCGCGCCCAAGCGGAGATCTACGAGGTCACCGAGCGACGTCAGTCCGAGGACTTCTCGGCGCTGGAAGACCTGCTACAGCCCACCATGGACGAGATCGACGCCATCGCCTCCAACGGCGGCCTCTCGCGTGGTGTGCCCACCGGCTTCACCGAACTGGACGAGGTCACCAACGGCCTGCATGCCGGGCAGATGATCATCGTGGCGGCACGGCCCGGTGTGGGGAAATCAACAATCGGTCTCGATTTCATGCGGTCCTGTTCCATCAAGCACCGCATGGCGTCGGTCATCTTCTCGCTGGAGATGAGCAAGTCCGAGATTGTCATGCGCCTGCTCTCGGCCGAGGCCAAGATCAAGCTCGGCGACATGCGTTCCGGCCGGATGACCGACGACGACTGGACACGGTTGGCGCGGCGCATGTCGGAGATCTCCGAGGCGCCGCTCTACATCGATGACTCGCCCAACCTCACCATGATGGAGATCCGCGCGAAAGCCCGTCGGCTGCACCAGAAAGCGGACCTCCGGCTGATCGTGGTCGACTACATGCAGCTGATGACCTCAGGCAAGAAGGCCGAGTCACGTCAGCAGGAAGTATCGGAGTTCTCGCGTAACTTGAAGCTGATGGCAAAGGAACTCGAGGTTCCGGTGGTTGCCATCAGCCAGCTGAACCGTGGTCCCGAGCAGCGCACCGACAAGCGACCGCAGGTGTCTGATCTTCGCGAATCCGGTTCACTGGAACAGGATGCGGACATGGTCATCCTGCTGCACCGGCCGGATGCCATCGATCGTGACGATCCACGCGGTGGTGAGGCCGACGTGATCCTGGGCAAGCACCGTAACGGTCCCACCAAGACGATTACCGTTGCGCACCAACTGCATTTCTCGCGGTTCACCAACATGGCGCAGGGCGGCTGACTGCTGCTTGTGGCTTCTCAAGTTTGATGTCCAATTCTCAAGTGAAATGTCCAGACGATGTCCAGTTGGACATGGAAGTGAGAATTTCGCCCGGCTGGACGTCCGGAGCGTGCTGTCGCCACAACCGGGATAGCGAGATGTGCGACAGGCAATGTGAGACAAGAAACTAGACACCTCAACCTGGGGCTATACGGCAGAACAGAGGATGCGCCCAACACTGTCTCGTTTCGCTAGAAACGAGACAGCAGCGTCGGCTACGGCGTGTGTAGTGACGTGGTGGATCGGCGGCTGCTCGGGCTGGGACAACTTAGCGGACTGACGGAGCTGGCAGTGTGACCGCCTCACGCAGTTCGGCGGCGGCCTGGGCCATGTGCTGGGCGAGGGTGGTGTCCGGCGCGGCTAGCCAGCGGGGCACGGCCCGCCGGTGGATCGCGAACACCACGTCGATGATGAAGCGTGCCTTGCCGGGCTCGACGCCACGGCGCTCGAGCGCCGGTGCCAGCGCGTCGGCGATTTCGGCGAGCTTGATCAGATCGCGCTCGGCCAGTGCCGGGTTGGCAGCGATCACTCTTCCTCGGCGCAGCAAGAACTCACGTGAAGGAAAGATCTCCTCAGCGGTTCCCAAAGAAGTCAGTAGCGCCTCGAGCGGGGTGAGACTCGGATCGGCCGCTTCGACTTGTGCGACGAGGTGAGCCTCTAATTCACTGCCGGCAAAAAGCACTTCCCGCTTGTCGGAGAAGTAGCGGTAGAACGATCGCTCCTTCAAGCCGGCGGCGCCCGCGATCTGCGCGACCGAGGTGCGCTCGAACCCCTGTGCCTCGAACAGCTCGAGCGCCGCGCGCTCAAGCCGGCCCTGAGGGTCGGATTCCCATCTCGGCATAGCCGACATAGTACGACAACAGAAGCTGTTATCACCTGATACCGTCGATGACGACAGATGCTGTTATCACATTGGAGATCGTCTTGAAGGCTTTGCAGTTCGACCGGTTCGGTCCCCCGAACGTGATCGTCCTCCGCGATGTTCCGCGGCCGGAACCCCCACCGGGACAGATCCGGATCGCGGTGCGGGCGTGTGGCCTGACACCGGCCGACTGGCACATCGTCGACGGTCTTCTTGCCGCCCATCTGCCGCCGCTGCCACGTGGGCTTGGCCTCGAAATTGCGGGCACCGTCGACGCGCTTGGCGAGGGCGTCGACGACGTCCAGATCGGCGACCGCGTGTTCGGCCCGGCCACCTTTGACGGTCCGACGGCCGGCGCGGCCGAGTACGCGCTGATGCCGGCGTGGTCACGCATCCCCGACGGTGTCACCGATGAGCAGGCCGCCGCGCTACCGATGGCGGCTGAGACGGCGTGGCGCGCGCTCGACGAACTCGGAGTCCAGCCGGGTGAGCTGCTGCTCGTCCACGGCGCGGGAACCACCGTCGGTGAGGCTGCGGTGCGCTTAGCGTTGCACCGGGGTGTCCGAGTCACCGCCACCGCCGGGCCCGCTCGTGCCGCTGCGCTGGAAGAGATTGGCGTCCAGGTGACCGCCTACGGCGAGGGCATGGTCGAACGCGTCAGTGCATTGACTGGGGGCCGTGTGGACCGCGCCCTGGACGCGAGTCCGACAGGGGGGCGGATCGACCGCCCCGAACAGCCCAGTCCGGCCGGGGGCTCATTGCCGGCTTTGATCGAATTGACCGGGGATCCCGACAGTGTCCTCACCGTTTCGGACTTCGCTGCCGCGGCCGAACTGGGCGTGCGGATCACCACCGAGATCCGCTACGACCAGATGGACGAGTTCGCCCGGCTCGCCGGCGAAGGGATCCTGGTAGTGCCGGTGGCCCGTACCTACACGCTCGACCAGGTCCAGGAAGCGGCCGAACGCAGCCGATCCCGCAGTTCCGGCGGCAAGCTCATCCTGGTCCCGTGATCATGCACGACAACATCGACTAATCGTCTCTGCGTGTCCGCCCCCGGGTCTATCTCGGAGTCCTGGCCTTCTGCGCCTACCTCGTAGTGTTCTACACGGTCAACGGCGATTACCCGTGATGTACATCAGAGCCCCTGCTATCAAACAGGTTTGAGCTGCAGAGTGACGGCGAGGACATTGCCTGTCGCGTGACGAAATGGCGGGTATGGATCCGTTAGGGAGAGCGACTCACGGCACATTGTCACTTCGCGTCCTGTGGCAGTGGGCATGATTGTGAGAATTCGTGCGGTGGACACCGTGTGAGAACGCCCTCATCGCCCGAGGTCAAGGCACCTTGAAAGGACACGAAGTTTGAGAAGCCGCAACGACGGCGGCTCTCACGGAAACAGGGGCGCGAGAGCGCAATTGAATTGATGGACCGGGTAGGCATCCCGGATTCACGGCGCCGCGCCGATGACCATCCCCATCAGTTTTCCGGTGGTCTTCGTCAGCGGTTGATGATTGCTGCGGCGGTGGCGCTGCGTCCCCGAGTGCTGATCGCTGACGAACCGACGACCGCCTTGGACGTCACCATTCAGGCTCAGATCATGCGGCTTCTGCATGATCTGCAATCCGAGTTTGGCATTGCAATCGTCCTGATCACCCATGACTTAGCGGTCGTGGCCGAACACGCCAAGTGCGTGTCGGTCATGTACGCCGGGACCGTGGTCGAGGAAGGTTCTGTGCAGCAAATCTTCCAGCTACCCGCGCACCCTTACACCCAGGCGCTGTTGCGATCGATGCTGGACGCGATTCCCGTCGGGTGTGTATTCCACCAGCGTTGCCCAATGGCTCAGCAAATATGCCGCGAAGTTCGTCCAGAGCCGCGTCCGAGTAGCACGGGTCATCTCACGTCGTGTCACTTCTGGAGCTGGTGTCGTGACCGACAACATCACGGTCTTGAGGATGCAGTCTGTCACCAAGACATTTCGTGCAGGGGTGCGCGAGCGGCTCACGGCCGTAGACGACGTGAGCCTCGAGGTCCGATCAGGTACGACACTGGGCCTTGTTGGTGAATCTGGTTGCGGCAAATCCACTCTGGCACGCTTGGTGATGCTGCTGGATACCCCGATCGCGGCTCGATCCTGATCAACGGTGAGTCACCTGCCGGTCAAAGGGGTCGGGACCTGCAGGAGATTCGTCGTCACGTTCAGATGGTTTTCCAGGACCCGTTTGCGTCACTGAACCTCCGGATGACCGTGGAATCCATAGTCGCGGAGCCGCTCACCGGTCTTGCTGGGCGGGGCACGTCACGTCACGAGCGCGAAGCGCGGGTGTCGTCGCTGTTGGAGCTGGTCGGACTGCGAAGTGGTGATGCCTGCCGCTATCCCTCCGAGCTCTCCGGCGGTCAGCGTCAGCGAGTCGGGATTGCCAGGGCGTTGGCCATGGACGCCTCGCTGCTGATTCTGGACGAACCGGTGTCTGCTCTCGACCTCTCAGTCCAGGTACCTGGGCAGGATAGTTGAGCACGGGAATGCCGCGGACGTTTTTGATGCACCCGAGCACCCGTACACCGCGGCACTGCTGTCAGCAGCACCCACACTAGAAGTTCTTGACGGGGTGGAATGTGCCGAGATCGTCCTGACCGGCGACGTGCCCTCGCCTATCAATCCACCATCAGGCTGCAGCTGCTGGAAAGCGCAGAGCAAATGCGCAGACGACCGGCCGTCTTTGACGGCGCACTCAGCTCCCATCAACCACCGCGCTGCGTGCCACTTACCCGTTGCAACACACCAGTAGTGCGTCACCCGGTATCAACAGCGCCCCATCTATGGAAGGTTTGACAGTGAAAGCGCAATGTCGGCTCAAGCGCCACGACAGGTCCTCAGCGGAGCTCGTTGTGCGCAGCCTCAGCAAGTTTCCGAGCTCTGTGCTTGCTGATGCACTCGGTCGGGAGCGGGGACTGGTACCAGTGGGGCTGCGCGCCATCCCTAGCGGTTTCGCGGGGACGATGGTCGGAAAATGCGCTGACGGTGAGCGTATTGACCGGGGATAATTTGATGCTGCAGAGGGCGATTGACTTCGCCCAACCCGGCGGCATCATCGTATGCGACTGCGGCGATCAAACCGAACGCGCGGTCGCCGGGGAGCTGATCTTCCGCTATGCGGCATCGCGCGGTGTACGGGGACTCGTTATCGACGGGGCGGTCCGAGACCTCGACTTCCTGCGAACTTTCGAGTTCCTGTTGTACGCCCGAGAAGTGAGCCCGCTCGGCCCCACCAAGACCGGTTCCGGAACCATAGGAATGCCAATAATCCTTGGCGGTGCCGCAATTCACTCGGGTGATGCCATTGTCGGCGATGCTGACGGTCTCGTGGTCATACCGCACAGCAGAATCAGCGAGGCGCTGTCGAATGGCGAAGCCGTCATGCAACGTGAAAACGCTTTGGTCGCACACATCGACGCTGGGACCCTTTCTCGGCAGTGGATCGAGGACCTAGTAGAGGTAATAGACATCGACGTGTGATTGGAATACAGAGTCCGACTCGTTGTCGGGCTGGTGGGGGTGGTCCGCCTGAGCGTGCGCCGGGCAATACCAGCGTCTAACCGTCGGTCATCTTCAGCCCGAGGCATGCCGGTAGATCTCGCCGCGCTCAACCACTTTCTCGAGCAGATCAAAGTACTCCGCGGTGTCGTCGGTGAGAGGGTGGGGCACCTGACCGGGGTATCCGATGAGCCGACGCACGTCGGGGTTCAGAAGGTAGGCCCCGGCGGTGGCTGTGGTCAACGCATCAAAAAGTTGTCCGTGTGCTGAGTTGAGCTTCTCGAGGCTGTCCCGCGGTGCAGTCGTGCCTGCCCTGGCGATCGCTTCACGCAGCGGGCCGATCAGGTCCGGGCGGGCGTGCAGGGCGACGTCGAGCCAGACGGTGGGGACCTCGGCCTCCGACGCTGACGGCATCCCTTGTGCGCGGGGGATGAGTTCATCAGCGAGGGCGGCGAACACGTGTCGTTCGTCGACGGTCAAGTAAGCGAGGTGAACCGATTCGGTCATGCGGAGATCTCCTGAGCGGAACGTGTTTTGACAAGGTGTTCGACGGAGCGCAGTGCGATGGCCATGATCGTCGCCGTGGGGTTTCCACCCGAGGACGTCACAAAGACGCTGCCGTCGATGATGTACAGGTTGGGCACGTCGTGGGACTGCCCGAATTCGTTGACGACAGAGGTCGCCGGATCAGTACCCATTCGCGCGGTGCCCATGAGGTGCCAGCCGCAGTCGCGCAACAGTTTTGACGAGGTGGTCGACAGGGCGCCGGCGGCAATGTGCGCCTCTTGGGCTCGCGCGATGTGGAAGTCGATCAGCCGTTCGGTGTTTTCCGAGTTGCGGTAGATCACTCGGGGGCAGGGATGCCATCGGAGTCAGTGAGGGTGGTGTCCAGCAGCACCTCGTTGGACTCGTCGGGTAGGTCTTCGGCGATGATTCCCCACTCGAACGTATGGCCTAGGGAAGACTTGAGATTGACGTGGAAGTTCGTGCCCCACGCAGTGTCCACGGGCGCGCCGCTATAGCCGGCGCGCATTCCCAGGGGGCCGCCGCCAGGCATACAGTTCCACTTGCCGCCCCGAACGAACCCTCGGGAAGGGTCGGATTCGTAGAATTGCATTGACTGGATAGACGACCCGGCGGGCCCGAGCCAACTCTCGAGATTGTCTTCGTAGGTGCCGCTGACGGCGGCGTAGGGATGCATCATCAACCTCTTGCCTACGAGGCCGGAGGAGTTCGCGAGGCCGTCGGGGAACTCTGCGGAGGTCGATAGCTGCAGTAGTCTCGCTGTTCCGATGGCGTTGGCAGCGAGGATCACCACGGACGCTTTTTGCTGGTGCTCCACGCCGTCGCGGTCGGTGTATATCGCTCCGGTGGCCATCCCTTTGCTGTCGGTGGTGATCCGACTGACTCGCGCGCCGGTGACGAGGCGTGCTCCAGCCGCCAGGGCCAGTGGCCAATGCGTGAGATCTGTGGATCCTTTCGCGCCCTGCGGGCAGCCGGAGAAGCATGTCCCGTAGCGGACGCAGGCGGGCCGGTGTTGATATTCGCGGGAGGGGATGGCTTGGGGCCCGGGCCACCAGTGCCAGCCGAGTTTGTCCATTCCCTTTGCTGCTTTGAGCCCGATTTTGCCGATGGGAAGCGGAGGCAGGGGATAGGCCGCACCGGAGGGGAAGGCTGGATCGTCGGCCAGCCCGGACACACCAATTTGCCGGTCCAGACGTTCGTAGTAAGGCTGTAGGTCGGCGTAGGTGAACGGCCAGTCGTCGGCCACGCCGTCGAGGGTCTTGACCCGGAAATCTGAGGGAGCGAACCGAACCCAGTGCGCGGCGTAGAGAACGGTGCTGCCGCCGACTCCGTTGTACATCAGAGGGTTCACCGCCGACTCACTGCCGTTGACCGGATAGTCCGACGGCTGGGCTCGCACGTTCGGATTGGCGTGCCAATCCTTTTGTTTGACCAGCTCCCATTCGGGCTTGTCACCGGCAAAGGCTGACGGTGACGTCCAATCGCCCTGTTCGAGGCACACGACGGTAAAGCCCTGTTCGGCGAACTCCTTTGCCGCCACCGAGCCGGATGCGCCCGCACCGATGACCAGGACGTCGGCAATATCAGGGAGGGAGACCTTCGCTGCGTTCATGGTGATGCACTTCCTGCCTGCTGGGGTTGAAGCTCGCGCAGCGGCCCCGCGAGGTCCTCTTCGAAGAACCTCAGGAATCGGCGCTGGTCGTGAGCGGGGGAATGAAAGACGAGATGGTTGAAACCGGCGCGCAGGTAGGGCTCGATCTGGGCGAGCGCGTCGTCGGGAGTGGACGCGACGATCCACCGCTTGGCCACCTGATGGATCGGCAGTGCGTCAGCGGCCGCTTCCATCTCGATCGGATCAGTGATGCTGTGCTTCTGTTCGGGGGTCAAGGACAGTGGTGCCCAGAAGCGGGTGTCTTCGAGCGCGCGGGAGGGTTCGCGATCGTAGGACAGTTTGATCTCGATCATCCGGTCGATGATGGCGGAGTCACGCGATGCCTCCTGGGCGCCTCTGTCGACGGCTGGGAGCAACTTGTCGGTGTAGAGATCCATGCCTTTGCCGGAGGTGCACATGAAGCCGTCGCCGGCGTGGCCGGCGTATTTTGCGACGACCGGGCCGCCGGCGGCGATGAAAACCGGAATTCCCTGGTCGGGGATGTCGTATAGCGCCGCGCCCTGCGTCGTGTAGTACTCGCCGGCGAAATCAACCCGCCCACCGCTCCACAGCACCCGCATCAGTGCCACCGCCTCACGCAGACGGGCGAAGCGCTCCGGAAATGATGGCCACATTGTGGCTGCTCCGGTGGCGATTTCGTTGAGGGCCTCGCCGGTGCCGAGGCCAATCATGACCCGACCCGGATACAGGCATCCCATGGTGGCAAACGCTTGTGCGATCACCGCGGGGTTGTAGCGAAATGACGGGGTCAGCACCGAAGTCCCCAGTTTGATGGTGGTGGTGCGCTCGCCCGTGGCGGCCATCCAGGCGAGGGAGAACGGAGCGTGACCGCCCTGGTGCCGCCACGGCTGGAAGTGGTCGGACACCATTGCGGAGTCCATCCCGCGCCGTTCCGCGCACACAGTCAACTCGACGAGCTCGCGCGGGTTGAACTGCTCTGCGGAGGCCTTGTACCCGAGCTGGATCATGACGGCCCCGGTTCGGTGCGGGGCCCGTACTCGGAATCTGGCACTTCGTGGAGCCACTGCGGGCGGCCGAGGGAGATCGCGGTATGCGTCATGACTGTGCCGCGCGTTGCTCCGTGCCAGTGCGGTTCAGCTGGCGGGGTCCACACGACGTCCCCTGCGCGGATCGTTTCCACTGCGCCGTCCGCGTTGCCGACCCACCCGGATCCTGACGTCACGATGAGAATCTGCCCCTCGGCGTGGCTGTGCCAGAAAGTGCGCGCCCCTGGCGCAAAGGTGACTGAGGCGACCTGATGTCCCTGCTCGGTGATGGGCAGGATCAAGTCGACCCACACGGTTCCGGTGAAGGTGTCCAGCGGCTGAGCCGAAAGATATTGGTTCGCAGCACGTCCGCGGATGATGTCCATGTCACGCACCTCCCTGGACTGCGTCGGCCAGCCGAACCGGGTCAATGCCGTGCTGTTGAGCTACACCGGATTCGATCAGGGCGTCCACGTCGTCCGGGCTGTACCCGACTGCACTCAGGACAGTGCTGGTATCGGCGCCGAGGGGGCGCGGCGGGGTGCGCACAGAGCCGGGGGTTTCCGTGAGCTTGATGGGTATTCCGGTCCCACGGTATCCGTCGAGTTCGACCACCATGTCGCGGTGCAGCACCTGGGGGTCATTCAACGCCTCTGCCACGTTGTGCAGCGACGTTGCCGGAATGCCGTGGCTCAGCAGCTCTTTGGTCAGCGGGCCACGGCGGAACTCGGCAATGCGGGATGCCAGGAGGCCGCGCAGTTCTGGCAGATTGGCGAGTCGGTCGGCGTTGGTAGCGAATTGGGGGTCGGCGCGCAGACCGAGAAGCTCGAGGAGAGCACTGAATTGTCGGTCGTTGCCCACCCCGATGAACACGGGGCCGTCCTGGGCATGGAAGACGTCGTACGGGGCAATCGTGGGATGAGCAGAACCGGTTCGTCGGGGAATCTCTCCATCGGTCAGAAAGGAGGCGGAATGCGGATGGAGCAGCGAGATCGCGGTGTCGAGCAGGGTGCAGTCGATCATCTGTCCGGTACCGGTTCGTTGCCGGGCGTGCAGCGCGAGCAGAATCCCCGAAAACGCATAGCTACCGGTCACCATGTCCACGACCGGGACGGCGATCCGCATCGGGGTACCGTCAGGTTCGCCGTTCATCGACATCAGCCCGCTGTAGGCCTGCAGGACGGCGTCGTAACCCGGCATGGAACCCATGGGCCCGTCGATGCCAAAGCCCGTCACTCTGCAGTGGATCAGCGCAGGGAAAGTGTTCCTGAGGTGGTGGTCGGTGAAACCCCATTTGGCCAGCGTTCCCGGTTTGAAATTCTCCACCAGCACATCAGCGTTGTGCAGCAGCTTCGTTAGGATCTCCTGCCCCGCGCGTGTGCGCAGATCGAGACTGATGTTGGACTTGTTGCGATTCAACGCCGAGAAGTAGGCGCTCATGTCTTCGGTCACGAAAGGCGGCCCCCACGAGCGGGTGTCGTCGCCGGCGGGTGGCTCCACCTTCACCACCTCTGCGCCGTGATCGGCAAGCAGCTGGGTACAGAGCGGTCCGGCGAGTACCCGCGAAAGGTCCACAACCTTCAGGCCTGCGAGACTGCCTCGATGTTGTCCGGTGATGGTCATCGTGTCCTCCACAGGCGGTCAGTAGGATTTGGGCAGGCCGAGGACGTGGGTGGAGACGTAATTCATCACCATCTCCTGACTCACCGGCGCCAGCCGGAGGATGCGTGCCTCTCGGAAGTACCGCTCCACGTGGTACTCCCGGGCGTACCCCATTCCTCCAAGGGTCTGCACAGCTTGGTCCGCGGCTTTGAAACCGGCGTCAGCGCAGAGCCATTTGGCCATGTTGGCTTCGCGGCCACAGCTGTGTCCCTGGTCGTATCGCCAGGCCGCGTTGCGAGCCATCAACTCGGCGGCGTCCAACCGGGTCACGGCTTCGGCCAAGGGGAAGGCAATACCCTGGTTCTGGCCGATGGGTCGGTCGAACACGATGCGCTCGTTGGCATAAGTGACGGCGTGTTCCAGTGCGGCGCGCCCGAGTCCCAGGGCCTCATGGGCGAGCAGGATCCGCTCGGGGTTCAACCCATCCAGCAGGTAGGTGAATCCCTGCCCTTCCTCGCCGATCAGTGCCCTGTCGGGGACGAACAGATCCTCGAGTAGCACCTCGTAGGAGGCCACCGCATTGCGGCCCATCTTCGGGATCGCACTGAGGTGAACGTGTTCGGTGTCGATGTCGACGAGGAACAACGACATACCATCGGTGGGTCGCGCGGACTCCTCACGCTTCCGGGTGCGGGCGATCAGGATCATCTTCTGGGAGTCCCCCGCTTTGGTGATCCACACCTTTCGACCGTTGATCAGGTAACCGCCGTCTACCCGTTCGGCAAACGTCGTGATCCGGGTGGTGTCGGTGCCCGCGCCGGGTTCGGTGACTCCGAAGCACACGTGCAGAGAACCCTCCGCCGCCGCAGGCAACACCTCCTCGCGCAGTGCTTCACTACCGTGCTTCACGATGGTGTTGAGGCCGAAGATCGTGAGATGCATGGTGCTGCAGCCATTCATCCCGGCTCCGGATGCCGCTACTTCCTCCAACAGAAGCGCTGCTTCGAGGATGCCGAGTCCACCCCCACCGTATTGTTCCGGAAGCGCGATACCCAACCAGCCACCCGCGGCGAAGGCGTTGTAGAAGTCCCAGGGAAACGTGCCGTCCTGATCCATCTTGGCCCAGTACTCGTCGGAGAAACTGCGCGCGAGTTCGCGCGCACCCGCACGCAGATCCTTCTGGTCTGCTGTCAGCTCGAAGTGCATCAACCGTTCCTTCTCATCATGTTTCTGGCGTGGGCGAGCAGGGGCGCGTCGATCATCTGATCGCCGTGGCGAAAAGCACCGTCCTGAGAAGCGGCGGTCAGGAGATCGGTTGCCCACTGGATCTGAGAGGCGTTCGGGCGAAAGGCCGCTCGGATCACGGGAACGTGATCCGGATGGATACAGGCCTTGGCGCCGAAGCCCAGGTCGGCCGCTTCGATCGATTCACGCTGCAGTCCGGTCAGATCCGAGATGTCGATGTGCACGGCATCGATGGCGAGCTTTCGGTGTGCGGTGGCCGCCAGCAGAATCGCGGATCGCGCTGTTTCGATGGTCGGGTGGTACCGGCCCTCTGCGTTGCGGCTGGATCGACCTCCGGTGTCGGCGATCAGGTCTTCGCCGCCCCACATCAGCGCGACGCAGTTCGGTCGGGCGGCCATGTCGGCGGCGGTGAGAACACCAGATGCCGTCTCGCACAGCGCCACTACTTCGAAGTCTTTCAACAGGTCGAGGTCGCGGGCTCCGTTTGCCTTCGGCAACATGAGGCGGCGGACGCCGGCGCGTTGCATGGCGGCAACGTCTTCGGCGAACCATGCCGTGCCGACGGCGTTGATGCGTACGATGCTCTTTTCCGGTGCGCCGGCAGCAGATCGGGCGACGGCGGCTCGGGCAGACGCCTTGTCGGCCGCAGGCACCGCGTCCTCGAGATCGAAGATCGCCGCATCCGATCGTGCAAGCACCTTGTGATGCAGATCGTGTCGATGTCCGGGGCAGAACAGCAGCGCTGGTCCGCAGTGCGTCGGGGTCACAGACGGTCACCGACCTGTTGGCGCCTCATCATCGCAGAACGCAGCGCAACTGCAACCACGTCGCCCCGTTGATTGTGCCCGGTGTGCTCGAACACGACGATGCCCGCGTCCGGGCGGGAACCTGACGGGCGCTTGCTCACCACCACCGTTGACGCATACAGGGTGTCGCCGCCGAAAACCGGTTTCGGGAAACGTATCTCACTGAAACCGAGGTTGGCGATCGTGGTGCCCTGGGTGAGCTGACCGACAGTGAGCCCGATCAGCGTCGACAGGGTCAGCATGCTGTTGACCAGTCGTTCACCGAACTCCGTGGCCGCTGACGCTTCAGCGTCCAGGTGCAGGCTCTGCGGGTTCATCGTGAGGGTGGAGAACAGGGTGTTGTCGGACTCACCCAGGGTCCGGCCGGGCGCATGCCGGTATGTTGCGTCGATCTGCAACTCTTCGTAGAAGAGTCCGCGCTGTTCGATGGTGACGGGCATCGGTGCTTTGTCCTTTGGCTGTGTACTTTTCGGTCCCGGCGGCTCAGCGCGGTACCAGGATCCCCTTGGTCTCGACATATTCGTCGATTGCTTCGATGCCACGCTCGACGCCAATCCCGGATTCACGGAAGCCGGCAATGGGGGAGGCGCAGTCGAGACGGTGATTGTTGACCCCTAGGCCGCCGGCCCGCAATCGGCTGGCCACCCGGTAGCCGGTGTCGAGGTCGGTCGTCCAGACGCTGCCTGCCAAGCCGAATCTCGAATCATTGGCGATGCGAATGGCGTCCTCGACGTCGGTGTAGGGGGTGATGCTGCAGGCTGGGCCGAAGATCTCTTCTTGAGCGATGGTCATCGCGTTGTCGACGTCGCGGAACACCGTCTTCTCCACATACCATCCGGTACCGAACTGGACGGGCTGACCACCGCCGAGGGCCACGTTCGCGCCTTCACGCACGCCCTGCCGGTAGTGGGCCAGGACGCGATCGCGCTGGCTGGCCGTCGCCAGGGGACCCACCACGACCGCGGGGTCATTCGGGTCACCGAAGGGCACTCGCTCCATGGCACTGACCACCGCGTCGACCACCTCGTTGTATCGCGATCGGGAAGCCAGAATCCGGCTGGGAGCTACACAGCACTGCCCGGCCGCGAACAGAAGCCACACCAGCAGCTCGTCGACGGCCGACTCGACGTCGGCGTCGTCAAGAAGGATCGCGGCGGATTTGCCCCGAGCTCCAGGGTCACCGGCCGAAGCAACGCTGCGCACATGCCGGCTATCCGGCGACCGACCTCGGTGCTGCCGGTGAATGCCACTTTGTCGACCTGCGGATGGGTCACCAGCCGCTGCCCAGCCTCGGCGCCGCCGGTGATGATATTGACAACTCCCGGTGGCACCCCGGCGGCCTCGACCGCCTCGGCGAATGCGGAGAAGCTCAGCGACGCCTCCGGCGAGGGCTTGATGACCATCGTGCAGCCCGAAAGCAGCGCTGGTCCCACCTTCATCATCAGCGTGAAGTACGGCCCGTTCCACGGGACGATAGCCGCCACGACGCCGATCGGGTCTTTCCGAACCACCACCTCGAGAGCGCTGTTGGCGGCGTCGTAAGTTGGTCGTCGTTGCTCGAAATCAAAGCTGTCAGCCAGCGTCGCGTAGTAGCGCAACAGATCGACGCCACCGGGTACCTGAGCTTGGCGAGACACCGTGATCGGGCAGCCCATTTCGGCGGTGAGGGTGGAAGCGACTGCTTCGCTGCGCTTCTCGAACTCCTCGGCAAGACGGATCATGACCGCGGCCCTGTCCTGCGGTGTCAGGCGGGGCCAGTCTCCATGATCGAAGGCCTGTCGAGCGGCGGCGACCGCACGGTCGACATCCGCGCTGTCGGCATCCGGGATGGCGGCGAATGGCTGCTCTGTCACCGGGCTGATCACGGGTATGGTCTGGCTACCCGACGGGGCCACTCGATCGCCCCCGATGTAGAACGTTGTGAGATCGCCGTGGGTGAGTGTCATGTTGTGGAACTCCTTGGGTTCGGTGGGCAGACCGGTTCGCGCCGTGTGCAATCGCGGTGGGCACGGAGGGCGGGAGAGTGCAGGCGCCGAGTCGTCTCGGTATGCTCAGTTATCGGACTCGGTAAAGGCCCGCGGCTCCGGCGGCGGCGCCGGATCCAGCAGCCCGACCTCGCAGGCTTTGATCTGCAGCGCCAGGAATTTGGAGAAGATCCGGTTCTGCACCAGGCTGCCAGTGTGGAACCACAGGCCCTCCTGCGCGGTGCGTTTCCAGACGTTGCGAATCTCGCCGCGCTCGTCGTAGCCCCAGATAGGTCCGATGGCGTCGGCGATGTCCTCCCCGAGTCGTCGCCGAACCAGTTCTTGCTGGTTCTTGTACCCGGTGGCCAGCACCATGAGGTCAGCAGGGACGTGAGTTCCGTCCTTGAGTTGCAGACCAGCGCGGTCCACCGTGTCGATGTCGTCGTACTGCAGCAGCTTGATGCTGCCGTTGATCAGCAGCTCGGAGCACCCGACGTTGATGTAGTAGCCGCCACCACGTCGCATGTACTTCATCTGGAATCCGGTGCCGTCGGCGCCATTGTCGGTGCGGAAACCGATGGCGTTCAGACTGTCGGTGAGTTCCTGATCATCAGCGGCCATCTCCTGGGTGAGCGTCTTGTAGGTCTGCACCACCTCGGAATGCGTCATGGAGAGGAAGATCTGATCGAGGTCGTCGGTCGGAAGCGGCTCGGTGTACAGCGAATACACCTTCTGCGCGGTCGGTTCCACGGCGACGACCGTGGTGGAGCTGCGCTGGACCATCGTCACGTGCGCGCCATAGCTGTGTAGGTCCTGGGCGACGTCGTGGCCACTGTTTCCGGTCCCGAAGACCACAACATTGCGGTCCTTGTACTGCGGTCCGGCCGAATAGTGGGCGGTATGCAGCACCTCACCTTCGAAGGTCTCCATCCCCGGAATCCTCGGAATGTTCGGGATGCCGCTGATGCCGGTGGCAATCACCAAGTGGCGGGGATGCAGCACGCGTTCACCTAACTCATCACGACGCACCCGCGCATTCCATCGGCGAGCCTCGGTGTCGTACTCCGCACTCAGCAGCTCGGTGCCGGTCCAGAAGTTGAGTTCCATGCTGTCGGCGTAGAACTCGAACCAGTTCGCGAGTTTGTCTTTCGGAATGTAGGTCGGCCACGTATCCGGAAAGGGAAGGTAGGGCAGGTGATTGATCCACACCTGATTGTGCAGTGTCAGCGAGTGGTACCGCTTGCGCCAGTTATCGCCGATACGCTCCATCTTGTCGACGATCAAAGTGTCGACCCCGAGCTGTTTCAGGCGCGCCGCCACGGCGAGGCCGGCCTGCCCGCCACCGACAACGAGAACCGCAGGATCGCGGTCCTCGTACTTCGCGGACGCAATTCGCTGATCCAGCCAGTTGTCGCCGCCGAAGTTGCGGGAGTACTCCTTGCCGTGTGGACGGCGCACGCCACTGGTCTCCTCAAATCCGGTGAGCTCGACCAGCGACGTCATCACGGTGGTGGCGACGAACTGTCCGCGGGCGTTAGGGGAGATCCGCAGCACACCCTTTCCGCGTCCGACGCGGGTTGCGAAGTCGAAGAACGCTTCGATGGCATCCACACCGGCGCGCTGGACCCACCGCGGCGCGGGGGACTCCGACAGCACGAACTGAGATGGCTCCATCGTGTCGAGGGTGTCCTCGAACGCAAGACGAATCTGCCTGCGCCCGACGAACGTATGGAGATGCCATGTCAGACTGAGGATGTCGCGCCATGAGCCGTCGTCGGCGAACAGCCCAGCTGCCCGGGCTGCGTCGCGCTTGCCCGCGGCGTCTGCGAACGCGTTGAGCCACTCTCCGGCGGCGTCGCGCGTCGAGGTCTGAAGGTGTTCTTGCGTGAGGGTCATGAGCAGATGTCCTTTATCGCGTGGTGCGTGGGTGTTCAGAGACCGCACATGGTCAGGGCAGATACGCCGAGCTCGCGTAGATCGACTGGTACTCGAAGTACGCTTCAAGACCTTCTGGCCCGCGCTCGCGGCCGATCCCGCTGTTCTTCATCCCACCGAAGGGGGCGTTCGGGTCGACGGAATAGTAATTGACACCTACCGTTCCGCTTCGAATACGTTGCGCAACAGCCATTCCACGTTCTTCGTCGCATGTCCACACCGAGCCCGCCAACCCGTAGTCGCTGTCGTTGGCGATGGCGACTGCCTCGTCGTCACCGTCATAGGGGATGACGACGAGTACCGGGCCGAACACTTCTTCACGCGCGATCGGATCGGCATTGTCGACATCGGCGAACAACGTCGGCTCGACGAACCATCCCCGGGGTTCTCCCGCCGGCCGTCCGCCACCCACCACCAGACGTGCCGATGATTCCTTCGCCCGTCCGATGAAGCCCAACACCCGTTCGCGGTGTTGACCGCTGACCAGAGGCCCGCACGTCACCTCGGGGTCCAGGGGATTGCCGACCACCAGCCCACTGAGAAATTCGGCGACAGCGTCGACCACCTCCGCGTAGCGCGATCGGGGCGCCAGAATGCGGGTTTGCGAGGTGCACGTCTGACCGTTGTTGCGCAGGGTGGCGTTGCCTATGTTCGCTGAAAACAGCTCGATGTCAACGTCATCGAGCACAACCGCGGCGGACTTGCCGCCCAGTTCCAGAGTGCATCTGCGGATCAACTGACCGCACGTGGCGCCGATCGAGCGTCCGGTCGCAGTGGATCCGGTGAAGGCCACCTTGTCGACACCAGGATGTGCGACCAGCGACGCCGAGACTTCTCTGTCGGCGACGACGATGTTGAGGACGCCATCGGGCAGCCCCGCAGCCACCGCCGCTTCGCCGAACACGTACAGATCCAGTGCGGTTTCTGGAGCCGGCTTGAGCACGACGGTGCAGCCCGCGGCCAATGCGGGCGCCACTTTGTCCATGGCCAGAGACTGCGGGTAGTTCCACGGTGCGATAGCCGCGACCACACCGACGGGTTGCCGACGCACCAGTGTCGCTCCCTGCGCGCTGCGGCGCACCTCGTCAAAGGATTTCGTGCGAATCATGTTCGCGTAGTAGCGCATTGTGTTCACAGGCAAGGCGATGTTGGCCACCGACGACAAGCCCGACGGCATGCCGTTCTCCTGGCTCACCAAGCGGCTGGTGTCGGACCCGCGGGCTTCGAGGGCATCGGCGAAACGCTCGAGAACGTCGGCACGCTCGGCAGCTGTGGTACGGCCCCACGGTCCGCGGTCGAGTGCCGCGCGGGCCGCACGAACGGCGGCGTCGATGTCAGCTTCGTCGGCCAGTGCTGCGGTACCCAGTGTCTCCTCGGTAGCCGCCTCGAGGCTGCGCCACACCTGACCGCCGTGCGGTGGAACCCAACCACCATTGATGAAGAAGTGTCGGCGGTCGATGTGCTCGCTGGAGGCAATCGCAGGCGGACTTTTGGGAACAGTCATGTCGTCCTTAACGAGTTGGCGGGAGTTCTGAGCGGCCAGAAAAGCCGAACTCCGCGAAGCGATTGGTCGCTGGGGGCGATCCGCGCGCGGACCGCGGATGTGAGGTGCACCACGGAAACGCGTCTACTGAAATCTATCCCACACACAATGTGATGGTCAAGGTTTAGCGCTACTTGATGTTCTCACCAGGCAAATTGTCGCCTCTAGCGTTCTAGGGCGTTCGTATATACAAACATGCATTTCGTCGATACGATGTGGAACGGGTTCATACAGGAATGGAGA
This sequence comes from Mycobacterium sp. MS1601, assembly GCF_001984215.1. Lineage (NCBI taxonomy): Bacteria > Bacillati > Actinomycetota > Actinomycetes > Mycobacteriales > Mycobacteriaceae > Mycobacterium > Mycobacterium sp. MS1601. The sequence goes on from NZ_CP019420.1 coordinate 2,544,617, forward strand.
GTGAGATGGCGGATACTCCAGCCAGAGAACACCGCACAGCCAGTCGCGTGACGACGATCCTGGAAATCGTTGCGGCCAGCCCAGCCGGTGTGCGACTCAGTGAGCTCGCCGTGCAGCTGGATGCCCCCAAGCCATCGGTCTTCGGGCTGGCAAAAGGACTGGTGGCCACGGGTTACCTACTTGAAGATGAGGGCACCTACCGCCTGGGACCGGCTCTGGATACGCTCATCGCGCCCTCCCGTCCCGATCTCACCGAACTGACCCGCCCCGTGCTCCAGTCGCTGCGACATCAGTTCAACGAGACCGTCATGCTCGGCACACGAGTCGGTGCATCGTTGGTGTACGTGGCGACCGCCGAGTCGGACCAGCCGATCAAATACACCGCCCCATTGCGACACCGCAGGCCGCTGTACCCACCAAGCGCCGGCAAAGTGCTGCTCGCCTTCTGGTCGGAACATCGCCGAGACGCCTACCTACAGTCGCTTTTCACTGATGCCGACGCCCTGGCGAATGCCCGACACGATCTCGACACCGTTCGTCGAGACGGGGTGTCCTTCAACCGTGGCGAGACGCTTCCAGATGTCAGCGCCGTGGCACGGCCGCTGAGGGTAGGCGACCGGGTGGTCGCTGCAATTGCGGTAGCCGGACCGACATCTCGAGTCACGCCGCAGTTTGATGCTATCGCTGCGGCCCTGGTTGATGCCACCGCCGCCGCGCAGCGACGGATCAGCTGAGTCGTTCAGCTGCCGAGGATGGCGCAGGGGTTGTCCACGAGCATCTGGTGGATCTGCTTGTCCGTCACGCCCAGTTCGCCCAACGCCGGCAGTACGTGGTCGTGCAGGTGGGTGAAGTTCCAGTTGGGAAGCAGCTCAAGCTTTTTCACGTCATCGAAGTTGTGGGTGAAACACGACGCATCATGCGAGAGCACCATCTTCTCGGCGTAACCCTGCCGGCACAGTTCCGACACGGTGCGCACGCGTTCTTCGAACGGCAGCAACAGATCGAGGCCAAAGCGATCCATCCCGATGTAGGAGCCTGCATCCATCAGCGCTTTGAGGTAGTCGAGATCGGTACTGTCGCCGCAGTGGCCAATTACAACCCTGGACAGGTCGACGCCCTCTTCGAGGAATATTGCCTGCTGCTCGAGACCCCTGCGCGTCGCAGCATCTGTGTGTGTCGAGATCGGAACCCCGGTCTCCACATGCGCCGCAGCGACCGCCCGCAGGATCCGCTCGACACCCGGCGTCACACCGGGCTTGTCGGTGGCACACTTGAGAATGCCCGCCTTGATCGCGGTGCCCGCGATCCCCTCGGTGATGTCGCGTAGGAAGAACTCGGTCAACAGTTCCGGCCCGCCCATGAGACGACCGGGCCCCCTGAACTTGAAAAACATCGGAACGTCGTAGTAGGCGTAAAGACCTGTCGCCACAACGATATTGACGTCCACCAGCTCGGCCACCCGTGCCACGAGCGGAATGTACCTGCCGAGGCCGAGCACTGTCAGGTCGACGATGGTCTGAACACCCCGCGCGGCGGCATCATTGATCTTCTGCACCGCGCCGGCGATCTGCTGCTGCTCGTCCCAATCACCGGGATAGTTGCTGTCGATCTCACGATCCAGCACGAAGATGTGTTCGTGCATGAGTGTCTGACCGAGATCCGTCGCCGCAGCCGGACCACGGGCGGTCGACACATGCGCGGCTTGCTTGTGGGAAGCGCTCACGACGCCAACTCGACAATGTAACGCTCGCCGAAAACGTGGATGGCGCCGGCCAGATCGCCCCGGTCGAAGAGCGTGACCGGTACGCTCACCCGGTCGACGCCCACTTCCTGCAGCTCAGCGAGCACTTCAAAGTTTTGTAGCCTGGCGGGGTCTTTGGTCCACCGCGTGGTCACCTCCAACGCTGCCGGGTCTCGCCCAGCTGCCTCCGCTGCTTCCCGGGCTCGCTTGATCAGGAAAAGCAACCGATCCCGGTCCTCGTAACCGCCGGGAAAGAAGCCGTCCCCGATACGGCCGGCACGGGCCGCCGCGGCCTCGGTGAAGCCGCCGATGTGAATGGGTATCGATGCGTTGACCGGTGTCGGACTGCAGATGACCTCGGTGAAGTTGTTGTAGGTGCCCGTGAACGTGGCGGGTCGGCCGCTCCACAGGGCTCGCATGGCCGACACGTGTTCGGTGAGCCTTTTGCCCCGGGTCGTGAAATCCTGTTGCAGCGCGTCGAACTCCTCGCGCAGCCAGCCTGCGCCGACACCCAGGAGCAATCGGCCACCGGTCAGCCTGTCGAGGGTGGCGGTTTCCTTGGCCGTGACCATGGGGTGCCGCTGCGGGAGCACCAAGACCGCGGTGCCGAGCTTGATCCGGTTGGTGTGCGCACCTACCCAAGTCAGCCAGATCAGCGGGTCGGCCAGGGGATGATCGACGGGAAACGGGAATCGGCCGTCGGGGGTTTCAGGGTAGAGGGGCTCATACAGCGTGGGAATGACTGCGTGATCCACCGTCCAGATGGAATCGAAGCCAGCGTCCTCCGCCGCGCGAGCCAGCTCCAACGCCGACTCCGGGGAGGCAAAGCGACCTGTGTTTCCGTGTGTGAGAGCAAATTTCATCTTCTCGACTTTTCCTTCTTATGACCGTTGGTTGCTGGCAGAGCTGTCGTCGGCTCGGTCTGGGACGAGCCGCAACGCAGATTCCGCCACGGCTGGGCGTGTCTCGCCGAGGCGCCACACCGAGAAGAGCGTGATCAAGCTGGCGGCCGACATGTAGATCGCGATGCTGGTCGAGCTGAACCGCGATATCAACGCGGTCGCGATCACGGGTGCGAAAGCCCCGCCCAGGATCGAACCGATCTGCATGCCGAGTGAGAGTCCTGAGTAACGAATTTCGGTGGGAAAGATCTCGGAAAAGTATGCCGGTTGCACTCCGTAGACCAGGCTTTGGAAGACTCCCAACCCGATCAGCATGGCCAAGGAGATGAGCCAGAACGATCCCGTGTCCACCATGATCCAGAATGGGAACACCACCACCGCCAGGCCTGCTGCTCCCACCATCATGATCCGCTGGCGACCGAAGCGGTCGGAGATTGCGCCGGCCAAGGGCAAGAACACGATCTGACCGACCGAGCCGATCAAGACAGCACCGATGAGCGTGCCGTGGGGCAGGCCGAGGTGACGCGAATCCGTTCCGTAAGCGATCAGATAGGTGATGAAAATGTAGTAGGCAAGATTGATCCCCAGGTAGGTCCCCGAGGTGAGCGCGATCTCGCGTGGGTAGGTCGTCAACGCCGTCAGGATCGGTGAGCGCTGGCGTTGTACAGGGCCTCCATCTGCGTTGCTCGATTGCAGCTTCTGGAAAGCAGGGGTGTCTTCGAGCTTGAGGTGGATGTAGATGGCGAGCACCACCAGAGCGAGGCTGAACAGAAAGGGCACTCGCCATCCCCAGCTCAGCAGTGCCTCTCGCGACAGCACCGCCGTGACCGAGAGAAAGATGCCGTTGGCCAGCAGGACACCGACCGGTGCGCCGAGCGAGGCGAAGCTTCCGAAGAACCCGCGCCGATGCGGTGGCGCGGCTTCTACTGCCAGGAGAACGACGCCGCCCTGTTGGCCGCCGATCGCTATGCCCTGGGCAAAGCGGAATAGCACAAGCAGAATCGGTGCCGCTACGCCAATAGCCGCGAAGGACGGCAGCAGACCGATGGTGGTTGATGCGACTCCCATCAGCACCAGCGCAGTGACGAGCGTTTTCTTCCTGCCGACCACATCGCCGAAATGTCCGAAGATCACACCGCCGAGAGGTCGCGCCAAGAAGCCGATGCCGAACGTCGCAAACGACAGCAAGGCTGCAGTCACCGGACTCTGCTCAGGAAAGATCACGGCAGGAAACACCAGCGCAGCGGCGAGGCCGTAGATGAAAAAATCGTAGTATTCGATACCGGCTGCTATGCCCGCGACCGAGGCCACCCGGAAAACGTCTCTCTCTGATGCGCCGCCGTTGTCCGTGGAAGCCATGATGCCCTTCTTCGCGTGTGTCGGAACCGCACCCAACGGTGATTCATGCGCGTGTGCCGCGTCATGAACACCGAGTCGGATTGGTGCGGGACAGCGGGGACGTGTCGATCAACCCTCGCCGGCCGGACGACCGTCTTGAGTGATCTGCGCCACTCAGGCGGACTGCCAAGAATGTAATGGGCTTGGAATCTGCCGTCAAGGATGCAAAGACAAAGAGGCGCTGTAGTGCGTATTCATCTAGACGTAGCGCTGTCGTCGTTCCTATATATGAATGGCAATTCTCAATTGTGGTGAGATCGCAAACATGGACAGGGCAGGGGGTGTGCGACACCCAGGGGAAGTGCCACCTCCCCGCCGGGCCGGTGGGCTCACTACGTTCGATCTGGCGGGCGAACGATCTCCAGCCGAACGAGAGGAACCCATGGCGTATTCAGAGACAGAACAACGTAACCGGGCGGCCGTCGAAGAAGCCCTGAACAAAGCGGCGGACGATTTCACGATTTTCTTCACCGAACTCTTCACCGACGACACCGAATGGACTATCGCGGGCCACGGCCCGGTCGCGGGGGTTTACCACGGGCTCCGGGAACTCCACGACATCGCCGAGGCCGCCCTCTTCGACCGCCTGGCCGGGCCGCTGGCCGTCACGTCGCGGGGAATCTGGGCGGACGGGGCCGACGTGATCGCCAGAATCGACAGCACCGGGATGGCCAAGGACGGAAATCCCTATGCCAACAGCTATCTCTACATCCTCACCATGGAGAATCAGAAGGTGATCGCCGGCATCGAGTGGCTTGATCTGTTCGCGTACTACGACATCGTGGATCGAGTCACCGTCTGACACCGAACTGTCCTCAGCCGCTACGCTTGTCGCGTATGACGGCATCAACGGGGCGCCACGTGTCCGACCTCGGCACCTATCTGCGGGCGCGGCGCCACGCCGTCGATCCTGCACAGGTGGGCCTGCCCCGGGGTCGCAGGCAGGTGCAGGGATTGCGACGCGAAGAGGTTGCCACCCTGGCCGCCATCAGCAGCGACTACTACACGCGCCTGGAGCAGGGCCGGGAGACACATCCGTCCGCGCAGCTGTTGGACGCTCTGGCGCGGGTGCTGCATCTCAACACCGACGAACGTCTTCATCTGTTCCGTCTTGCCGGAGCGGACCCGACTGCCCGCGTGGGCCTGGGGGCCACGGACGTCTTGGAGTCCACGCGTGCGCTGCTGCGGCGCTGGGAATCGACTCCGGCGTTCATCTACAACGACGCGCAGGACATCCTTGCCGCCAATGACCTCGGACATGCTCTGCACTGCGGGTTCTCAGCGTCGGAGAATTTCGCGCGGATGATCTTTCTCGACGCCGAAGGTGCGACGTTCTTCGTCGACTGGGAACAGATTGCGCTGGCGACGGCAGCGTCGTTGCGCCACGCGTGGGGCAAGTGTCACTCCAGAGCTGCCGTACAGTTGGTTGTCGATGAGTTGCGCAGTGCCAGTGGCACATTCGAGGCAATGTGGACCATGCACCATGTCGTGGACAAGAGCCACCACACCAAGACACTGCAACACCCTGCTGTCGGCAGATTGACTCTCGACTACCACACTTTTGACCTACCGGCCGCCCGCGACCAGCACCTGTTGGTGTGTGACGCGACCGCGGGGTCGGCCTCGGACGCGGCGCTGCGACACCTCGCCAAGACGGTCTGGGCGGGGCGGCGTTGCTGATGGCGGCGTAGAGCAGGGAGTCTCGCCAAGCCTCTCGGACCAACAATTGGCTGCGCATGCGGCCTTCGAACACCAGGCCGGCGAGCAGACCACCACGATCCGCGCGGTGACCGGCAGCGTGATCACTTCACCGGGCAGCGCTGATCCCGAGGCCGTGGTGTCGATATCCGAGGACTTCCTTTGTCCCGCCTGCAGGACCTTTGAGATGGAGTTCGGCCAAACCATCAACGACCTCATCGACAGTGGCGCGGTAGCCGCTGAGTACACCGTGGTCGCGATTCTGGACCGTCCGACCGATCAGGACTACTCGTCGCGGGCCGGGGTGGCCATGTACTGCGTGGCCGATGAGGACACCACGTCCGACAAGCCGGCGTTTCGTCGCTTCCACGCCGCGTTGTATGCCCAGCAGCCCAGCGAGACGGGCACAACGTTTCCCACCAATGACCAACTCATCGAGATCGCGCGTCAAGCAGGCGCCGACGCCACGGTGCCGCAGGGCTGACCGAGGAGGGGCTCGCCGAGGCCTGGGCCTACCTCGCTGGGATAGCGGGATCCTATGAGAGCCATGGCGATACCGAGGCCGTGCGCGCCGACGACTTCACCATCACCAACACACCTTTGGCGTTCGAGGCCGGCGATTTCGTCGCACGCATCACCTTCCGCGACGATCGAACAATCGCCGGGCTTTACATTCTCAACCCCGAGACTGCCGCCGCCAGCCAAGCGTCACCGGGCGTGTAGTCACGCACAACACGCTCAGCTAACCGATACCGGCCGGCGGGATCGCATCCCGGAGCAGTGCCACATCCCTAGACCGGCGCAGGTAAATGAATCACAACGGCGGATGACTTCCGCCCGCCGGCATCAAAAGGTGAAGCCGCAGGAAGTTCCAGGCATAGAGATCCGCACATGGCTGCAATGCAACAACTTTCAGAGCTGCACGGTGCCCTGCGGAGGAGATGTCGTGACGTTGCATCACAGTGACGAATTGAGGCCTGGTGCGCGGGGATTCGTGAGCTATGGGGTTCGCGGGCCTGTGTTCACGTCAGTGATGGTGTGGACATGAAAGTGAGAATTCTCGGAGTGGACATCACGTGAGAACGCCGCAAACGGTGCAGGTCAGCAGCTCGGTCGTGGGCATAAAACTCGAGAAGCCACACTGGCTTTGCTGCTGTTGCGGCGACGACTGTGGCTTCCCGAGTGTTATGTCCAAATCCCAACTTAAAATGTCCAGACGAAGGTCGGGAAGGTCCCGATCATCGTCGCCGAGAACGGCATTACTACCGACGATGACGCCCAACGGATCGCGTTCACCCGCGAGGCGCTCGACACGATCAGATTCGCCGAGTTAGGTGACTTCGCGCGCCAGCCAGCCGGTGATCAGTGCGATCGTGTCATCCCATTTGGTGACCACGCAGTGCGTTTCGCCGTCGGCCATCACTACCAGGGTGTCGCGGCGTCCGGAGAAGACAAGACTGTCTTCGATCGGTACCAGTGCGTCGGCGGTGCCGTTGATGACGAGCATCTTGCAGTTGTCGTCTTTGTCGAGCAGTGGCCGCAGGGAGTGGGGTCCGACCTGGTGGGCCAGCTCCTGCGGTGTGGGTTCGCGATCGAAGCCGAAGAGATTTCCGATGATGCCGATGGCGCCTTCTGCCCAGGTCTTGCCTGGCGCGAAGGCTGCCTCGACGGGGCCCCCGCAGTTGACCGCGGCGTCCACAAGTCCGGACAGCCCCGAGTAGGCTGCGAAGTACCCGCCCATCGACAGTCCGAAGTGCACCACCCGTCCGTTGCCGAGTGACCGGCAGAAGCTGACCAGCCCATCGATGACCTCCCGACTCTCGGGGGTCATCGCGATCTCGGACTCGCCGGTACCGGGAATGTCGAAGGCCACGATACGGGCCTTGGTTCCCTGCGCGAATCCCATGAACATGTGGTGGATGTCGATCTTGTGGCCGTCCGCTCCGCCGCTGGCGAGAATGACCGGCGTATCGGCCGGCAGGTCCGGGGCCGAGAAGATGTGCACTGCAACAGGAGTAGTCGAACCCTGATAGGGGATGTCGAGCACACGGCGTTCGAAATCCACCGGGAACGAGGGTGCCGCAAGCACGTACTGGTGGATCTGGTGCTGTAGCGCGGTGCGTCGGGCATCGTCGGCGAGCACGGGGAATTTGGCGTATCCGTAGGCCAAAGCTGCCAGGGTCGGGTTTCCGTCGTCGGCATACCGCGCGCCCAGTTTCGACCATTCGGTGACCCAGCCACCGGGCCCGTCCGACCACATATCCGAAACCGACTCGCGCACCGACTCGACATCTGCGGCAGGCAACCCGAAATTCACCATCTGTGCGTACCGGGCGGGCCAGATGACCTCCGGTGACAGTGACCACTTGTACGTCATGTGCTGCTCTCTTCCTGTTGATAATCACATGGCCGTATGCGGCCAGAGACTTTGCTGCTCAGTTGATTTCGAGTGCGATCTTCCCGTAGGCGAGGCCGCTCTCCAGCCGCTCGTGGGCGGCGGCGGCCTCCGTCAGGGCGAAGGTCGAATCCATGGGGGGAGCGCCGAGTAGTCCCTCGGTGACGAGACGAAACAAGCTCCGAAAGTCGGTGGGACTGCCGATTGTCGTACCGAGTAACGAATACTGGCCGAAGAAGAAGGTTCGCGCAGCCAGCGTCGACTGTTCGGACTGCGAGGCGCCGAGCACCACCAGTCGTCCGCCGGGGCGAAGTGTCTGCAGCGACTGCGCCCACGTACCGATGCCGTCGAGCACCACGTCGTAGCCGTCGCGCGACGGGCTCATCTCCCGTGCCTGATCAATCCAGTCCTCGTCGGTGTAGCGCACCCCGTCGACTGCGCCGTGCGACTGCGCAGCCGCGATCTTTTCTCGGCTGGAGGAGGTGACGAAGGGTAGCGCGCCGATCGCTTTCGCCAGCGCCGTGGCGCCGGGTCCGATGCCGCCGCCGGCGCCGAGAATCAGCACGGATTCGCCTGCCACCAGCTGAGCACGCGTCACCAGTGCCCGAAAGACGGTGCCGCCGACCAGGGCCAGGGCTGCTGCCTCCACCCACGAGAAGCCGGCGGGCCTAGGTGCAAGGCACTCGTCTGGTACCGACACATACTGGGCGTAGGTACCAGGGCGGGCGTCTCCTAGAAGCTCCCAGCCGGGTGCGGGTGCCGCCTCCCGCGAGCCCCAGAACAGCGCGGGCAGAACAACGACCTGCTCTCCGGCGAGAGTGGTACCGGCGCCATCGGCGCCGGGCACGTGCGGTAGCGGTGAGCCGTAGAGCCCACGGCGCACCAGAGTGTCGTGCCAGTTCAGTGCGGCGGCGTGGAGGCGCACGGTGGTCCAGCCCGGCCGGCTCTGGGGAAACGGCGCCGCTGCGGGACGCAGGACGTCTGCGGCACCGAAACTCTTGATCACGACGGCTTCCATCAGCGCCCGTCTGCTCGACCTGTGGTGCGGCTGAGGGGGATGAGCTCCTGCGCGGCAGTCACTGTCGCTGTGATGGAACCGAGTTCGGCAATCGTCAATTCGACGACATCGTTTTCGACCAGATACGGATACCGCTCGGCCCCGTGCACCCGCGACAGTTCGATGATGCACCCCGTCCCGACCGTCCCGGCCCCGATGACATCGCCTGGCACCAGGGTGGTTCCGCGGGAGGCATAGGCGATCAGATCCGCGAACGACCAATACAGCGACGACCAGTTACCACTGCTGTAGGGCACCCCGTTCACACTCGCGGTCATCGCCAGGTCGAACCCTCGCTCGGTCGCGTACGGCGCGAGTTCGTCCTTGGACACCAGATACGGTCCCAGGCTGGTAGCGGTGTCCTTGCCTTTCGCGGGTCCGATCTGGAAGCTCATCTCGGCTTCCTGGACATCACGGGCGCTCCAATCCGACAGGATGGTGTAACCGGCGATGTGGTCCTGCGCCTCGGCGGGGCTGATATTGCTTCCGGGACGACCGATCACCGCGGCGACCTCGAGCTCGTAGTCGAAAGCCGTGCTGCCGGGGGCCATTCGGACGTCTTCGGTGGGACCCTGGATGGCGGCAGGGTTGCTGAAGTAGAAGACCGGTTGCTGGTAGTACAGCGGGTGTGTCGGCACACCGAGCGCTGCCATCGACGTCACGTAGTGGTTCTCGAAGGCCATGAAGTCCCGCACCGACGGTGGGCGCGGGATCGGCGCCAACAGTTCAGCGTCGCCGAGTTCGGCCACGTGGAACGGCTCGCGTATCGCGCGTTGTGCGGCGGCGGCCTGACCGGCGTCGCCGTCGGCGATGACGTCGATGAGTGTTTCCGGCGGCGGGAGCGCGTACAGCGCTCCATCTCGGAGCAGACCCACCAGAGGTGTTGTGATGTTTGATGTCTGAAAAGTTGCCCAGCGCATGATCGTCTACCTGTCTGTCATCTCGGACCAGTGCACCAGTGGGAGCCCAGCAACGGGAGAGCGGAAGTGGGGAAGGCGCGTCTGCCGCAGGCTGCCGACGTAGACGTCTTCGAGGTCTCGACCGCCGAAAGTGATCGATGCGCACCACGTCGCCACCGGTCCGCCCATCGAGAGCAGCAGATCCATGTCGACAGTGCCCGCGCGGAAGCGGAGATCGAAGCTGTGTATCTCCTCCGGGGTCGAGTCCTCGAAGAGAATGCGGACGTCACGCTCGGGCGTGATCGCGAAGATCCCGTCGGTGAAAATATAGGTGCCCCAGAGGTTCCCGAATTGGTCGAACGCGATGCCGTCGATGAATCGTCCGTGGTCAGCGGGTCCGTAGATCTCGCGATCGGAGAGGGTACCGTCCTCGTGGACACGGAACCTCAGAATGTTGCGCCCACAGGTCTGGACGACGTAGATGTACTCCTCGGCTGCGTCGAGCTTGCATTCGTTGGCGAAGCGGAGGCCGTCCGCGACGACGCGCAGGCCCCCCTGGGTGTAGAGCAGGAGCTGTCCGTCTTCGACGTCAGGTGTCATCTGGCGGCGCCAGTCGTGCGCTTTGGTGGACACCGTGACCCACACGCGGTCGCGACTGTCCCGGCAGACGAAGTTAACCTTTCCGATCGGTAAGTCGTCGAGCGTCTCGGCGATGGGCGTGGTCCTGCCGTCGCGCGTCATGTGTTCCAGCCGATCGGTGCCGAAGTTGGAGATTAGGAAATTGCCGTCGCGATCGAAGGCGAGACCGTTGGGTAGTGTGCCGTCGACCAGCCGAGCTCCGGCATCTCGGTTCGCGGCATCGGCAGGCCCGGCGGGGGTTTGCGCGATCAGCTCTTGGGTGCCGTCCACCGCTATCCGCATGACACCTCCTCGGGCATCTGCCGACCACAGCGTGCCGTCGGGTTCGGCGAGCACGCACTCGGGCCGATGGAGATCGTCGCCGACGTAATCGAAGTCGGCCGGGGTTATCGAGAAGCCATCTAGGGGGTTGGGCAGACTAGCCAAAGTAGTACCCTCCGTTGATATCTAGATGCGTTCCGGTGACGTAGGCGGCCTGTTCCGACGCCAGCACGGTGACCATCGCGGCGACTTCCTCGCGTTGACCGAGCCGTCGCATCGCCGCTTGACCAGCCACCTTGTCGGTGCTGCTGGTGTCGTGATTGTTCAGCAGCATCGGGGATTCGATCATCCCCGGATTGACGCAGTTGATGGTGATTCCGGACGGGCCGGCGGTGAGTGCCATGGACCGTGCCATCCCACCGAGTGCAGCCTTGGATGCTGCGTAATCGGCGCCCGCCCCGAAGCCACCCATCTGTCCGGAAACCGAGCTGATCAGGATTACCCGACCCCAGTGCTTCTTCGCCATGATCGGAATCGCTGCCTGAGCAGCAAGAAAGGACCCGCGGAGGTTCACGTTCAAGGTGTGATTCCAGTCGTCCGGGGAGATCTCGCTGGCGGCCGATCCTGCCTCGGCGGTGAACACACCGCCACGCGCCGTGCCGAAAACCCCTCCGGCACAAACCAAAATGTCGATTCCGCCGAAGTGCTCCACGGTACGAGCCACCGCGCGGGCGGGTCCTTCCGGGTCGGCCAGGTCGGCGACCACGGACCTGAACCGACGGGGATCGCGGGCTTCCAGGCGTTCGAGGCCATCCTTGGAGATGTCGGTGCCGACCACCAAGCAACCCTCGACGGCGAGCGCCACAGCGCAGGCCTCGCCGATACCACTGGAGGCACCCGTGACAAGTGCGACGCGATCAGTGATGCCCAAGTCCATGCGGGCCTCCTCTACGATGATTATTAACGCAAGATGACTTGCGTTTGTAACCGTACAGAGGGTTCGAACGGCCCGCAAGCGGCAAAATGAACGGAGCTATCCTCGGGTGGTGGCGGAATCCAATGTTCGACGCCGGGTGAATGGCCGCTCAGCACGAGTGCGTCAGTCCGTAATCGAGTCCACGCTCGAGCTCATTCGGGAAGGCGGGATCGATCAGCTCACTGTCGCGCAGGTGGCGTCGCGGTCCGGTGTGCACGAAACGTCGATCTATCGCCGTTGGGGAAGTCGCGAAAAGCTCCTTGTCGAAGCCATTCTCGACCTGAGTGAATCAGATCTGCCGGTTCCCGACTCCGGCTCGTTCCGCGAGGATCTGACTATCCTGGCGACGGAGTTGTGTCGTTATCTGTCAACCCCTCTGGGGCTGGCAGTCGCGCAGTTGCTCTCGTGGCCTGTGAAAGATCCCGCGGTGGCAGAGATGCAAGGTGGGGTGTGGCGCGAACGTACCGCCGCGGCTGCCGTGGTTGTGAAACGGGCTATCGATCGCGGAGAAATACCTGAGAACACAGATCCCGGATTGGTGATCGAATTACTGGTAGCGCCGATTCATTGGCGGGCTTTGGTGTTGAAGGAGGAACTCGGACCGGACCTGGCTGTCACGCTGGCGAAGGTGGTCTTCGACGGAGTGCGGTGTAGTCGTCCTTGACGGGTGCACTGACGCGGGCGCTGGACAGCCCTTCAGCCAGCGACGAGCGCAGCGAAGCAGCCGCGCCACCGCGACGGTTGAGGAGGTGCAACTCGTCGAAGTACTGAGCCGATCTGGTGGGATGACGAGCCGTCTGATATTCGGAGAGTTTTTCTGCGACCCGAGGAACTCGACGCGACGACAGATCGTCAGGTGTTGGCACCATGGTCTACATGCTGCCGTCGCCGTCACCCGCGACCCGCCGACACTCGTTGCCATCACGCGAGCGGAGGTCTAGTTGTGAACGAAGTAGTGATCGCGATTGAGCTCTTCGAGTAGCCCGTTCCTGTGCGGTTGCCAGCCAGTGATCTCCCGTGTTCGAGCGCTCGAGACAGGGCCGTCCGTCGCCAGAAGTGTGCCAAGGAACCCAAAGTGGTTTTCTACCTCGTCGTCGACGACAGGACGAGTGGGCACGCCGAGCCGGCGACCGATCGCGTCCGCGATATCGCGGACGCGCACGCCTTCCTCGGCGACCGCATGCAGAATCGAGCCAGGAGGCGCCTTTTCGACTGCAAGGCGAAACAAGTTTGCGGCATCTTCGACGTGCACTGCTGACCAGCGTGCAGTTCCATCGCCCGGATACCCCGAGAATGCTTTCTCCCGAGCGATCCGAATCATGGTGGGCATGAACATCGCGTCTCCCACGCCATGGACGGTCGGGGCAAGCCGCACCACAGATGACCGGATGCCTCGGTGGGCGAGGTCGAGGATCGCGTCAGTGGGCGGTTGACGCTTGAGCCCCAAGGCGTTGGGGCGCGACGTTTCGGTTGCGGGCGAACCGTTCTCAGCCTGCAACCCAAGAGCGGCCCCGGCAATCGTCAACGCCCCTGCAGGGGGCAAACCTCGGGCGAGGGCATCGATGGCCGCCAAATCCGAAGCCACCGCGTGTCCAAAATTGCCTGCAAGTGCCACATCATGACGAAACGCAAGGTGCACAACAGCATCGACTTGTCCTGCAGCCCAGGACAATACACCGAGATCCTCGATCGACCCACTTACGGTTTGAGCGCCCAACTCCTCCAATGCTTCGGCGGCTTGACGCGAACGCGCAAGCCCGAGCACTTCATGCCCATTCCTGAGCAAGTCGGCTACAACGACCCGACCGATGAATCCAGAACCACCAGTAATGAGAACTCGCACGATACAACCCCGCTCCTCGTTCATAGGCTGCCATGACCGCTGTCCGAACCTGGCGTCTGGCAGACCCGCATTCATTCTGATTCCGCGATCTGCTGCGCGGGACGCGTCACCGTGAGGTCACGGTATCCGGACAGGCCAATTAACGCAAGCACACTTGCGATAAATTGCTGGCCGAGGCTGCTGGCGACGAGCGCTCAGCCCGCCCCTCGCAATAGAGCAATGCGCGCCGCTTCGGTGGCCAGTCCTTTCGACCAGAAGTCGGGGTGTAGAACGTAGCCGATCTCGCCTCGGCGGTGTTCAGTGCTGGTGATAGCTCCAGCGATTCGTGACGTCGGGTTGGGGATGCACCCCGAGCTGGTCGGCCGCGGGAACGGCGCCCATTTTGGTGCAGTTGTTCTCCGCTACCTGGAGGTTCACCGTCCAGGGCTCACGTTGCGTGCGGTGATTCAAAGCTGGAATGTACGCAGTGTGACGCTCCAGCACCGTCTGGGCTTCCAGACCATCGGGAAACTGGGTCCCCCAACCCCATGCAAGGCCCTCAGCGTGCCGAAAGACACAAGGGCTTCACCGCAGCGCAATGACTCGCCATCACGCCCGCGAGGTGTTAGGCGAAAATAGCTGCAATGCAGCAACTTTAGTGGTGCACAGTGTCCCGCGGAGGAGATGGCATGAGGCTGCATGACAGTGACGAATTGAGGCCTGGTGCATGGGATTCGCGAGCCATGGGTCCGCAAGCCAATTGTCGCGTCAGAAGTGGTGTGGACATGAAAGTGAGAATTCGAGATATGGACACAACGTGAGAATGCCGCAGACGCCGCAGCTCAGCGAAGGACGACTGGACACGAAACTTGAGAACCTACACTGCTGCTGCTGCGGCACACGATGTCCAAATGGACATGAAAGTGGGACTTTTCGCACGGCAGGACGCCACAGCGTTACCTGCATGATGGAAGCGAAATGTGTGCGGGCCATCTGAGGCAGGAAGCGAGACAGCGGGACTATGGAGAGCGAGTGCCGGAGTGGGGTGCTCGACTCAATGGCGTATTTTGGCGGTGGCCTTTGCAGTCTGCACGCATCCCCGATCGAGTGCATGGTCGGCAGCTCTGATTGCTAAAACAGTTGTAGCGGCGATGTCCGGGTGAGGTGGTCGTCGTTTATCTGTCGCGGTAGACGCGGTGGGCGACTCGCCGAGGCCCCTCCCGGCACAACCACCACACCGCGGGTCACGGGGTGCCGCCAGAGCCGCCGCGACTGGCGATGCCGCGCCGCGACATGTGTGACAGGACCCGCTACGCCGATGCCGGGAGATTCACTGAAACGCTGCATCAGCGCTCCATCAGCAACAGCGCTAG
This sequence comes from Mycobacterium sp. MS1601, assembly GCF_001984215.1. Lineage (NCBI taxonomy): Bacteria > Bacillati > Actinomycetota > Actinomycetes > Mycobacteriales > Mycobacteriaceae > Mycobacterium > Mycobacterium sp. MS1601. Next base: position 2,559,778 of record NZ_CP019420.1, read on the forward strand.
ATCTCCCCATGTGCGCAACCTGCTGGTCCAGGGAAGTTAGCCGCACAGTGCTGTTATCTATGTCACAGTACGTTCGGATGGCTTAGTAAAGCCCGACTACCTCTGCATAAGTTCTCGCAATCTCGCCAACTATCCGGTTGATGGGGATTCGAGAGTGATAGCCACAGGGGTGGGTCATGGGCCGTCATGCACGCAAACAGTTCGATTCAGATAACTTTCTGACCGCCGAACATCAGTCCATATGGGTTCGCTGGCCAGGACAGGTGCTAGCGATTGTGGCTGCGGTGGCGTTGGTGGTGACCGGGGTGCAGTACGCCGAACGCTGGACCTCCGCCCGCCCGCAGAGCAGTGATGCCACGGTGGTGGCCTCAGCGCCGGAGTTGACCAGTGCCGATGTCGTCGCCCGCCACGCCGTCGCCGCGTTCGGCGACTCCGCAGTCGGCACCGATACCAGCGTGACTCCCGTCCAGCGGGCGGTGGGCATGCCCAACGACCCGGTGGCCGGACTGACCCGCGACACCGCAGCCGGACCGGTGCAGATCGTATTACCCGGCGGCCTGGGCCCCGCCCAAGCGACCGTCGACGGCCACGTGGTCTACCCGAACCGGGGTGCCGGATTCGACTTCCTGGCTGAGAACACCGGCTCGGGCACCCGCACCATCGCCCGCATCCCCGACCCGTCCGGCCCCCGAGCCGTCACCACGTTCGTGCGGACACCGGCTGACACGGTGATGCTCGCTCACACCAACGGCTACCTGACGATCAACCGCGCCACCCCCACCGCCGAGACCGTGGCACTGTTTTCCCCAGCGGAAACCCGGGATGCCACCGGTGCTCTGGTCCCCTCCTCCTACGTGGTGCGGCAGTTGCGACCCGGGCTCTATCAGATGACCGAAGTCATCGACCCCACCCCCGAGACGGTCTTCCCCGTCTTCGTCGACCCACCCCTACACGTCGGCGGCCTCACCGAGGCGCCGTTGCCGGCCGGGTTCCTCGACACCCTCTCCGGTGCTGTCGATGCCGTCGGCGGGGCGATCACCACCGCCGCCAACGCGACCGTCAGCGGCGTCACCGCGGTCGGCACATTCGTCAAAGAAAACCCGCTGGAATCAGCCATCCTCGTCGGGGGTGTCGCCCTGGCCATCACCGGCGTCGGCGGACCCGCCGGCGCCGCCGCCATCGCCGCCGCGACAGTGAATCTCAGCTCCGCCGGCCTCGACATCGCCGCAGCCGCCATGCCCGACAACGAACTGCTCGCCAACGCCTCCACCATCATCGGTGTCGTCTCGATGGCCACCCCGCAAGGCGCGACGAAGAAAGTCGTCAAAGAAGGCCTCGAAGAACTCACCGAACAAGCAGCACGCAACACCGACACCATCATCGACGTCGCGAAAGCCGCACCCACCCCACCGGGAAAGCTTGTCGACGACATCACCGGTGCCACACCAGGTAAAGCTGATGTTCCCGGTGCCGCCACCCCCAAAGCCCCCAACGCACCCCCCACCACCGGCAGCGGCATCCCCGACGGAAACGTCATCCCGGGCGGCGAACACAGCTGGCCACTACCCCCCGCAGCCGCCGACCGCCGACTGTCCACCAAGATCACCTCCGACGTCACGGTGCGGCCAGAGAATAAGAACGCCATTGCCCCGCCAAAAAAGAACGCCGACGGTATCGAAGTCGATCCAAACACGCAGGCGCCGCTCGGTCCTAAACGCGATATGGGACACAAGCCAGGAGAGGAGAAACGGACGAGCAAGGAGATGGCTAAGAAGTACGGGCTCTCGCGCCGAGAATTCGTTGAATGGGAAAACAACCCAGCGCGGCGGCAGTGGGAAAACGCCAGCAGCAACCGCGGCCACGAGTACGAAGACCCGCGTCCGGCTGACGTGATGTACAACAGTTACAAAAGATGGCTCAGAAACAACATGGAGAAGAACCCGCAGCTGGCAGCCGACCCGACCGCTCAGCGCCGGTTGCGGGATGAAATCGACAATCCCACACCGAACATCCGGCCCTCCTCAGAACGGGCCAACATTAACGCCGAGATGCGCGACACCGGCACCACCCGAACCGTGCCATTAGGTTCCGGACAGCAAGACGACTCCGAATCGTCCGAATCAAGCTCGGGCACCAGTAGCTCGCAGCAACGCGATGACCGCGGCGGCAACAAAGACCGCAAAGACTCCTCCAACAACGGCAGCAAGAAGAAAGACGACAGAAAGAAGAGCGAACCGAAGAAGAAAAAGAAGAAAACCCAGGCACAGAAGAAACGCAAACGCCAAAACCGGTGACACGAAGTCGAACTCACCAAACTGCGGCGCCGCCACGAGCGCCGACAGTGATCGAAAACCACGTAAATCAGAAAAGAGGTTGTGATGGTGCGGACTCCGCTGCACATGTTCGATATGAAGTATGACGTGGAGGAGTACTTGGCGTTGGTGGCCAGCGGCAAGTATGACGTCAACGCTCAAGACGCCGACGGCAAGACCCCCCTGCACTACGCCGCCGAACAAGAACAATCACAAATCGCGGCTGCATTGCTAGATGCTGGTGCCGACCCGAATCTGCAGGAAACCCGCTGGGGAAAAACTGCATTTTCCGTCATGGTGATGTACCTCGATACCCCCACCATCAAAAAGGCCATCGCCTGCGGAGCTGATCCGACCATCCCCAACTACCACGGGGTCCGGCCTGTGGACCTCGCCGGAAACGAACCAGAGATCATCATCCCGCTTCTGCGCGAGACCGCCCGCAAGTTCGGCGTCAATGACGACAGTGCGGCGCCATGATCCTCATCGACGACTTCCTGGTCGGACACACCGACCGCTACACCAATACCAGTGAACTCGAACTCGGCACCCTCACCCTCACCTCCGGACGACTACGCATCCGCGACCCCTTCGACCCCCACCCCCGACCCACCGATGATTGCCTGATGCTGATCCCCGCCGGCACCTACCGGGTGTGGGTCACCCTGGCCTCACTGCCGGCCATCCACGACACCACCCTCACCGAAATCCGGGAGGCCTACCTATCCATCGAACTCGCCAACCGCACCCCCACCCGACTGACCTACGCCGACTCCCTCGTCGCACCCCCGAAACCCAGCTACGGCGCACTCACCGGCACCGACAGCGGCACCATCGCCGTCTTCGACGACACCCTCAACACCAGCATCAACCGCGACCACCTCACCACTGCACTCGACACCACCACGCCACTGCCGTTCAACTACGCCAACATCCCCGCCGACAACAACCACAACATTGTTGTCAGCCACAGCGGCTACGGCGACGGCGCCTTCCCCATCCTGCTCACCAGCGACACCGATGGCCCCCTGGCCATCCACATCGACTTCGGCGTCCTCAACACCGGCGAAGACGACGAATAAACACCAAAACTCCTGTCATGCAGCCCAATACGGGCCATGCTCAGTGCTGAGCCAGCCGTAACACCGTCCTCCCCGACCAAAACAGACACCCTGATCGGCAATGAGATTCGACAGGGGCGAAGCTACTGAGCACAAGCCAACGCGCCGGCCCCCACACAGCCCAACCAACTCACCGATCCCGACGCAGACGCGAGTCGACGACAGCCCCGAGCAGGCCCATGGGCAGACGGCGCCGCAACCACCAGGTGTGTCAACGGATCCACCTACACACGGGTAACACGCGAACTCTCTGCATCCCCATCACATACACGTATCGAACAGCTACGGACCAGCAAAGACGCTGAAATTTCGGCCCTGCCTTACAGATAAGCAGTCGGTGACGTCTCGCCCGTTGAGCTGTAGTGCGTGTCCGGACAATGCGATTCGGCGGTGTCAACGGCAACCGAAAGCTGACTACCTGCCCAGAGGGGTGGGCTGCTCAGGATTCGACCGGAGCCGACAGTCCAGTTCTCAAACGAGATGCCCACCTGGTGTCCAAATGGACATGAAGGTGAGAATGCGCCCGGCTGAAGCGTCCCGACTCAGCTGCCAGGGTCGAATTGAGGCAGCGCGATACGAGACGGACGGTGTGAGACGAGACATGAGCCCGCGCGAGCTGGCCGTTACGCAGTGGCGCCTCGGAGAGGGCTCACGTCTCGATACACGGGACCGTCAGTCGCGCAGGTGAACGCGTGACTCCCCTCGACTTCCTTACTCGTTGAGAATTTCAATGATTCCTTGTGGGTAGGTCGTGACCGTGAAGTGGGGGAAGCGTGTGGCGAACTTGCTGGAGTCGAAGACGTTGTCGTAGCGGTAGCGAGGTAGCAGTTCGGAGGCTTCCTTGACCGCGGTGTTGAACCATCCGCCGACTGTGAAGGTGATCTCCGGGACTGTCGTGGGGTGGATGTCGCGCCCGGTGACTTGTGAGCAGATGGCGATCATCTGCGCGTAGGTGAGTCGGTTGGGATCGGTGGGGAGATGCCAGGTCTGGCCGTAGGCGTCGGGGGTGTTGCCGATCAGTCCCATTGCGCGGCTCGCGTCGGGGGTCCAGATCAGGGATCTTCTCGTGTGGGCGTTGATCGGGATAATCGGTCGCTTGCGCTGCCTGATGCGGTCGAAGACGGCGGAGTTGGTCAGGCTCTTGGTCTTACCGGGTCCGTAGAACTCGGGGGCCCGGCAGATGACGGCCTCAATCCGGCCGGCGCTCATCTCGTCGAGCAGCATGTTGGCGATCTGTGCGCGGACGGCGGCCTTGCGGCCGATTGGCTGGAATGGGGTGTCTTCGGTCTGCGGCGTGGAGGTCCGCGGGTACATGTAGGTGTTGTCGAAGAAGACCAGTTTGGTCTTGTGTTTCTGACAGGCGGCGATGGCGTTGGCCATCATCACCGGGAAATGCTGCTCCCACAGGGTCGAATCGATCGGCAGCCCGACCGTCAAGTAGGCGACGTCGCTGCCGGCGACGGCGGCCGCGGTGGCGTCGGGGTCGGTGAGGTCGGCGGAAACCAGTTGGTTGGTGTCGTGAATCTTGATCGGTGTACGGCTGACCAGCCGGATGTCCTCGGTGACGTGGTCATGGAGGTAGCGGGTGAGTTCTTCGGCGATCTGGCCGTTGGCTCCTAGGACGGTCTGCATGTCGTCGTGTTCCTCCGAGCCGGGATGGGGTTACGTGGTGATGGGCCTGCGGCCCAGGTGGCCAATCATGTCGCCGGGAACGACACGGGCACGGGGATGTGCAGGGCGTTCTGGCATTCGGTGAGTACGTCGAGGCGCAGTGCCCTGATGGGTTTGAGCGATTCGATGTCGTCGGTCAGGCGTCCGGTTCCCAGTTCCAGCGAGACGTCTTTGGGCAGGAGCGTGCTGCCGGCGGCGAGGGCGTTGGTCTGGCTCAGTGTGGCGTTCCAGCCGCCGTTGAGTTGCGTGTAGGAGGTCAGTGTCGAGACCTGTGTGCCGCTGCGGATCTGCTTCTGGTTCGGGGTGGCGACGTCGAGCGCGATGTCGGTTCCGCCGGTGCCGTTGGCCACCCTGGAGGCGGTCCGCTGCGCGGTGATGTCGACGTCGATGTCGGTGACCCACTTGGGAAATCCGTACCCGTCGTGCCCACGGACTTGGGCGATCTCGGTGTTCACCGGCAGCGACAACACGTAAGCGTGCATGGAGTTGTTGGCCAGCGAGGACAGCAGGTCGGCCGCTGCGAGGTTGCCGTGATGCGGGGGCCGGACGGCGATGCCGACGGTCGCCTCGGTGTAGAAGTCGATGTCGCACACGTCGTAGCGGAAGAACACCACCGAGAACAACCCGATGCCGGGCGCAATCTGCAGCGGGTCCAGCCCGGCGGGGAGTCGGGATCGCAACCTCCTCACCGGAGCGAGGTAGGTGATCTGCGCCTTGGACATCGCGTAGTAGAAGTTCGGCGTCCGAGTCGGACCGATCGCCGACTGCACCTGCGTCTTGGGCAGCTTTCGGAAGAAGTCGACGCTGCACACCCGCGGGTCCGCGGCGACGGCATCCAGGTCTGCGTCCATGCGGTACCGGTCATAGAGCCCGCCCTTGGGGACGGTGACCGTGCGGCCGCCCAGCTGCACCTCCACCACATCCGAGTCCTTCTGGCCGCTCGCGCCGCCCGATGTCGACTCCGTCATGTTCTGAACCCTCCGTATGTATGCAATGCTTACATTGAACGATAGGTTCGAATGTGCGCGGTGTCAACATTGCTCGTCCCCCCTGGGTGCGGCCCTTTTCGGGCGGGACGAAGATGCTGACGGCGCGTCCGGCATGATCGGAACATGCTCGACGTCGACGTCGACGCGGATGTGGAAGGGAGGCGCGGCCATGGCGGCCACACCCAAGAGCACGTACCACCACGGCGACCTGCGCGCCGCCCTGTTGACGACCGCCATGGACATGCTGGAACGTGGCGAGCAGTTCTCGATTCGCGCGGTAGCCCGTGAGGCCGGCGTCTCGCCCACCGCCCCGTATCGGCACTTCCCCGAGCGGGAGGCGCTGGAGTCGGCGCTGGCGGCTCAGGGGCTGCGGGACTTGAAGGCCGACCTGACTCGCGGCCGCGAGCTGCCCGGCACGGTCGACGAGCTGGCCGACCTCGGTGCGGCCTACGTCGAGTTCGCGCTGCGCCGGCCCGCGCTGTTCCGGCTGATGTTCGGCAACGAGTGCGATCACGAAAGCGAGGAACGCGTGCAGGCGGCCGCCGAGGTGCACGAACTGCTCGCGACCGCGATCACGCGCGTCCTCCCCGATTCCGACCCCATCGACCTCGCCCTCGGAGGCTGGGGGCTCGTGCACGGGATGGCGTGTCTGTACCTGGACCGTAAACTCGCCGCCCCGTCGATCGCGGACGTCACCGCCCAGGTTCGCGCGTCCTTCATCGCCGTGCTCGCCGCCACGCCCGATCAGTCTCGGTCGGACTGACGGTCGGCGTTGACTCCCGGCTCCACCCTCGCTAACGTCGATGTAAGCGATGCACACATTCTTGTATCGCGTCCCCTCCCGCGTTCAGTTACGAGATGGAGACCCGTCATGGCCGATGTCCCGCCGCCCATCACCCCCTACCTCGAACCCGAGGCGAAGCAACTGTGCGAGCAGACCGACCCGCACCCGCGGATCTACGAGATGCCGCCCGCGCAGGGCCGCAAGATCCTGTCGGACCTGCAAAGCGGTGAAGGCGTCGACCGCCCGGAGGTCGACGAGGAATGGATCGACGTCGACGCCGGACAATGGGGCAACGTCCGAACCCGGATCATCCGCCCCAAGGGCGTCGACGGGTCGCTGCCGGTCGTGGTCTACATCCACGGCGCCGGATGGGTGTTCGGCGACGAGCACACCCACGATCGGCTCTTCCGCGAACTCGTCGTCGGCGCGGGTGCCGCTGGAGTCTTCCCCGTCTACGACCGCGCACCGGAGAAGGGCTACCCCACCCAGGTTGAGCAGAACTACGCCGTCGGACAGTGGGTCCTCGAACACGGCGCCCCCCACGGCCTGGACACCTCGCGGGTCGCGGTCACCGGTGAATCTGTCGGTGGCTGGATGTCCGCGGTCTTCGCCCTGATGAACAAGGACCGTGGCGGCATCGACCTCAAGGCCCAGGTGCTGCTCTACCCGGTTACCAACGCCGACTTCGACACTCCGTCCTACCTGCAGTTCGCCGAGGGCTACTACCTCACCCGAGACGGTATGAAGTGGTTCTGGGACGCCTACACCCCCGATGCGAGCCACCGCGCGGAGAAGTACGCATCACCGCTGCAGGCCTCCCTCGACGACCTCACGGGGTTACCGACGACGCTGGTCATCACCGATGAGGCCGACGTATTGCGCGACGAGGGCGAGCAGTACGCCAACAAGCTGCGCGAAGCCGGAGTCGATGTCACCTCCGTGCGAGTCGCCGGCATGGTCCACGACTTCCTGCTGCTGGACAGCCTGCGCAACACCAAGGCCGCCAACGTCGCCCGCGACCTGGCGATCACCGCCCTGACGAAGGCGCTGCACTCATGAGCCCGCGCATCCTCAACGTCGGCCACTACGACGACCCCGACGAACCGACCGGCCTGTGGCTGTCCGAACTCACCCACGCCTGGCACGTCTTCGAACAGCACGGCTTCGAGCAGACCCTCGTCAGCCCCGCCGGCGGCCAGGTGCCCCTGGAGCCGCGCGCGCTGAAATTCCCCAACTACGACAAGACCGCCAAGGCCTGGCGCGCCGACCCCGCCAAGATGGCACTTCTCGAGAACACGTTGAGCCCCAACGACGTCGACTCCTCCGACTACGACGCGATCTACTTCACCGGTAGTCACGCCGTCATGTACGACTTCCCCGACAGCGAGGGCCTGCAACGGATTACCCGCGAGATCTACGAACGCGGCAACATCGTGTCGTCGGTGTGCCACGGCTACTGCGGACTGCTGAACACCACCCTCTCCGACGGCTCCTACCTCATCGCCGGCAAGAAGATGACGGGCTTCGCCTGGCAGGAAGAAGTCCTCGCCCGCGTCGACAAACTCGTTCCCTACAACGCCGAGGAACGAGCCAAAGAACGCGGTGCGCTCTACGAAAAGGGCAAAATTCCGTTCCTCTCTTACGCCGTCGTCGACGGCAACCTCGTCACCGGACAGAATCCGGGCTCGGCCAAGGAGACGGCCAAAAAGGTCGCCTCACTGCTCCGCTAGCTCAACGGCAGGTCACAGCCGCCCAGTCACGTACCACGCATTGACCGACGTTCAAGCCGAAGGACGATTCGACTGCATCCGAGCTTCTGGAACGCGCCGCGCAGTGGGCCGATGTGTTGTCTCGAGCCGCGCAGGAGGTCGGGAATCGTGCCGGGCGACACGGGGTTAATCAGATCATGTCAAAAATGACCAGCACGGAACGCGAGACTTACCTGGCCGATCTGCATGTTGGTGTCATCGCCGTCGAACGCCTTGATCGCGCGCCGCTGTCTGTACCGATCTGGTACGACTACGAGCCCGGCGGCGAGGTTCTCGTCACCAGCTTGGCGGGGTCGCTCAAGGCTCGCCTCATCACCGCCGCCGGGCGCTTCTCCATCACTGCTCAGGATGAGACCTTTCCATACCGTTACGTCACTGCCGAGGGATCGTTGACCTCGATCGAGACAGCCGACGACGCCACCATGAAGGCGATCGCCGTTCGCTACCTCGGAGAGGAGGGGGGCAACGCGTTCGTGGAGTCGTTCGCCAGGGACCATCCTGACGCTGAGTCGCTTTTGTTCCGGATGCGGCCCGAGCACTGGCTCAGCGTCGACTACTCCAAAGAGTCCTAGTGGCGGTTTGACGCGGTCTCATCAGTGAAGAAGTCAGGGCGGGTGAGCAAAGATCTGTTCGGCCCTGATGATGAGTTGTACATGACCCACTGCAGTGTTGTCGCCTGGTTGTTCAGAGGCCTTGGAGCATGGTGATCGGGTTCGCGTTCATGACGCCGTGAAGTACGAGTAGTGGCCACATCGCTCGATAGCGAGCCCAGAGCAGGCCTAAGAACAGCCCGGTGACACCTTGGTTGGCTATGGCGTTCGCGAGATCTGAGACGAGCGGACCCTGGCCTTGGATTGCGATGTGCCAGGAGGCCCAAACGACCGAGGAGAGCACGATTGCCGGCCAGAGACCGCCGAGTAGCTGTTGCCATCGAGTCTGGAGCCACCTCCGGTAGAAGAACTCTTCCAGTACCGCGTTCAGAAGGAACCCGCCGATCAGGACGACCAGAAGCGTGGTGGGGTCGAGCTCGGGAGAGGTACTTGGTCGGTTGGCGGACAGGATAAAGAAACAACCTGCCCATCCGGCTGCTGGTACCAGCGGTCGCCAAAGGTTTTGCAGTGCAAGCATCCTCGTGCCGTCTAGGTCGCCTTCTTCCAGTGAAATTGGTTGGCAACTCTTAGCTTTGGCGCGTCGGGTGGTCACTGCAAAGAGCATCGCCGGCAGGACCAGGAGCAGCGTGACTTTCAGCAGTGTGTACCGAGGCTCGTCGGCTCCCAGTAGCGTCAGCAAAACCGTAAAGGCCAATCCCAGAGCAAGCAGCACAGCCGCTTCGATGCGAAGAGTCCCGGCGCTGCCACGCGGGCGCGGCTCTATCCGTGAACTCGGTGGCACCAGCATCGCCAAAGCTACCCCGATAATGGCGGGAAGCAGCGGATGCCAAAAGGGCACGGTGCCGTTGCTGTCGGCGGTGTAGCGGATCTGTCCGCCATCGCCGATGATGACGATGAAAGCAACAATGTAGATCGTCACACCGAGACCAAAGATGGACTTTCCCACCAATCGGCATAGGCGCCCGATGTCGATATCAGTCGGCAAGCAGGTCGGCGCAGTCTCGGACACGCAGCCACGGTAACCGCGACATGTGGTTCGACTCGAGGCGCTCTCTGGGGACTTCTGAATCCGGCTACCGATGTTGGGGACCAGCATGATTATCAGGCAGGCTTCGTCGTCGGACCCATCACGATGGTGGCTAGAGCGGCCGTGGTAGCCGCACCCGCCCGTAGATGTGACCAGAGATGTCGCTCAGCAGCTACGACTCAGTCGTCACCCATCTGAGCGGGTACCTGTACAACAGTCAGGGCGCACCTCTGGCGCTTCGCGGAGAGGGGCATCGATTGGGGCGGCGTCGAAGCTGCGGGCGGTTTCGCTTACCAACACGCTCGAGCCGTCCATGTCGCGTTTCGATTAGCGCACGACACGGGATTGTCCCGGCTTCGCGTCGAGGCCACGACGTCATCAACGTCGACGTGTGGTCTGGGTAATGTCGGCATTGACGGTCTCCTTCGTGGCCTGCGACGCGCGCCGGTGATGTCCCCGCCACGCGGGTCGGCCTACCGCGCGGCGAGGTGGCGCCAGCAAACTTCACGGTAGACGGCCGGAAAGTCGCACACCATGTACGGTACGACCCATAGTCAACTGCTGCTGGCGTGCGATCCGCACGAAGACGGCGCACACGGCATGCGCGGCCACAACGCCGCCCGATCTGCCTTGCGCTACCTCAACCGCCGCTGATAGATCGGCTGCGCGACGGAGGAATTGGACATCTGAGTGAGATTTTCCAGGTGCCGTCGGTGCGTTGCCCCCGACGGGGTGGACTTCTGGTCGACAACGGCGCACACGGGTCTCGCGAAACATCGTCAAGCAGCAGTGGGAGGACTCAAGCCTAGGCGCCGAACGCCACACAAAACGGCCCGCGAAGTCAACGAACCACCCGCACGCCGGCCTGCCGCGGTATGCCCGTTGCAGGGCTGACGGTCTGGTCCGATTTGCTGGCACCCGCAGCCGTGATGCCTCGGGGCCCTCACTCCAACGGGGGAAGCGATGTGCGGCGGGCAGCGCGAGACAGGAAACGAGGTGAGGGAGTGTTTTCTTCGGCGCGTCCCTTTCTTTGCAACCGAGAAAGAGAGTCCCGGTCAGGGCTGCTGGTGGATGCCTAGCAGAGCTTCGGACCGATCCCAGAGTTCCTGGGCGAGCATGGCGTCTTTGGCCTGGGGGTTTACGCGGCGGGCGGGTTTGAACTTCTCGTAGTAGGTGCCTGACGTCCACTCGCTACCGGCTGTGGTGGTTGCTAGCCAGATGAGCTGGGCTGCACCTTTTTCCGGGGTGATGAGGAATGGGCGGATGGCCTTGGCCAGGTACTTCAGCCAGCTATCGGATTCCTTGGCGAAGTTGGAGGCGACGTTGCCCGGATGGAATGCCGCCGAGGCCAGGCCTTGGGCACGGTAGCGGCGGTCGAGTTCGGTGGTGAACAGGATGTTCTCCAGCTTTGCGGCTCCGTAAGCGCGCACGGGCGCTGAATGCGAATGGCCTCGGAGGCAGGTTCTCTAGCGATATCGCGTTGCCGCAAACAGTGATCAGACGGCGGATCCTCGAGTCCGACAGCTACTACAATGCGTTGAACGTCCCGTTTTCGCTGCGGCAGCAAATCCCCGCGAACCTCGTCATCACCGACCGGAGCGGGTTCACCATCAACCTCGAGACCACTCCGGCTCGCCATAGGTGGATCTATGCATCGGAGGGCATCTTGGTGCACGCCAACCACTATGAGGAGGACGTCCCAGACCAGATCTCGGCCGACTACCGACCGTTCTCGGTGGATTCGCTGTTTCGCTCACCGATCCTTCGAGGCCGGCTCCGATCAGCGGCGCATGCGATGCGCGGACCTGAGCCCTCTGTCCTGATGGACTGTCTCGGTGACCATTTCGGCTATCCCTACGGTGTGTGTCGGCACCCAGACAGCAGGGACCCCGAGCATTTGCAGTCGAAGACGATCGCCTCAGCTGTTGTTGATCTCACCAGTGGCCGCTACTTCCTGGCCCCGGGCAATCCATGTGACACCGCCTACGAGCTCCTGCCCTGGAACCTGTACGACGATGGCCCGCGACCGGGCGGCAATGGCACTGCCGAACCGACGACGATGCTGACCTCGTCCTGCGTCGGGACGAACCCGAATCGCCCCTGAGATAGGGGGTTTCGACAGAGTGCGGATCACGCTTCCACGATGTGAGTGTCATGGGTTCCACGGACCTCCCGTCGGATGCGAGCGACGTCTGTGGGTACTCCCGTCACGTCATATACAGCACGCTGACACCGACCATGCCACATGAGGGCGGCCAGGGTCGGCACCATCCTGCGGAGTGCCTATGCTTCACCCAAACTCGGCCGGTAGTCCGCCGCCTCGGCCTCAGCGGCCAGCAACGCACCCAGTTCGCCCTCCTGCTGGGCGACAAACACACCGATGACCTGCCGGCACACCTCCGGCACGCTGACCCCGCGCATACCAGCAATACGTGTCAATCCGACCAGCATTGACGTCGACACGTGGAACTGCACCACGAACTGACCGCACGAACCATCCTCGGGCGGTGACCCCGGACCGACAACCACCGGATGATCTGGGTCGAATTCGTCAACATCAGCACGGCGAGCCCTCTCAACGGTCCCACCACCAGCGCCGCCAGCAACGCCCTCGTCCGGGTCCCGGAACTCCTCATGGCTGAACAAACCCATCCCGCCCACGCTAGACCTTGCAGAATGCCGACGCCGCCAAGTGAGCGGGTGGGCCGAACCGTGTCGAATGTCTGAAAATCAGGCGGTGAGCAGTGGTGGACCCGTTCGTGTTGTCTCGGCTTGACAGACACCAGCAGATGCCGAGACTAAGAAAGGAGATATGGCCTCGGCCTCAGCCAGACCGTCAGCAATCCGGAGGTAGTTGCTTGCCGTACTGGTCCACCAGCGATCTCAGTGTGCAGGATCAGGCTGCCTACTGGGGTGATGTCGTGTGCGAGGCATTCACGCCGCTGTCTCCCAAGCGCGGTCAGACGCAACTCAGTCGCACCAGTTTTGCCGAGGGCCTCCCAGGCTGGGTGCGATCGGCACCACTGGCCGACACAAACTGTGCTGAGATCGCATCGTGTACGCAGCTGTTGACTCACGGTCCGCGTGAGGTTCGCCGATCACCCTCGGAGGCAGTGTTCGTCAATCTGCAACTGGATGGCACGTGTTACGGCGAGCAAGACGAACGTAGGTGCATCGTCCCCGCCGGCAGCATCGCCGTGTTCGACACCACTCGGCCATATCGACTCGAATTCATCGAGCCGATGGCCCAGAGAAGTTGGCGTGTGCTGTCGTTTCGCATCCCTCGCGATCGCTGGCAAGCCAGCATCGGCGACCTCGAATTCACCTCCACCACCATCGACACGGCCGGAGGACCCGGAAGCGTCGCCTCGGCCATGATGGCGTCACTGTGGCAGAACCTGCAGACCCTGGACCAGGGCACGGCGGCAAGGCTCGAGAGTTCGTTCACCGAGGTTCTTGCCGCCGCGACCGCCGTCCACAGCCGCACCGCCCTGGAGTCCGAGAGTGGACGGCGTGACAACGCGCTGAGATTGTTGGTACGCAATCATATTCGGGCAACAATCCCGCTGGGGAGAGTCACGGCCGCCGACGTCGCTCGCGCGGTGTCGATCTCGGTCCGTTCGTTGCACCGACTATTCGAGGCAGAGTCCAGCAGTTTCGCCGCGTGCGTTCGTGAGGAGCGTTTGCGCGGCGCGATGCTTGATCTCGTCTCTTCACCCAATTCGTTGCCGCTCAACAAGATCGCGGCTAGGTGGGGCTTCTACGACAACTCGCATCTCACCCGGGCCTTTCAGCGCCACCTCGGCTGCACACCGACCGAATATCGGGCCTCTGGCGGGCGTCTTGGTGGGCTTGGTCAAACGCCGGTCACCCCTGTGCACGACAGCATCGGGTCGTAGTCGTCACGCCTCATCAGCGCATGCAGCTGGCGACGGCGCACTCCCATGTTTCCGCCGTCATACAGTGGAAAGCAGAGCACGTCCTGCATGATCCCGGCGATCGGAGTCTCGTCGCCGTAGGAGTTCACTCCCACAACACGCATGGCGTCGTATACGACCTGCACCGCCAGTTCAGAGGTGAAGACCTTCACCATGTGTCCTATCTCCTCGTCCGCACCGCAGGTCCGGTCGTACAGGTCGCATCCCTTCCAGGTCAGGTAGCGCGCGGCTTCGATTCGAGTCTTGATGTCAACGAGCATGTACCCAGCGTTCTGGTGGTCGATGATCGGGACCGACCCCGAGCGCTTGTCGGTCTTGGCAAACGCGAGCGCGTAATCAAACGCGGCTCGCATCCGGCCGACGCACGCGGCCCCGATGATCGACGATGTCCAGTTGAAGGTCCTACGCACGATCTCGATACCGTCGCCCGGCTGCCCGATGAGATGATCGGCAGGCACCCGCACGTCGTTGAAGGTGATGCGTGGCGAGATGGTCGCGCGGTGACCGACTGTGTCGATGTACGACTCGATGACGACGCCGGGAGTGTCGCCCGGTACGACGATCACGGCCATCGATTCCGCAGGACTCAGACTCGGGTCGGTACGACAGAGCACACTGATGAGGGCAGCACCTTCCCCGCACCACCCCGAGCCGTTCGTGGTGAAGTGCTTGCGGCCGTTGATCACCCAGTCATCCCCGTCCCGTCGCGCGAACGTCTGCACACCGCCCTGAGGATCGGCGCTGTCGAAGTTCGCTCCGCCAGTCACCTCGGTGAATGCCCACGCGGCCAGCAGCGCCTCGGTGCCGGCGAACCGAGGCAGAAACTTGGCTCTCTGTTCTTCTGTGCCGAAGTGAATGATCGGCTGCAGGCCCAGACCGGTTCCCAACAACGCGGTCGGCACGTTTATGTCGACCCTTGTCAGCTCTTCCGCTGCCAGTGCAAAATCGAGGGACGACATCGCGGTACCGCCATAGTGAACAGGTAGCAGCGCCTTGACGAAGCCCGCATCGGCCATCTCTTGATAGAACGGTCTGATCGCGGCAAATCTCGCCTCGGGTGTGGGTAGGTCGGCAATCGCCTTGTCAACCAGGCTGAGCCTTTCAGTCGCGAAGGTGCGCGCAGCCGACCGCAATGCAAGCTGGTCCTCACTCATGGTGAAGTCGATGGTCATGAACACTTCCTCCTGGTACGCGGTAGCCCGCCGGAACCCCATGTAGGTCCCGCGGCAGGTGCCAGTACGATGCGTCGGCATTGTTACGGAACACGACCTTTGCCTTGTACGGACGTGCCGGGTTCGTTGTACGAGTGCGCCAACATCGGCGCCATCCAGGACCACCAGCCTCGACCGAGGCCAGCTCGGTGTGCACCAAACCCGGGGCGCCTCCGAGTCTTTGGCAGATCGCCAACATCGGATGATCTCTGCGGCACTCGGCAAGACGCCGCCGAACGATGGGTACAGCACAACATCGACCCAGCCGGACGTTGGGATGACGTCATCGCCGTGCTCTACACACAGTCGACGAACATCTGATCGTCGCAGTGGCAGCCAGGCGGGATTGTCCTACTAGCTACCGATGAATGGCGAAGTTGCGGACGTCGCCGCGTTCGAGGCGAGACAGTGCATCCTGCACGTGGCTGGAGGCAGAGTTTCAATGTCAGCAGTAATGCGCGGTGTTCGGACGCGAAAGCCAGCATGCGGAGCCCGCACAGAAGTTTGGTGAGAAGGTCGAGCACGAAGCGATAGCGGCGGTCTCTCGCCGCCCGCCGGTGCAGTGCGTGAGCGTTGACCGCCGCTGCCGAGCAGACCGGATCAGTGTTGAGATTCCGCGCGATTCAGCCGCCGTAGGCCCATCGACTCGAAAGCCACGACGTAGAGCAGAGCAACCAGGATCATCCAGTCGATGAAGCCCAACGCATTTCCGTTGATGCCCTCGGCCACCGGTGGCTCGTGCAAGACGTGTGCGGCCGCAAAGCGGTAGTAGAGGATGAAGGTGAGTACGCCGAGAACCAACGTGAGCGTGGCTCTGATCGCATAGTTCGCAGTTGTACGCGGCCCGTTGGGACGATTGCCGAAGGCGTTGGCCCACATGATCATCCAGAACACCCAGCAAACGCCGAGTTGGGCGGCGTACTGGTTGATGCCGGCTCCGAGCGTCTCGGTGACTGACGGTCCGAAGATGGCTTTTACCGCCGGTACGGCGAGAAAGAAGAAGGCGGTGCCCAGAACCACATTGCCGACCGTCGAGCACGCCGCCACGCGGCCTGGGTTGCCCGCCAGCCGCCACGGCCAGTTGTCGAGGGTCTGGCCTGTGAGAATCACCGCCACGATGACGCAGTAGAACCAACCCATTACGGTGTCGAGCGACATGATCGGGCTGACGTCCGAGGCGCTGATCGCCGGCAGACCGAGGACGAAGTAGAGCAGCATGGTGGGCCCTGCGACGGCGGCGATCTCGGCCATGCCGACGGTGGGCTGGCGGAAGCCCAGTTGTGGCCACGGCCAGTGCTGCCAGTTGAGTACGACAATGACGAACGTGCCGAAGCCGAACAGGACGAACAGTGCTCCCGTGAAGTAGCCCAGCCCCCCTTCGCGGTCCGCGGCGAAATCGGAATTGAGCGCACCCAGCCCGAAGGCCAGCACCCACGTTACCGCGACGGCGAACACCACCGTTGCCGCGGTGATGGCCAGCCCGCGCCACGGTTGACGAAGCCTGTTGAAAGCTGCGAACTCCGAGTTGAATCCGATGAACACCACGAACAATATGGCCCAGAAGAGCGTGGCGTTGAATGGCATCGGATAGAAGTGCCACGGGCTGAGCTCGGGGTCGGCGAGTAGCCACCAGCCGAGCACGGACAGCGCGACCACCACGATGAGGTTGGCCAACCCGAAGGCGATCCAGCCAGCCGACGTCGACGGGGTCGCGCCTGCGTCGGAAGCTGGCGGTGACGGTGAGCGATCCTGAACGGGGACAGCGGATCCCTCGTTGGTTGGTCCCTGCATCGTGGACATGAGTACTTGCTCCTTCTGAGTGGCGGTCGCGCCTAGATGGCGGGTGCTTCGACGTGGGTTGACGTGCCGGACCAGCTTGCGGAATACGGCACCATGTGCGATCGCGTCGGTGCGCTGCAGTTCGACGTCGGTAGCGTCAGCTGAGACTCTTCGTGTGCGCAAGCCCGCCCTCGCTTCCACGGCGACTTCCGCAATCCGTCGGACATGTGAGCCAGCACACATCTCGTGGTTGATCGACCGCAAGAGTTACATGGGGTTACAACGGCGGTGCGCTCTGCTCGGCAGCGGCACTCACTGCGGCGCAACGCGTGATCATTGACATACCGCGCCATGGCAACAGGGGAGAATCTGCGCTGCGCCAGGTCGGGTCCGCGTCGCGAGGCGCGACTGGTGGCAGCGATCTACGACACCACGGCGCCAGGATGTCGGTCATTGAGCGAGAACACGCCAGTTGGTAGCAGGTCAGGCACGAGCGCGGCCCTGCGCCCACAGCAGTGCAGATCGCGGCGCGGTCTGTGTCAGATTGATCAATAGGTGTCGTGCCGCCGTCGACATTGATGGACTGCCCTCGAATGACAGCGGCGCAACCGCTCAGGAGAAACGTCACGACCCTGCCCACTGCGGAGGGGAGCCGTCGAAAGGTCGGCACAGACAGCACTGTTTCCTGGCCGTATTCTATAATGGTCGTTATAGAAAATGGATGGGTGGGGCGTAGACCTCGTTCGTCATGATCCCTGGAGGACAGTGGTGAGCACTGCAGACCCCATCGAGCAGCTTATGCACGACAACCTGATGGCAGTGTTCAACGAGCGCGACGGCGCGAAGCGTCAGGCTGCGATCCAGCGGACCTATCACCCCGACGTCCGCTGGACCGACGCCGAAGGGGTCATCACCGGCCACGCGGCACTCGAGGCCAAGTGCATTGGTCTGCAGAGAAGTATTGGAGATCTGCAATTCGAGCCTGCGGGTCCGCCTCACAAGTTGCCTTATTTCGGCTACTTGGCCTGGAGGCTGGTCGATCCCGCTCAGGGTCGAGAGGAGATGTCGGGTTTTGATGTCGCCGTGGCCAATGAGGGGCTGATCACCGAGCTGTGGACCGTCCTCATTCCACCCACTCCGTAACCGGCGCCGGCACCAGTCTGACGATCGACGGCTAACACCAGCTGCTGTAAAGACAGCGCACTCAGCGGGATGGCCAGCCGTTCATGGTGGCCGCGGCGACGGCCCGCAGCTCCTTGCGGGTCACCCCGTCACGGGCACGGGTGGACAGTCCGTTGATGGCCACGATCAGGTATTCCGCGAGTGTGCGGGGGTCAGCCGACGGCGGCAGGTCGCCATCGTCGATCGCGCGTCTGAGCCGCGCTTCGACGACTGCGCGCCCCTCGTCGCGCCGGCCGGAGAGCAACGGATCAGTATTGACCAGACACCCTTTGGGGCTGCCCCGCCGCGTGCAATCGACGATTGCGGAGTCGAGTAGGCGTTCGGCGAATGCGCGCGCTGTCGCCTCGGTGAGCGCCAGCGTCAACGGGGTTTGAGGTCGCTGAGCGTAGAGGTCCACTGCCTCGTCGTACAACTCACGCTTGCTGCCGAACGCGGCGTAGAGGCTCGGCGAGGAGATGCCCATGGCTTCGGTGAGTTGGCTCATCGACGTGCGCTCGTAGCCGCCGTTCTCCCAGAACGCGTGCATCGCCGCATCAAGTGCACGGGCTCTGTCGAATTCGCGTGGCCTGGCCATTGCCTGATCATATTGCGCGAGGATGTCGCTACTGCGGTCCCGCCAGATCCATCTCGGGTGGGCTGTTTCCGGCGATGGGTTGGGAGATGAAGCTGTGTCCTGTCAGCGGACCTCCGAATGAGTGCAGCAGGCCGCCGGCGTCGTTGCGGCCGAGGTCGATCGGGTCGAACCCGAACCGTTCTGCCAGGGCTGCGATCTGAGCATTTGCTTGCGGGTCGTTCCCCGAAATGAAGGCGACGCGGCGGCCCTGATTCGACTCGCCGGGGTCGCGTGCGAGGACTTTGGCCCAGGTGTTTCCGAAGGCCTTCACTACACGGGCGTTGACAGCCCATTCAGCGACGAGGTCCGAGGACGCGCGCCCGCCGAGATCGGCTAGCGAAAAGTCGGAGTAGTCGATGGCGTTGGTGGCGTCGACGATGATCCTGCGCTCCCAGTCCGGGACTGACGACACCAATCCCTCGACCGCCTCGAACGGCACGGCGAGGAACACGATCTGTGCGCCCAATGCGTGCGAAACTTCGGTTGGCACAACAGCCGATCCCAGCTGCTGGTGAAGCGAGGCGACGGCTCCCGGACCCTTCGATGTGGCAACCGCCACCTCGATTCCGGTACGGGCGAACTGGCTGGCAAGGGCGCCCCCGATGGCACCCGATCCAATGACGGCGTATTCCATTTCGTCTCCCTCCGGCTCCGTGACTGGGCGAAGCCGCTCATTGTGTATCGATCGTCATATAATCACGAACGGCCCCGGGATGTGGCATTCCGTATCGATCGACACAGCATCATGTGTTGAATCGAAGCTGACGGGTCCCGGAGACTCTCCGTGTCCACGGCGGTCACCAGTACCGCCACTTCACGTGGAGGCGGTGCGCACACTCCGCACGTCAGATGCAGGGCCGCGCTGCCAACGGCAGTGCCTGCCGACTATGACCACCGGACTGCGGTGGTGATCAGATCAATTATCGCGTCGGGGTCCTTGTCGGCACCGATGACCCGCTCTTGCCGACCCGGCAGAACGTCGTGGTCGCGCCACCACCGCCGCAGCTCGAGCTCTCCGAAATCAGCGCACCCCTTGCTGTTGTGGCGTCGCAGCGTCTCTTCGAACGGCAGATCGAATCGGAAGAACTCCGTGGTCCCACGATGATCAGCGGCCAGCGATCGCAACATCGGCCCGTAGACGTCGCTGCGCAAGATTCCCTCCAGCACGACGTCGCTGCCTTGGTCGAGGGCGTACCGCGCAACGAGATCAATGAGCCGCACCGCCGGATTGCCGCGGTCGTCTCCAACGCCGAGCACCTCGCGGCGCAGCACGTCTTGACTGACCAACGCCACTTCGTGACGCTCCCGCAGCATTCTGGCGACAGAGGACTTCCCCGATCCACTGTTCCCGCGCACGACGATCAGCACCGTGCT
Source organism: Mycobacterium sp. MS1601 (assembly GCF_001984215.1). Classification (NCBI taxonomy): domain Bacteria; kingdom Bacillati; phylum Actinomycetota; class Actinomycetes; order Mycobacteriales; family Mycobacteriaceae; genus Mycobacterium; species Mycobacterium sp. MS1601. The sequence continues at coordinate 2,580,159 of NZ_CP019420.1, forward strand.
CTCCGATCCGACAGCAGCCACCGAGAGATCAAACCAACAAAACCAACGAACTGCCACGCACCGCCATGGATACGGCGGACACTGGTGGAAGAAACTCGGGACAGCACCGCCGAGGCGGCACTGATCGAGCGCGGCAACGGGTGACGACGGCCTGGATGTGCCAGGCATGTCATCCATGGTCGAGATGTTGATCGCCGAGCCTGGTGAACTCGATGAAGGGCTACTCAATCCCGCAGAGGCGTTGGTGCGCAGCGCGTTCGGACCCAGCTTTCGCCCCCACGGTTGGGCTGCACGCCGTGCATGGCGTGCACGTGGCCCTCATCGATGGTCAGACCCTCGTAGCGTTCGCCGCTGTCGTGGCCAGGACCCGGCACCACAGTGGTGTTGTCGTTGACACCGGCTACGTCGAAGGGGTTGCGGTCCGCGCCGATCACCAGGGCCACGGACTCGACCGTGTCGTGATGAACCACGCCGAAACGATCATTCGCACACGCCATCAACTCGGGGCACTCAACACCCATCGTTGGGTAAGCGAGACCGGGCAGACCGAGACGTGGATGCAGATCAGTCCGTGCGGTGCCCGGACCGCGGGTGCGGTGCACGGGGATGGCGAAGTCTGTGGTCACATGCCGAGCAGCGGCACGTCGAGGCGGGCAGCGAGTTCGTCGCGGCTGATGCCGTAGGTGTCTCTGACGGTTACCCCGTCGGCGGTGATGTCGAACACCGCCAGATCGGTGTAGACGCGGGATACGCAGCCGACGCCGGTCAGCGGGTAGGTGCATGACGGGACCAGCTTGGCCGAGCCGTCCTTGGCGAATAAGGTCATCATCACGAACACCTGCTTGGCGCCGATGGCCAGGTCCATGGCGCCGCCGACCGCGGGTATGGCATCGGGTGCGCCGGTGTGCCAGTTGGCCAAATCGCCTCTGGCGGAGACCTGGAACGCACCGAGCACGCAGACGTCGAGGTGCCCGCCGCGCATCATTGCGAACGAGTCGGCGTGGTGGAAGTAGGCGGCTCCGGGTAGTTCGGTGACGGGGATCTTGCCGGCGTTGGTGAGGTCGGGATCGATCTGATCGCCGACGGCCGCGGGGCCCATGTTGAGCATGCCGTTTTCGGTGTGCAGCACGATCCCGGCCTCGGCCGGGAGATGGTCGGCGACCGTGGTGGGTTGGCCGATCCCCAGGTTGACGTAAGACCCGGCGGGGATGTCGCGTGCCACCAGGGCGGCCATCTGAGCTTTGGTCAGTGCGCTCATACCGCTACCACCTTGTCGACGTAGATGCTCGGGGTTACGACGGCTTCCGGGTCAAGAGTCCCGGTGTCGACGACCTCACGGACCTGCACGATGGTGGTGGTCGCGGCCGTGGCCATCACCGGCCCGAAATTGCGGGCGGTCTTGCGATACACGAGGTTGCCCATCCGATCGGAGCGGTGGGCACCGATCAGCGCGACGTCGCCGGCCAGCGGGTACTCCAGAATGTAGGTGCGGCCGTCGATCACGCGTTTTTCTTTGCCCTCCGCCAGGGGTGTTCCGACCGCGGTGGGGCAGTAGAAGGCACCGATGCCCGCGCCGGCGGCGCGCATCCGCTCCGCGAGGGTGCCCTGGGGCACGACTTCGAGTTGGATCTCGCCGGCTCGGTAGAGGCCGTCGAACACCCAGGAGTCGGATTGGCGGGGGAACGAGCAGATGACCTTGCGGACTCGCTTGGTCGCCAGGAGAGCTGCCAGCCCGGTGTCGCCGTTGCCGGCGTTGTTCGAAACGACAGTCAGATCTTTTGCGCCCTGGTCGATCAGCGCGTCGATGAGCGCAACGGGCATGCCCGCCATGCCGAAACCGCCGACCAGTACGGTGCTGCCGTCTGCGATTCCGGCAACGGCTTGAGCGGTGGTGTCACAGATGCTGGCCATCAGCGCACCACCTCGAACACCGCGGCCAGACCCTGGCCGCCGCCGATGCACATGGTCTCGAGAACGGTGCGGGCGCCGCGGCGACGCGCCTCATAGGCCGCGGTGGCCAGAATGCGCGCGCCGGTAGCACCGATCGGGTGTCCCAGCGAGATCCCGGAGCCGTTCGGGTTCAGACGCTCGTCGAGCGGATCGACCTTCCATTCGGCCAGCACCGCCAGTACCTGTGCGGCGAAGGCCTCGTTGAGTTCGATGAGATCGATGTCGTCGAGGGTGAGTTCGGCCCGGCCCAGCGCTGCGGCGGTGGCGGCGACGGGGCCGATGCCCATGATCTCCGGCGCGCAGCCGGTGACAGCCCACGAGCGCAGCTTCAACAAGGGCGTCAGGCCCAGCTTCTCAGCCTGGGCGTCGGTGGTCACGACGCACAGCGCGGCACCGTCGTTCTGGCCCGAGGCGTTGCCGGCGGTGACCGTCGACTCGGCATCGACCTTGAGACGGATCGGTCGCAACGCGGCCAATTTCTCGACGGTGATGTCGGCGCGCGGATGTTCGTCGCGGTCGACGAGGACATCGGGCGCCCCGCGCCTACCCGGGACGGTGACGGGTACCAGTTCGTCGGTGAAGTGGCCGGCCTCGTGGGCGGTGATTGCGCGCTGATGCGATCGCGCGGACAGCTCGTCTTGCTCGTCGCGGGTGATGCGGTACTCGCGACGCAGGTTCTCAGCGGTCTCGATCATGCCCCCGGCAATGGGATGCGATGTGCCGCCCGCGGTTTCGCGGGCACGATCCAGCCGGTCCAACAGCGCGATGCCACCTTGGCGAACACCGGTCCGCAGTCCCAGGGCGTAGTGCTCGACGTTGGACATCGACTCCGCCCCGCCGGCGATCACCACGCTGGCGGCCCCGGTGGCCACCTGTCCCGCGGCGTAGAGCACGGCCTGAAGGCCCGAGCCGCACCGCCGGTCGATCTGCAGGCCGGGGACCTCGGTGCCCAAGCCCGCGTCCAGTGCGGCGATACGCCCGATCGCCGGGGCCTCCCCGTTGGCATAGCCGTTACCGAGGATCACGTCGTCGACATCGCTCGCGCCCAGTCCGGTGCGCTCGATCAGCGCCCGCAGTGCGGTGGTGGCCAGGTCGGTGGCGGTCAGCGCTGCCAGCGCGCCACCCATCCGGCCGACCGGAGTGCGGACGGGACTGCAGATCACCACATCGGTCATGGCTCAACCGTAGATCGTGCGGAGGATATGCTGAAATACCTAATTTGGCAGGTTTGATAGGTAGGAAGTCCTAATGGAGCTGCGACACCTGCGCTACTTCCGGGCCGTCGCTGAAGAGTTGCATTTCGGCCGCGCAGCACAGCGACTGCACATCGCCCAGCCGCCGCTGTCGCAGCAGATCAGGCAGCTCGAACGTGAGCTGGGGGTCGCGCTGTTGATCCGCTCCACCCGCAATGTCGAGCTGACTCCGGCCGGGCAGGCGTATCTGAGCCGTACCATCAGGATCCTGGACTCGGTGGACGACGCTGCCGACCTCGCGCGCCGTGTCGCCGAGGGCACCACCGGCCGGCTTGTCATCGGGTGCGTTGGCTCGGCTACGTATTCGGTTCTGCCGCAGCTAGTTCGGGCTCTCGGTGAACAGCTTCCCGAAGTCGACGTCCGAGTACGTGGTGAGATGCTGGCCCCGGCCCAGTTGGCTGCGCTGGCGGCGGGAGAGATCGATCTCGCGCTGCTGCGCCCGCCGGTGGTCGATCCCAGTCTGTCGACCGAGATCGTCCGCAGTGACTCGCTGTTGGTCGCGCTGCCGGAAGGCCATCGGTTGAGCAAGCGAAAGGGTCTGTCGGTAACCGATCTTCGGGAGGAGAACTTCGTGGCGCATGTCGGTGGCGGCCGCTCGGTCATGGGATCGTTGCTCACGACGCTGTGCGCCGAGGCTGGTTTCACTGCAAAGGTTCGCCACGAGGTGGAGGAGACCTCGACGCTGATCACCCTGGTGGCAGCCGGGCTCGGGGTGGCGATCGTGCCGTCCCCGACAGCCGCTCTCGACATCGCCGGCGTCGTCTACCGCCCACTGCGGCCGCGCAGCCTGGGGGTTGACTTGGTGGCTGCATGGCCGACATCGGCACACGATCAACTCATTCGGAGGGTCACTACTACGCTCCATGACATCGCCTGAGGCTTGATGTTCGACAACTGCTCGACCCATGCATTGCGGGCCCCGCGCGTCGAGTTGGGTGCCGGGCAAGGCGCGGTCGGGTGGGTGGCCTGTCTCGACGCTGCGCCGCCTGATGTATCCCGGACCCCGGCGGTGTCGCCGTTCTCGGTTTTCACGGCGCAGGTTGTGGATCGATTGTGATCAGCTTGACGAGGTGTTGCGTATCGCCGGCCGCCCCGGTCTCCGTCTCCATCGGTACGCCGCGCCGAGACCGGTCGCGAGCGACTCGACGGCACCGCGTTTGTCGAAGCAAGCGGTTGCCGCACTACAGATTCTTCTTACTGAGCCAGGTGCGAATGGCCGCGACGTGCTCTTGCTTGCGTTCCAGCGGCAGCCAGTGTCCGGCGGGCAAGTACGTCTCGGTGAGGTCCTCGCAGGCCGCGCGCATCGGATCGCCTTGGCGGTTCCCGGTGATGCTGCAGATCTGATCGAAGTCACCGTTGACGAACAGCACCGGCTGGGACAGGCGGCCGCCGTCGAGTGCCTCACGCGCGTAGGCGATGTTGGCGTCGTCGTTGACGTACCACGCACAGCCTGGACCGAAGCCATGGGCCTGGAACGCTTGCACCAGCGCGTCGAAGTCTGCCGGCGGCCAGAGCGCCGGGTCTGGTTGAGTGGGCGGGGCATGGTGCGCGGCGCCGAAGCGCCCGCCGTTGCGGGAAACCGTCGCATTCGGCGAGATCTTGCCGACGTTGGCGGGGTTACCTGGCTGGAAGATGGACGCCAGTGATGCGGGCTGGTCGGCGTCGAGGTCAGCCACTGCCGCCGCGAAATGCGTCGTGTAGTAGCGGTAGTAATCCCATTGGCCATCCGGATATTCGTCAGCCGGATAGATCGCACGGTCGACCAGGGGGAGGACCGTTTTGATCGCGTGTCCATCGGGGTTGTAGGCCAACGACGTCAGCACGATGCCACGGCTGCGATCGGGCTCGTGTGCAGCCAGATCACCGGCCACGACACTGCCCCAGTCGTGGCCAATCCAAATCGCTGGCTCGCCGCCAAGGTGGTCGTGAAGTTCCACCATGTCGGCCACGACTTCTTCGACGGTGTACGCGTTGTTGGCCCTCGGAATGGAAGACCCGCCGTAACCGCGGAGATCGGGTGCGACGCAGTGCCACCCGTCGTTGGCGAAGGCGCCCATTTGGGCACGCCACATCAAACCGATACTCGGCCAACCGTGCAGAAAGATCATCAGCGGTCCATCGGCGGGCCCGCACTCGAGGTAGCGGGTCGTGTGGCGAGGCGTACTGAAGGTGCGGTAGGCCAGGGTCGAAGCTGATTGTGCGTGCATGTGCCCCCTTCCGGAAAGCAATGATTTTTGCTTTCCGGCATTACCCGTGACCGAGGAAAAGCAAACTTCTTTGCGTAGGATCGTCGACATGGTGAGCCAAGGGGACGCGAACCGCCTCGGAGGACGGGCTAATCGGGTGATGACCGCGATCTACACCGCGGTAGGCGAACTGGTCGCCGAAGGGACCGCCAAGATCAGCTTCCCGGTGATCGCCGAACGGGCGGGGGTCAACCCGACGACGTTGTACCGGCGCTGGGCCGACGTCAACGCGCTTCTCGAGGAAGTCGCGGTCGCGGCCCTGACACGCGACGGTGAGTCGCCACCCGACACCGGATCGCTCGAGGGGGACTTGATGGAGTGGGCGTGCATCATCGCCGCTGACATCACCAGACCAGCGCGGGCTCGCTTTCTGCGCGCGATGGTCTCGGCGCGCGTCGAGATCGTGGCTCGCTGCCCGGTCATGGAGACGCGGCAAGAGCAGGCGACGGAGATGGTGCGTCGTGCCCGCGAACGCGGGGAACCGACGCCAACGGTTGCACAGATTCTCGACCACATCGTCTCGCCGTTGTACCACCACGTCGCCTTCGCCCTTGAAGTCGACGAGGAATACGCGCGGCGGATGGTTCGCGATGTGCTCACCATGGCCGGCTGACAAGGTGGAAGAACCCGCGCGCCGGCTCGACCAGCAGATCGGGTGATTGTGGTGTACCGAAATATCCAGTTTCCGAGAGCATTTCGCGCCTGGTGCGTGGATCTCCCGCGTGCCTGGGCAGTGTGCTACGACGAGCGCCGTGAGGTCAACACGATGTGGTCATGCCGCAGAGGACGGCTGAGCGGGTTGGTGAGTATGTCGCTACGGTGACCGATCAAGTCGGGAAATCAGCACTGCGAGAGAGATTCTCGTTCGCTCGGATGTTCACCAAGGTCTGCTCCAGGGTGTCGACCACGGCGTCGTATCCGCTGTTGCCCAGGACCAGCCGACGAGGCGGCGGGTCCTGGGCCATCGCCGCGATCACCGCACGGGCACCACGGTGCGGATCGCCTGGTTGCACACCGTCCATCCCGACGAAGACGTCACGGACCTGTTCCAACATGTCGTGATACACCGGAATCGCCTCCGCGACCGGCTCGTTCGCGAAGCCGGCGTAGGCATTGGTGCGGAACGCCCCCGGTTCGACGGTCAACACGGAGATCCCCTGTGCGGCGACCTCGTCGCGCAGGGCGTCGGTGATGGCTTCGATGGCGAACTTCGTCGCACTGTAGTAGCCGAATCCGGGTGCTGATACCAGCCCTGCCACCGAGGACACGTTGACGATCCACCCGTTGCCGCGGGCGCGCATCCCCGGTAGCACCGCTCGTGTCACGGACAGTACCGCGAAGAAGTTCAGCTCGAACATCGCCCGCAGCGCGGATTCGTCCATGCCCTCGATCGATCCGTACCAGCCGCGGCCGGCATTGTTGACCAGCACGTCGATGCCGCCGAACTGCTGCTCGGCGGCATGCACCGCACCCTGTACCTGAGCGGCATCGGTGAGTTCCAGTGGCACGACGACAACGCGGTCACCGTACTGCTCGGCCCACGTCGCCAGCTCCTGCGGGCGCCGGGACGTGAGTACGACGCGGTCGCCGGTCGCCAGCGCCTCCTCGGCGAACGCCACCCCGAAGTTGCCGGGGGTGCCCCCGGTGATGAACCATCGCCTGCTCATGGCTCGATCACCACCCGGTTGATCACGGTGCCGTCGAGGGTGAAGCGGTAGTGCAGGTCGGCGACTCCGCCTGGGAAGTTGCCCTCCAGGTGCTGGCCGACCACCACGCTTTCGGCGGTGGCCGTCGCGCCGGTGAACGCGGTGGTGTAGGTGTACTCGGCGGCCGCGGTGGCCACCCAGGTCCCGATTTCGTCAGGTCCCAAGTAGTCGTGGCCTTCATCGGTCACCACCGCGGCGGTGGTGAGTGTGGCCAGCACTCGGTCCACCTCACGGGCGTCGAGCGCGGTCATGAACGTCTTCACGGATTCTGGGAGTGTTTCCCATGCTGTTGTGGTCATGGCACCACGGTGCAGGTTCCCGCAAGGGGAAGGTCAACCCCTGTTCGCCGGCATGCCGTGATGTTGACCTTGCCCCTGGGGGAAGCTTCAGGATGGCCTCGTCCGATGTAGGCGACGCGACATAGAGGAGGACGCCATGGGCGCACAGGTCTCGATCGGTGACTTCGCAGTGATGACCAGTCTGAGCCGCAAGGCGTTACGTCACTACCACGACATCGGCATTCTGGAACCCGCTCACATCGATCCCTACACCGGCTACCGGTTTTACGACACCAGCCAGGTCGATCACGCCCACATCATCCGCCGGTTCCGTTCTCTTGGCATGTCCATTCCCGACATCAAGGCGCTGCTGAGCGCAGAAGACGCCGGGGCCCGCACGGACATCATCACCACCCATCTCGAACAGATGGAGGAGCAGCTGCAGCAGACCCGTGACACTGTGGGCGCGCTGCGCGAGTTGCTCTCCCCGGTGCGCACTCCCACCGATATCACAGTGCGCCACGCGCCTGCGCTGGCCGTGTGGTCCGTCAGCGCCACCATCGACACCTCCGGCATCGACGACTGGTTCGCGGCGTCACTGCAGACGCTGCACCGGGCCGTCGCCACGGCCATGGGCGCACCCACCGCGGTGGTGCCGGGCGGCCTCTACGACCGCGCGCTGTTTCTCGAACAGCGCGGCAGCGCCACCATGTTCGTCGAAGCACCACCCTCGGCAGATCCCCCCGAGGGTGTCCACGCCGAGGTCTTACCCAGGGCCGAATTCGCGGTGCTCGTCCACCCGGGCGGTCATGACGGCATCGACCGTAGTTACGCGGCCCTGGGCATCTACGTCAACGAGCATCTGATCAGTGGCCAGGGGCTCATCCGCGAGCACTACCGCGGCGGCACTCCGACAGATCCGGCCCGGTTCACCGCAACCGAGATCTGCTGGCCGATCTTCAGCACCACCGCGCAGACGCGATGAACGGCACCCACGAGCGGTTCGGTACCTACGGAGCATGGCTCAATCCCGCACTCGGTGATGCTCCCCGTGTCGGCTACGCCTCTGAGCTGGAAGAGCTGGGGTATCAGACGATCTGGGTGGGAATCGGCGCAGACCCCGTGGGCGACATGGGCCTGCTGGAGCAGATGATCGCCGCGACGAGGGACGCGATCATCGCGAGCGCAATCATCAACATGTGGCAAGACGACGCCCGCAACATCGCCCATCACTACCACCGGATCGTCGACCGTCACGGACCTCGCCTGCTGCTGGGTATCGGTCTCGGCCATCCGGAGACCCGAGACACCTACGAACGGCCCTTCGAGCGGATGGCCAACTATGTCGATGTGCTCCTGGAGAACGCGGTGCCGGCCGAGGCGATCGTGATCGGCGCCCTGGGCAGCAAGACACTCACGTTGGCCGGCGAGAAGACATTGGGGGCACACCCCTATCTCACCGTCCCCGCGCACACCCGCTATGCACGGAACACCCTGGGCAGCAGCGCCTTCCTGGCTCCCGAGCACAAGGTCGTGCTGCGCCAGGACGCCGACCGGGCGCGAGAGGTCGGCCGTCCCGCCGTTCAGCATCCCTACCTGGGCCTGCGCAACTACACCGACAACCTGCTGCGGCACGGGTTCACGCAAGCCGATATCGCCGGGGCAGGTAGCGACGCGCTCGTCGATGCCCTGGTTGCTCACGGTTCCCCGGAGGCCATCTACGCCCAGATCGACGAGCACCTTTCGGCCGGCGCCAACCACGTCGGCATCCAGGTGCTCGCCGAGGATCCCATCGCCTCACCGGTACAGGCCTTCCGAGTCTTGGCTGAGCACCGCCCCGCTCGATGAGGTGCGCTTGACCCGACTCGTCGGCACCGACGAGAGCAGGTAGACCGGTCCGGCGGTCGGCGAGGGACCGTTCTGGAGTGCCCGGACAGCGGGCCGGTCCAGACGGTCCATGCGTCTAGCGGGTGGTGTACCCGCCGTTGGCGAAGATGGTCTGGCCGTTGATCCAGTGTCCGTCACCGGTCAGGAACACCACCAAGGGTGCGATGTCCTCGATGTTGGTCAGCCGATTGCCCATGGCTTGTGACTTGTGGAACTCGACTCGCTCCGGGGTCTCCTGCGGGTAGAAGAACGGGGTGTCCATGGGACCGGGGGCAACATTGTTGACGTTGATGCCTCGGACGCCGAATTCTTTGGATGCGGCCCGGACAAAATGTTCCACCGGGCTCTTGGAGCCACCGTATGTGGAGTATCCGTCGGTGTATGCGGCCAGCAGAGCCGTCACGATGGTGACGATCGACCCGTTGTCGTTGAGTCGTGCGCCGGCTTGCTGCAAGAAGAAGTAGGCAGCCTTGGCATTGATGTCGAACATCGAATCATATTCGGCTTCAGTGGTTTCCAGGATGGGCTTACGCAGTACTTTGCCTACGGTGTTGATCGCGATGTCGACGCCGCCGAATGCGTCGATCGCGGCGTCGAAGAGGGCGGTGACGTTGGCCGGCTTGGTGAGATCACCTTGCACGGTGATGGCGCGTGCGCCCGCCTTCTCGACCTCTGCGGCGGTGGCCTCAGCGGCGCCTTTGGTGTTGTCACTGTTGTAGTGCACCGCGACGTTCACACCCTGGGCGCCAAGACTGGTGCTGATCAGGCCGCCGAGATTCTTGGCTCCGGCGGCAACAACGGCAGTTTTTCCTGTAAGTGTGCTCATGCCATCGACCTTATGAGCTGTTCTCACAGATGAAAATCAGTAAAAACCGTCATATCCACAAGCATAGTTTGTTGATATTGTCCTTTGATGGCTTCTGACACTGTTGATCTGCGTCGGCTTCAGCAGTTCTTGGCCGTGGCCGAGTCCGGCAGCTTCACGCGGGCCGCAGGTGCGCTGCATTTGAGCCAGCAGGCACTGAGCAGCTCAGTGCGGTTGCTGGAAAGGGAGCTGGGAACGACGTTGTTCACCCGTGATGGTCGCCGGATCGCGTTGACGCCCTCCGGCCGCGCTCTGGTGCGCGAAGCCCGTCCCTTGTTGGCGGCAGCACGGACGGTGCGCGAGCACGTGCGCTCGGCGGGACAACAGGCGTGGATCATCGGGCACACGCCGGCATTGAGTGGCGCAGAGGCTTATTCGGTGATCGAGCCGGCAGTGGAGGCTTTTCCGGATGTGTCTTTCACCTTGCGGCAGATGTACCCGGCAGACCTCGAGGCCGGCATCCGCGACGGCGCAGTGCAATTGGGGCTACGGCGCGGTGTGGCGCCGGTGGGTGACCTGTCGGGTGCAGTGCTGGCCTACCACCGCGTCCGTGTCGCCGCCGCCGTTGGACACCCATTGGCCGATGCGGTGGAGGTCGACATCAACGATCTCAAAGGGCACCAGATCGCACTCTGGGCACCGCCAGGGGCGTCGTACTACAGCGACTTCCTGCTCGGGGCGTGCCGGAGGGCCGGCTTCGAGCCCGACTATGTCGTCAGCAGAGTGCAGGGAGCAGCCACCGTGGCAGCTCCGCTGACCACCGGGGCGGTAGCGCTGGTGACAGCCGACGCCGGACCGGTCATGTCCGGCCGCGTGATGGTCATCGACCTGACCCCGCCACTGTTGGTGCCCGTCCAAGCAATGTGGCAGCGCCACACCATCTCCGACATCCGTGACACCCTGATCCAAGCGCACACCCAACTGCCCTGAACGGCGCCTGACCTGATTCCGTCCGGTCATTGAAGTATCCCCGTCGCCCCCTTCGTTCTGCAGTTGGCAGGTGATGCTCTGGTTCCGGCATCAAATTATGCGAGCGCTTGCACCGACCATCCAGGAGACGGCCTGTGGTCAAACTTGTGAATCCGATGAAGAGATGTTCGAAACAGCTGGTCACAGCATTCGTCAACGGATCGTCGCTGACACCTACTTGACAGCAAGCGCTCGCAGGAGCACTCTAGTGCGAGCGCTTGCATGAGTGACGCGAGACACACGATTCGCCAGGAGGTAGCTATGCCACGCGTAGGGCAGCGGCAGGCCGCACCGATCGAGCGGGTGTCGATTGACTGTGTTTCCCGGTCCGCCGTCGCGCAGTCGCAGCTCGCCACGTTCACCTGCCAGACAGCCTGAAGCCGGCTTGTTTCCACTTCCCAGGAGGTTCTTCATGACAACTCGCTACCGCATCACGGCAGGAGCAGCCGTGGTGATGGCTGGTGCGCTGGTGCTGACCGGATGCAACCGGGGCAGCGGCGGATCCGAAGCGACACCAGTCGGCTTCTCGGCCGGCTTTCTCGATTCGCCGTTCAACTCGGGCCTGGTCAAAGCTGTTGAATCGCAGGCGAATGCGGAAGGAAGCGGGCTGTCGATGTTGCCGGCGACCGATGCTCAAAGCGATCCCGGCAAGCAGATCACCGATGTCAACACGCTGCTGAGCCAAGGCATCCAGGGTTTGGTGATGTTCCCGACGGACAGCAACGCCATTGTCCCTGCTATCGAAGCGGCCAACGCCAAGAACGTCCCGGTGGTCACCGTCGATATCGCCGGCAACGGCGGAGATATCTACATGAACATCCGCGCCGATAACGTCGGGATGGGCCGCGACGCGTGCCGCCAGATCGGCGAACTGACCAACCAAAGCGGACGTGTACTGGAGATCCACGGCGATCTCGGAACCTCTTCCGGCTTCGACCGAAACAAGGGATTCAACGACTGCATGGCCGCAGAGTTTCCCGGCATCGAGGTCGTGTCGCGGGATGCGAAGTGGAAGACCGACCAGGCCGTGGATGTTGCACAAACCAGCCTGTCGACGCAGAAGTTCGACGCGGTATTCCTGGCGAGCGACTCCGTGTTCTACAACGGAGTCAAGAACGTCATGGCTGACATGGGTCAGCTGCAGCCCGTGGGCTCACCGGGACATATCGCCTTGGTCACCATCGACGGCAGCGGGGAAGCTCTGCAGGGAGTCCGCGATGGCGTTGTTGATGCGGTGGTTTCTCAGCCGGTGGACCTCTACGGCCAGTACGCGGTCATGTACTTGAAGGACGCCTTGGCCGGCAAGGAATACCAGGTTGGCCCGAGCGACCACGACAGCGAAATCGTCGAGTACGAAGGCAACTTGGCCGACATGCTGCCCGCGCCGGTGGTGACGAAGGACAACGTCGACGACAGCGCGCTGTGGGGCAACCAGTAGTGTCCGCGGTTCGCCAATCCGATCACCCGCAGTTGGGGGAGCCAGTGAGCACCACAGCAACGCAGACCCCCTCGACCGAGTACGCCGTCGAGGCCAGGGGCATCGTCAAGACCTTCGGATCGACGCGCGCCTTGCGCGGGGCGAACCTGCAGGTCAAACGAGGGGAGTGCCACGCGCTGCTTGGCCGCAACGGAGCCGGCAAGTCCACTCTCATTGCCGCGCTGACCGGGTTGGTCAAGCCGGATGAAGGCGAACTGATTCTCGGTGGCATCAACGCGACCGCCGGCGAGCACGACCACATCGCCTGCGTCTATCAGAAGAGCACTCTGGTTGCCGATCTCACGGTGGCCGAGAACATCACTCTTGGCGCACAGCCACGCACCCGCTTCGGGCTGGTGGACTGGAAGAGCATCGACCGGACAGCGCGAGAACTGTTGCGGCGCTGGGGCAATCCCAACCTTGCCGATCGACTCGTAGGTGACCTCGAACCGATCGAAAAGAAGATCGTCGAGATCTGCCGGGCACTGTCAAGGGGACCGCGCATCCTTCTGCTGGATGAACCGACCGCGGGGCTCGATGGTGCAGGCGCCGGCGAGTTGTTCCGACAGATCGAGGTGCTCAAGAACGACGGGGTGACCGTCATCTATGTGTCCCACCACCTGGAGGAGATCTTTGCGATCTGCGACCGGGTGACCGTGCTGCGAGATGGTGCGGACGTAATGGCTTGCGACGTTGGTGATCTCACCATGGGCAAGCTCATCGCAACCATGACAGGAAGCACCCCCGACCTGCCCGCGGACGGTCCGGCCTCCACCGCCACGGCGCAGACGCCGCGCGCGGTCTCCGGCGAGCCGACGCTGGTGGTACGCGGACTGGACATCGCGGACCGGGTGTTCGGACTCGACATGACGGTGTATCCCGGCGAATGTGTGGGGTTGACCGGACTGGACGGTGCCGGACACGTGCACATTGGCCGCGCGGTGGCCGGGCATGTACGCCCCGTCGCAGGAGAGATCGTGCACCTCGGCCGTCCGTTGCGTCCCGACCCGGCGGCGGCAATCCTGGCGGGCGTCGGCTTCGTGCCCGAAGACCGGCACGTCGACGGCTACGTCCCGGAGATGTCCGTGGAGGAGAACGCCACCCTGTCGATTCTGCACCGCATCACCAACAAGGCCGGATTCCTCGATACCGGTAAGCGGCGCAGCATCTATCGCAAACTCTCCGACGCCTGGACCATTGTGGCCAGCTCGCCAGACCAGCACGCCGAACAACTCTCCGGCGGCAACCAGCAGAAGGTCGTGCTCGCACGCGCTCTGGCTTCTGACCCGCACACCGTGGTGGTTATCAACCCCACTGCTGGCGTGGACGTGGCCGCCAAACAATCCATCTATGCAACCCTCGTTGAACTCAAAGAAGCCGGCAAAGCCATCCTGGTTGTCAGCGGCGACGATGACGACCTGAGGATCTGCGATCGGGTCCTGGCCCTGCGCAAAGGCCACGTCGCCGCTGAGTTCGGCCGGGGCTTTGCCGAAGACGATCTCGTTGCCGCCGTCCAAGGAGCCGACGCACCCCAGGCTTCCTCCGACCACACCCCGCCTCAAGTCAGGAGTTCCTAACGTGACCGCCAGCCTCATCTCGGCGCACGACGACACGGAGGTGCAGCCGTCGCCGTCCGTATGGTCAAGGTTGCGCAGCAGCAGTGCATTGCGCGAATTGTCACTTGTCCCAGCGATTCTGGTCGTCATGCTGCTCGGCTTCATCTTGTCGCCACAGTTCCTGACCGTGAACAATCTGCTCAACAACGTCCTCGTCACCTCCGCCGTGCTCGGTGTGGTGGTGGTCGCGGAGAGCATCATCCTCATCTCCGGATACTTCGACCTGTCGTTGGAGTCGATCGTCGGATTCATCCCGATGGTGGCTGCCTGGTTGTGCGTGCCGCCGGCGGTGGGTGGACTCGGGGTCGAACTGCCCGCCGCGGCAGCCATCGCGATCGGGTTCGTCGCCGCAGGCCTGATCGGGCTCGTCAACGGTTACCTGGTGGCCAAGTTGAAGCTCAACGCGTTCATGGTGACGCTGGCGATGCTGATCCTGCTGCGCGGCATGACCATGGGTATCTCCTCGGGACAGACCCTCAGCGGGCTGCCGGCACCTCTACTGTGGCTGGGCCGATCATCGATTCTCGGTGTTTCCGTGCAGATCTGGCTGTTTGTCATCGTCTTCGCGATCGCATGGCTGATCATGCGAAACCACCCGGTCGGCCGGAAGCTGTACGCCATGGGCGGCAATGAGGCTGCCGCGCAAGCTGCGGGTATCCGCACGACCCGCCTCACCATCTCCGTCTTCATCGTCGGTGCCCTGGTCGCCGCCTTCGCCGGCTTCATGCTCACCGGCCGCATCGCGTCAGCCACCTCGAACCAAGGTGACGGCCTGATCTTCACCGTGTTCGCAGCCGCCGTGATCGGCGGCATCAGCCTCAACGGCGGTAAAGGCTCCATGATCGGAGCGTTCCTCGGCGTCATCATCCTCGGTATGGTCGACAACATCCTCACCCTGTCCCGCGTGCCGAGCTACTGGGTGCAGGCGACGTACGGATTCATCATTCTGGCCGCCCTCATCGTCAATCGCTTTGCCAGTCAACGTGAGCAGCGGCGCTCGGTCTGACCACGAAGCAGCAATCACCTGACCAACCCGAGAGAAGGCATCATGACTAGTCCTCTGGTGATATCCAACACCGGCTCCCCGAGCGAACTGCACGGCCTTCACGGTGGCCGCGGTATGGACAAGTGGAAGCGATTCGTCACCGGGCTCATGCTGTACGCCGACTGGGACTCTTTCGAACACAACCGTGTCGAGAAGGGTGGACTCATCGGCGAGCACGTGCACACCCGTACCGAGGAGATCTACTACATCGTCAGCGGGCGCGGACGGATGATGCTTGACGGCGAGACCCGCGAGGTCGGTCCGGGCGACCTCATCATGACGCCGCTCAACGGCCGTCACTCGATCGAGAACATCGGCGACGACGAACTGGAATTCGTTGTGGTGGAGGCGCTCCCGCCCTCGATTGTGGAGCGTCTTCCCGGATACAGCCCCAGCGAAGTGACGAAATAGGCGACAGGACAGCAATAGTGACCACCACCGAGACAACCCCCAAGAAGTTCGTCAACCTGTTCCGCGAGCCCAGCAATATCGACCAGGTGATGGCCGGACCGTGGGTGGACATACGCGTGGAGACCGTAGCCGAAGGCGAATCGATGGATCTGGAATCCACAAACATCGAACACGCCGCGTTCATCCTGGGCGGCAGCGCCATCTTGACCAACGGCGACGGCAAGACCTTCGAGCTGGCGCGATCGAGCGCCTTCGCCATCCCCAAGACCGGTCGAGTGTCGATCGCGGCCACCACCGAGCTGTCCTTTCTGCACATTGAAATGAGAATCGACTGATGCAGGCAGTTTCCACCGAGGTGGGACGAGTGCAGGGCAAGGTGGCTGCGGTGACCGGTGCCGCCGATGGCATCGGCCGGGCCATCGCGGACATGCTCGCTCGCCATGGTGCCGCGGTGGCGATCCTGGATCGCAACGCCGAAGCCGCCCACGCGGTGGCCGCCGACATCACTGACCGGGGCGGCCAGGCCATGGCCGTCACCGTCGACGTCAGCGTGGAAGAGTCGGTCGCCGAAGCAATGTCACTGATTTGGCAACGGTGGGGCGCACTGCACGTGTTGGTGAACAATGCCGGTGTTTCTGGCCCGGCAGAGTCGGCCGACGCGGTGGACTTCGACGCGTGGAAAGCCATGTTCGCGGTCAACGTCGACGGTCCGTTTCTGTGCACCAAACACGCCATCGGCTATCTGCGACAAACCCAGGGCGGTCGCAGCATCATCAACATGTCGTCGATCTACGGACTCATCGGCAACAGTGACGCCCCCAGTTACCATGCGGCCAAAGGCGCGGTGCGACTGATGGCCAAAACCGACGCGGTGACATACGCCCCAGAAGGTATTCGCGTCAATGCAGTGTGCCCTGGCACCATCATGACGCCGTTCAATATCCGCAAAGGTGAGAGCTACCCCGGCGGTCTGAAGGCCTACCTGCGTGAGATGAGTGCGATGCACCCCATCGGCCACGTCGGCGAGCCTGACGACATCGCTTACGGTGTCCTCTATCTCGCTTCCGACGAATCACGGTTCGTCACCGGCACCGAACTCATCATCGACGGCGGATACACCGCCCAATAACAACGACGAAAGAAGGCAGCGTCTCATGAGCGGGCCACTAACGAACAAGGTCGCCATCATCACCGGTGCCGGTCAAGGAATTGGCCGCGCCATTGCACTGCGCCTGGCACACGACGGCGCCAACATCGGCATCTTGGACCTCAACCTCGAAAAGGCCGAGGCGGTTGCCGGGGAGATCAGAGAGCTCGGACGCAAGGCTCACGCGGTGAGCTGTGATGTCAGCGACCGCGAACAAGTGCACGACGCAGTCGGCACGGCCCACCGCGAACTCGGTGCTTTCGACATCATGATCAACAATGCCGGTATCGCACAAGTACTTCCGTTGCTGGAGGTCAAACCCGCTGACTTGGAGAAGATGCAGCGCATCAATGTCGGTGGTGTGCTGTGGGGCATTCAAGCCGCGGCGCAGAGCTTCATCGACCGCGGGGTCAAAGGCAAGATCATCAACGCCTGCTCGATCGCCGGCTTCCTCGGGCAGCCCGTCTTCGGCGTGTACTCCTCGACCAAGTTCGCGGTTCGCGCGCTCACCCAAGCCGCCGCCCAGGAATACGCCGGCTACGGGATCACCGTCAACGCCTACAGCCCGGGCACCGTCGGCACGGAGATGTGGGATGGAGTCGACGCGGCCCTGTCGGTCCGCGATGGTGTTGCCCGCGGTGAGTCCTTCGACAAACAAGCCAGCAAGATCGCATTGGGACGGCCGTCGACGCCCGAAGACGTCGCGGGTTTTGTTGCTTTCCTGGCCGGACCCGACTCCGACTACATGACCGGACAATCGCCCCTCATCGACGGCGGGATGCTCTTCAACTAGTCCATTGTGCCGAGTCGGACAAGAGCTTTCCGCCCGGCTACGGGCACACGTGCGGTCGGCGATGGAGGTGCTCCCTCTGGTCGCCGACCGCACGGATCACGGTGCAGCGGCGGTGGTTTCGCGGACCACCAGGTGTACGGGGAGTTCCACCAATCGGGGAACGAAGTCGTCCGGTTTGTCGAGCAACTCCAGCATCATCCGCGCCGCTTCCACGCCCATCTTGTAGTGATCCACAGATACGGTGGTCAGTGCAGGCGCAACCAGCTCGGAAGCGGGGACGTCGCTGTAGCCGACCACACTGATGTCGTCCGGGCAGGACATACTGCGTGCACGAAGCTCCTGTAACACCCCGAATGTCACCATGTCATTAAAACCGATGATGGCCGTGGCGTCGGTGGTGTCGAGGAGCTGAGCGGCAGCACGTCGACCCTGTGCAGTGTCGATGTGGTCGATGGTCACGACGAGGTTGTTGTCAATGTCGTACCCCTTCTCTAACAGCGCGTTTCGGTAGCCACGCAGCCGAGAAAGGGCTGTGCTTATGCTGGGCGGCCCAGCTACCAGTCCGATGCGGCGATGACCGAGACCGTGCAGGTGTTCCACGATCAGCCCCATGCCCAGGGCGTCATTACTGGTGACCTGTCCGATCTGCGGGTTGCCGTCGACGCGCAAGAGATTGACCACCGGGGCCACCCGAGAAAACCGGCGGGACTGGTCTGGGTCCCCGAGCAACGAGGTTGTCACGATGAGGCCGTCGACGCGACGCTCCTCCAGGCTTCGGAGGTGGCGCAACTCGCGCTCGGTGTCGTTGTCGGTGTTGACGATCAACGCCGTGTATCCGGCCTCGCTGAGGGCATCGTCGATACCTCGGATCATGTGGGCGAACAGCGGTACCGCCAGATCGCCGATCACGACTCCGACCGTGGAGCTGCGTGCGCTGGCCAGGCTGCGTGCCATCGTGTTGGGGCGGTAGTTGAGTTCGTCGACCGCGCGCAGGACTCGCTCCAAGGTCTCAGGACTGACCCGGCTTCGGGTGCGCTCGTTGAGCGCTCGCGAGGCAGTAGCAGGGTGCACGTTGGCCAGTTTCGCCACGTCTTCCAAACGTGCCCGCATTGCAAGCCTTTCCGCTTCACCTGAGCAGGTTCGACTACAGTCGATGGTAGCGGACACCCGCCCAGTGCTGCGAGCGCTTGCAGAAATTTGTGCGCACTGATCAAGAATGAAGGCTCCCCTCGTTTCGTCCTGTTTTCCCAGCCTTTCCCTGCGTCTCAAAGAAGATGGTGTGAGCGCAGTTCTGGTGAGGACTTGACAGCGCAGGCCGGTCGAAGGCACCCTCAATGCGAGCGCTTGCACGGTGACACAAGACACAGCCACGGTGGCCGAGAGATCCGCCAGCCACCCGAGCCGGCACCGGCGGAACAACAACGAAGGAACAGGGCAATGGGTACAGATCTAAGCGCCGCGCCGCTCGTGGAAGAGGTCGTCGACAGCTTCCGCGACACCACGGATCCTCGCCTCAAGCAGATCCTGCAGAGCTTGACCCGGCACCTGCACGCGTTCATCAGCGACGTCGAACTGACCTATCCGGAATGGGAAGCCGGCATCGACTTCCTCACTCGCACCGGCAAGATGTGCAACGAGGTCCGCCAGGAGTTCATCTTGCTCTCCGACGTCCTGGGGGCCTCCATGGCCGTGGAAACGCTCAACGACGCCCACACCCCGGAAGCCACCGCCTCCACCGTGCTGGGCCCCTTCCACATGGTCGACTCGCCCCGTCGTGAACTGGGCGCCAATGTGTCACCGCAGAGCACCGGACAGACCTGCGTCGTGCATGGCCGTGTCCTGGACGCCCAGGGCAACCCGATCGCCGGCGCAGCCGTGGATGTCTGGCAGGCCAACGCGGACGGCTTCTACGACGTCCAACAACCCGGCGTCCAGGACACCGGCAATGGACGCGGTCTGTTCACCACCGACGCCCAAGGCAGGTTCTGGTTCACCTCGGTGGTGCCGTCGTTCTATCCAATACCCACCGACGGCCCGGTGGGGGAGCTGTTGGCGGCCGCGCATCGCCACGAGTTCCGGCCGGCGCACATACATTTCATCGCCACCGCACCTGGCTACAAAGAGCTGACCACGCACATCTTCGTCAACGAGAGCAAGTACCTCGACTCCGACGCGGTGTTCGCGGTCAAGAAATCCCTGGTACGCGAATTCGTTTCGCGCCCGGCCGGTACGGCAAACCCGTGTGGTGTCACCGCAGGGTTCGTCGAGGCCGAGATCGACCTGGTCTTGCACTTCGAAGGAAACCCAACCAGAGCGTGACCGGGTGTCGAACGTCATCGGTCGACACCTCCGCGTTCCCGTGTCGCAACGCAGTACTCACACCGCATCCCAATTAATGCAAGGAGTCCGAATGACCGCCGTTCAGAAAGTCGCTATCGTCACCGGTGCCGCGAGCGGAATCGGCGAGGCAACAGCAGAATTGCTGTCTGCACAGGGCGTCACCGTCTACGCCGCCGACATTGCCTACACCGAATCCGCGACGGTGAACGACCGTATCCACCAACGCCACCTCGACGTCAGCGATCTGGAATCGTGGACCACGCTGGCGCGTGAAATCACCGACAAGGAAGGCGGATTGGACATTCTGGTCAACAACGCCGGCCTGGTCGGATCCTACGACTCCATCACCGACATCGAAATCGACGCATGGCACTCGATTGTCGCGGTCAACCAGACGGGAACGTTCTACGGCATCCGGACCTGCGTACCGCTGATGCGCGCCCGCGGCGGTGGCTCGATCGTAAACGTGTCCTCGATCTGGGGGCTGGTGGGCGCCGCCGGTGTGTCGGCTTATCAGGCGTCCAAAGGTGCGGTGAGCACCATGTCGAAGAACGCCTCGGTGACCTATGCGCCCGAAGGCATCAGGGTCAACTCGGTGCACCCGGGTTTGATTGTCACGCCGATGACAAACGCCCAAGACCAAGCCATCAGCGACGGCATCGTCGCGGTGACGCCCATGGGTCGCGCCGGGCGTGCCGAAGAGGTGGCCGCCGCGATCGCGTTCCTGGCCGGTGATGGGGCGTCCTACATCACCGGAGCCCAGCTGACTGTCGACGGCGGCTACACCACGCCGTAGGACGTCCTGTCCTGCGCTACTGCTGAACCCAACTGCGGCGCGCTCCAGGTTATGGAGCGCGCCGCAGTTGGGTGTGGCTGTCGGGACTCGTTATTCCCTTGTCGGTGTCTGCTGCAGAACGTCCACCCGGTCGCCGGGTAGGGGGCGCTCTTCAGTCCTTGGCGGTCGGTGCGGGCGCCGGGATCGGGGTGGGCTGGTACGCCAACAGCAACCAGCCGTTGTCGGTGTTCTTCCACACCGCCAGGCACTTGTTGCGCAACGTCTTCTCGGCGCCGCCCGCAGTGATGTGGGCGTTCATTTCCCCGAGCACCAGAGCGATGTCGTCGATGATGCGGATCTCATCGATGGGGTGGTCGATGTCGTGGTAGACGTAGAAGCCGTCGCGTACCTTGGCCAGATATTCCTCCAGGGTGTCGGTGACGGCTGAGGAATGCGCGTAGGCCAGTGCGGGATGGCACAGCGAGGCGAAAGTATCCCAATCCTTGTCGACGGCGGCCTGATAGCGACGGTCTTCGAGTGTGCGGATGGTGGCGGCGACGTCGTTGGTGGTGGTCAATTGGAGCCTCCAATGGTGTTGATGTGGCAGCGATTAGTGAGTGGGTCTGGTGCCTGCGAGGGCCTGGTGTAGCAGATGGTGCAACCCGTCGGCGGTGACCGGCGCCGGGTTCGTATACGGGCTGGCCAGCGCTTGCTCGATCACTGACGGGATCTGAGCCTCGGTGACGCCGAGGTCGGCCAGTGAGTGGGGGATGGGCAGTGTCTGAGCCATCTCCCACACCGCCACGGAGGGCTCCGCGGTGGTGTGCATCGCGCGCTGCAGAGCGGCACGGGCATCGGGGGCGTGAGACTCGTTGTAGGCCAGGGCATAGGGCAGCACGATCGCATGGGTCTGTGCGTGCGGCAGATCCAGCGATCCACCGAGGACATGGCATAGCTTGTGGTGCAACGACATCGATGTCGCACCAAGGCATGCCCCGCACAGCCACGCGCCGTACAGGGCTTCTGAGCGTGCCGAGAGATCGTCGCCGTCGGCGATGATCGTGGGCAGTGCGGACATGAAGGCGCGCACTCCCTCCTCGGCCATCAACGAGATGATCGGTGACGTGTCAGGGGCATACAATGCCTCTACCGCATGTGCCATGGCGTTGAGTCCACTGGCCGCGGAGATCTCGACCGGCAATGTGGTGGTGACACGGGGGTCGTAGATGACGGTGGTGGGCAATACTGCGGCGTCGCGACCGGTCTGCTTGCGGCCGTCTCGGGTCAATCCCCAGATGGGTGTCATCTCCGACCCGGCATAGGTGGTGGGGATGGCGACGATCGGCAGCTGACGTTCCAGCGCGATGGCCTTACCGAGGCCGATGGAGGAACCGCCGCCGACGACGACGCAGCAATCCGCACGTGCGGCGAGAGCGGCTTCGGTGGCAGCGGTGGCGGTCTCGACCGGCACGTGCATCCTGGCCTGGTCGAAGATGCCTGCGCCGCGCTCACCGAGATCGGCCAGCACCGTCTCGGCCAGGGTGCGCTGTTCGGGTGTGCACACCACCAGTGCGCGGCCCAACCCGGCGCGGTCGAGCTCGTCACCGACCTGGGCGAGAGTGTCGATGCCGAAGGTCACGCGCATCGGAAGGGCATGGTAGGTGAAAGCGGCGGGTGCGGACATCAGGGTTGCCTCCGGTAGTGCGTTCACGGGACAGGTATCGGGCAAGCCGGAAACACGGTCAGATCACAGGGGCCGTTGGCGCGGGAGGCGTGAAGCCGCGACATGTCTGTGTTGGCATGGCCCGCCCCTTCGTCCTGTGTGGCTCGCATCACCTGCGAGCGCTTGCACCTAGAGTGCCGCTGCAAGCGCTTGCTGTCAAGGCTGCGCGGCCTTGCGCGGCGGCTGCTATCGATGACGTGCAGATCGATTGGGATTGGCTCTCCGGCTGGACAGATCATCCGTACGCCCTTGTACACTGCGACGTGCAAGCGCTCGCACGGGTACTTGACATTTTCACGGTGGGGGTGGCCTCCCTCGTCGGCGGTCAGCGAAGAAAGGTCGGTCGATGCGACCTCGGCTTGAAGATGTGGCAAAACTGGCCAACGTGCATCCCGCTACCGTGTCGCGCGCGCTGAATGAGCGCACCCGCGATCTTGTCAGCGCAGAAACTCTGGATCGGGTGATTCGTGCCGCCGACGAGCTTAACTACCTGCCCAACACGATGGCGCGCAGCTTGGCGAGTGCTCGCAGTTCCACCATCGGTGTCGTGGTCGGTGACTTGGCCGTACCGTTGTTCGCGCACATGGTCCGCGGCATCGATGACGTGACCAATGCGGCGGCCTACACCGCGTTGATCGTCAACACCGACAACGATCCTGAGCGCGAACTCCGCCATCTGCGCAGTCTGGAGGAACGGCGGGTCGACGGGCTGATCGTCACCACATCGACACTGAACGATCCAGACAGCTGTCGACGGTTCAGCCAGGTAGCGCCTGTGGTCAATTTGCTTCGCACCTCGGGCGATCCGTCCGTTGGCCAGGTCATCAGCAACGACGCTCTGGGCATGAAACTGATCATGGACCATTTGTTCGAGCTGGGACACCGCAGAATCGGCCTGGTCGCCGGACCGCAGCACATCAGCACGGCCAGGGCCAGGTTGCGCGGATACCGAGATGCGCTGTTGGACCGAGAGATTCAGCTGGATCAGTCTCTGGTTGCGACCATTGATCACATTGACACCGAATGGGGTCGACGCGCCACCGCCCAGTTTCTCGACAGCACCGACGCTACCGCGATCGTGGGCTTCAACGACTTGACGACTTTCGGTGTTCTTCAACAGCTGCGCGCTCAGGGGGTCGACTGCCCTCGCGAGATCAGCGTCGTCGGCTTCAGCGACGTGCCTGCCGCCGAACTCGTGTCGCCGGCGCTTACCACTGTGGCTGTGGATCACTACAGAATGGGGGTCGAGGCGGCGCGAATGATGCTCAGCCTGCTGGACACACCGGACACCTACGTCCCCGATCGATAGAACTGCCGGTCCATCTGGTGGTGCGCGGCTCAACGGGCAGGGCGATCCCACGGGCGTCTCGCATGTGCGATGGCTAAACATCTGCCGCTGATGAGGATCGCCCGCTTCGGGCATGCCGTTCCGATGGCGTCGTGGTGGCCTCGGCATCGGCCGGGACCTTGAACCTCTTGACGTGGCTCATGCCGGAAGAACGGCGTGCCAGACGTGCGTCAACGTCTGGGCCGCGTCGGTGAGCGAGGCTCCCTGCTTGGAGGCCGCGTAGAAGTAGCGCTCGGTCATTGACACCAGGGCCGCGCTGACCGCGAATGCGCCTAGCGGGCTCGTGTCATCCGGCACGCCCGCTTCGACCAACAGCTGATGTGTTGCACTGCTCGCGGCTGACACTGCCGCCTGCCAGGAAGCCTCGATCTCCGGTACGACGGGCCCCAGTTCCACGGCCACTCGCATGACCGGGCCATGCTCCTGCCACATCTGCGCGGTTTGGAGCACGGCTTTCTGCAGAGCCTGTCGGGGGTCGTCGGGTGCCTGGGCCTGAGCGCGGCCGACCGCGCCTGCCACGCCGTCGGCGGTCCTCTGGACCAACGCAGCCAGTACGTCGTTCTTCGAGCTGAAATAGAAGTACAGCGCTCCGCGCGTGATTCCGGCCGCCGTCGCAATCGTCTCCACCGTCATGTGCTGCACGCCGATCTCGCCGAGCTGGCGTTCTGAGGCGTCGAGAATCGCGAGTTCCCTCAGATCGCCCTTGGAGGGTGATGTTCGGCGCCGACCCGAACCCCTCTTCGCTTCAGCCACGGGCACGAGTGTACGCAACGCTCAGAATAATCAACGCAATGGCGATAAAAGTCAACACTGTGTAGATTATTGCTATGCCACACGACCGCACACGTTCCTTCCTCATTACCGGCGCCAGCTCAGGGCTGGGTCGCGCGTTCGCCGAGGCCGCTCTCGCGGCGGGCCACACAGTGGTGGGCACCGTCCGAAAGTCGGCCGATGCAGCGGCTTTCAACTCGATCGCGCCTGGCCGTTCTCACGCCCGCGAACTTGATGTCACCGATGACCGCGCTGTCCTCGCGGTCGTTGACGACGTCGAAAAGACGCTTGGGCCAATTGATGTCCTCATTGCCAACGCGGGTTACGGGCACGAAGGAGTTTTCGAGGAGTCACCGATGTCTGAACTGCGCGCGCAGTTCGACACCAATGTGTTCGGGGCAGTTGCGACGATCAAAGCTGTGCTCCCGCACATGCGTCGGCGACGTGCCGGGCACATCTTCGCCGTCACCTCGATGGGCGGGTTGATGACCGTCCCCGGATTGGCGTACTACTGCGGCAGCAAGTACGCCCTCGAAGGCATCCTCGAAACGGTCGGCAAAGAGGTCAGTGCGTTCGGAATTCATGTCACCGCAATCGAACCCGGGTCCTTCCGCACCGACTGGGCGGGGCGCTCCATGGTCCGTACCGAGCGGAGCATCGCAGACTACGACGATCTGATGAATCCGCTGCGCGACAACCGCATAGCGGCCAGCGGCAATCAGTTGGGCAATCCCGCCAAAGCTGGACAAGCCATCCTCTCGGTCATCGACTCACCCAGCCCGCCTGCGCATCTTGTCCTCGGTTCCGACGCGCTTCGACTGGTCACCAGCGGACGCGCCGCCGTTGACCGGGAGATTGCGGACTGGTCTGAGCTGTCGCGCTCCACCGACTTTCCCGAGGGCGCGCAGATCGCGAACTGACCGCACACCACCGCACTGGGTGCATGTCGCAAAGATCGCCGGGGGAGACCAACGGAGATCGTGTCCGAGTACGGTCGGTGGAGGCGGACAATCTCCGGATGTCGGATGGGTGTTGATGCGAATCCTCATGTTCGGCCGCGGTGTCATTGCGACGATCTATGGCCAGGCTTTTCAGGAAGCGGGTCATGATGTTGAGTTCTACGTCCGCCCGGGCCGCGCCGTCGAGTACGGCGATGAAGTGTGCACGGAACTCATAGACGGGCGCCGTGCCCGGTTGGGTCGACGGGCTCGCCACGTGTTCGGGACACGGCTGCGCGAGTCCGTTGAGCCCGGCGACGGGTTTGATCTCGTCGTGCTCAGCGTTGGCCACCACCGCCTGCGGGAAGCTGCCGCATATCTGGCTCCCCGCATCGGGGAGGCCGCCGTCCTGGTGTTCGGCAATGTATGGGATGAACCGCTGGCCGCGGTCGCCCCGCTTCCCGCAGATCGGGTGACATTCGGATTTCCGCAAGCCGGTGGGGGCTTCGGAGACGATGGGGTTCTCCGTGGCGCGTTGTTCCGATCGGTGGTCCTCGGAACGTCCGGGGTGTCACCTGGCCCGCGGGAGCTGATCGTGCGAGCGGCCTTTCGGCAGGCTGGTTTCGGGATCAAGGATGAGCAGGACATGCGTGGATTGCTGTTGCTGCACTTCGCCTCGGACGCCGGAATGTTCTCTCAGGCGTTGAGCAGTGGGGGACTGGCGAACATGATCGGGGACCGCCGCGCGCTGCGTGAGGCGTTCCTGACGAGTCGAGAGCTGCTGCCGGTTCTCGACAAACGCGGCGTCGACCTGCGCCTGCACTCCATCGCGACGTTGCCCTACCGGTTGCCTGGGTTGACCGCCACCACGTTGGCGTGGGCCACCGAGCACTTCCCGATCGCGCAGGCGAGCCTCGCGGCGCACACCGATCCGAACGCGGCAGAGCCCCGTGCGGTCCTCCAGGATGCACTCAGCACATCCCGCCAGCTCAACATCGCCACTCCGCGCCTCGAAAGCGCCGTCCGCGGAACGTCCACCAGCTGAGCGGTCTCGGACTCAGCCGACCCCGGTAGTTGCTCCGATAACTCTCCGGTGCCTTGTATTACGGCTGCCTCACAGTGCGGTGATCTGTCCTGTGAGGCACGTGTAATCCGCCGCAACCACGACGAAACCCAAAAATACGGTATTTGAAATACCGATTCAGGAATCTCTGACGGTCTGCCTCTACGGTGCGGCAGACGATCGCATACTGCGTCCCTCTTACACACCGGGAGTAGCCATGACCATCAACTTCACCATGTCCGACGACCAGCGAAAGCTGCAGTACGAGGTACGGACCTTCGCCGAGGAGGTGCTGGCGCCCACCGTCGCGGCCGCCGACGCCGAACCCGATCCGCTGAAGGGTTTCCAACTGACCAAGCCGGCTTATGTCGAGGCCTATCACGCCGGCATCGCGATGTGCATGCTGCCGAAGGCCTATGGGGGCGGCGGGGTTTCGTGTGTCGACCTGGTCATCGCGGCAGAGGAGATCTGCGTCGTCGATCCCGGGTTCGCGTGTACCGTGCTGTGTAACGGTTTAGGACTGATGCCGGTGGCCTGGTATGGCAGCGACGAACAGAAAGAGCGTTTCCTCCGGGCCGCGACGTCCGACCCGACCGGCGAATACCTCGGCGGCTGGACCGCCAGTGAGCCGCCAGGAAATCCCTCCGGGACCGCGAACTTCGACATCCCCCTTCCACGGCCCGCGGGCGTGGGATTGACGGCTGTGCGCGACGGTGACGACTACATCGTCAACGGCCGCAAGTACTGGCCGTCGTCGGCGGGCTGGGACGAGCGGGGTGTCAACGCCGGGACGCTGATCGTTCGGACTGACTCGGAAAGAGGTGGCACCGAAGGACTCTCGGCGCTGGTCCTGGAACGCGATACCCCGGGGGTGACGTTCCGCCACCTCGACAAGATCGGTCACCGGCTCGCGTCCAACGCCGAGATCGTGTTCGAAAACGCGCGCATTCCGGCTGCCAATCTCCTGCCGGGAGCGCAGGGGAACGGCGATCTGGTGATCAACCGAAACTTCGCCTGGTCGGGTCCGGTCGCGGCAATCGCGGCTGTCGGCATGGCACGGGCCGCGTACGAAATGGCACTCGACTGGGCCAAGAACAACACCGCCGGCGGGATCGCCCCGATCATCGGGTTCCAGAACGTCGGCTACGTACTCGGCGACGTGGCCGCCAAGATCGAGATGGCCCGCACGTTCTCCTGGCGGGCCGCCGACTACCTCGACAAGCACGATCAACACGCTGAGTTGGTCGGAGCCATGAACAAGATCCAGGTCACCGAGATGATGTTCGACTGCGTCTTCAAATGCATGCAGATCGTCGGCGTCAACAGCCTGGAAACCAAGAACGGCTTCGGCAAGATCTTGCGCGAGGCTGCGGTTCTGCCGATCTACGACGGCGGCAACATGGGCATGCAGCGTCGTCGAGTGCACGGCATCATCGCCGATCCCGACTTCAACCCGCGCGCGATCATGGAGGACGAGTACGTCAAGTTCGGTAAGCAGCACGAGAGCATCGGCACCATGGCCGGTTGAGGTTGAAACCACTGCCCCGGGCCCGACGGTCCCCATGCCGTCGGGCCCGCCACGGCATGGCGACCTGCGGCCGCGGGTTGACCGCGCTGCGGCGGATCAGCCGTGGCACAGTGAGACGGTGCAATCGTCAAGGGAAGCCGCGGCCACATGAAGCACACCAACCACGCCGACTACGCACTACGAGTGCTGCTCTACCTGCGCGTCGCGCCTGACCGACGCGGGTCGGTCGCAGAGATTGCCGCGGCCCACCGAATCTCGCGAAACCATTTGGACAAGGTCGTCCAACGGTTGTCGGCGGCGGGTCTGGTTCGTACGACACGCGGCCGCTCAGGCGGTGTCGAGCTGGCCCGTGACCCCTCCACCATCAGCATCGGCAACGTGATGCGAACCATGGAGTCGGACTTCGCGGTTGTGGAATGCCTCGGTCCCGCGCGTTACTGCCGCGTTGCCGGGGTGTGCGGCGCGCGGAGCGTTTTTTCCGATGCTCTGCAGGCCTACTTCGAGGTGCTCGATCGATCGAGTCTGGAAGACATCGCAAGCAACGACTACGGACTGCGCGGCGCACTGGGGCTCACGAGCGGTTGAGCGTCGGCGTTCACCGGCGGTAAGGAGCACCAGCATGCCCATCGACTTCGCGATGACCGCCGAACAGAGCGCGCTGAAACGCAGGGCACGGGAGTTCGCCAAGGAGGTGCTGCGCCCGGTGGCGGAGCGCGCGGACGCGTTGACCGACCCCCAGGAGGCGTTCCTCGCCATGCGCCCGGTGTATCGCCAGGCGGCCGAGGCGGGTTTCACCAGCATGTTCTTACCGCGCGAATACGGCGGGGGCGGGGCCTCGAACGTCGACTTCCTCATCGCCATCGAGGAACTCTGCGCAGTCGACCCCGGATTTCCGACAACGATCCTCGTCAACGGCCTGGCCCTGATGCCGATCCTGTGGCACGGCAGCGACGAACAGCGCGACCGGTGGATCACCCCAGCGGCATCCGACCGGGAGGGTTCCTTCCTGGCGGGTTGGGTGGTCAGCGAACGTGGTGGCACCGCCAACTTCGACCACCCGAGCCCGTCGGCGGGCATCCAGTTGTTGGCCAGGCATCAGCCCCGTCAGGGGCGATACACGCTCAATGGCGAGAAACACTGGCCCTGCAACTCTGGCGGTTGGGACCTCCAGGGCGCCGACCTCAACGTCTGCGTCGCACGAACGGATTCCACAAAGGGCAGCGCCGATGCCCTGAGCGTCTTTGTCGTCGAGCGAGGTACGGCCGGCATCGAGTATGAAGTCATCGACAAGCTGGCCCACCGCACCTGCCAGAACGTCACCATGACATTCCGTGACGTCAAGGTGCCTGAGCAGAACGTGTTGGCGCACGGCGAGGGCGATCTGTTGATCAACCGCAATTTCACCTGGTCCGCACCGATCGCCAGTATTGCCGCGGTAGGGGTGGCGCGCTGCGCCTACGAATTTGCGCTCAAGTGGGCCAAGACCTACACCGGTGGTGGATCCTCGCCGATCATCCACCACCAAGCGGTCGGCAACCTTCTCACCGAGGTCGCGGCCCGCATCGAGGCGGCCCGGTACTTCTCTTGGAAGGCAGCGCATTACCTGGACCGTCATCCCGGCCAGGGACACGCGCTCAGCGGGATGAACAAGACCTTCTGTGGAGATCTGATGCAGAGCGTGGTGTTCGACTGCATGAGGATCGTCGGGGTGAACGCACTCGACAAGCGGTTCCCCATCGCCAAGCTCTACCGTGAGGCCGTCGTCTTCCCGCTGTACGACGCCGGAAACCTGGCCATGCAACGCCGCCGGGCCTGGGGTGCCATGGCGCACCGCGACTACTCAACCGATACCTTCGCCGACGATGAACCGTTCGAGTTCACCAGGGAGATGCAGGGATTCGGAACCATGCCCAGTTGACGGCGGCACGTTCTGACTGTCAGTAACCGTTCCCGGGTGTCATCACCCAGAGCACCGTCGCCGGCCGCTCCAGGGGATTACGAAACCCGTGCCCGTGACGTGGATCGAGCAGGAGGGAATCACCCGCCTCGAGCCGCACCGTGGTTTCGTCCACGGTCACGTCGATGGCCCCCTCCAGCACAAGCACACATTCTTCGTCGGCGGCGTGGGTGTAGAGCCCATGACCCGAGCTGCCACCCGGCCCGATCACCGTGTGGTGAATCTGCAACTGCCTGGCGGTTTCTGGGGTGACCATCGAGTCGACGAACCCGGAAGGATGACTCATGGTCCGACGCTCGTGTAGACGGACCACCCCTTCGTGCTCGCCGCCGCCGACGAACAGCGTGGCAACCGGCTGATTCAGTGCTTGCGCGATGCGACGTAACGAAGCTATGGAGGGGTTGGCCAGCCCGCGTTCGACCTGCGACAGAAAACTCTCGGACACCCCGGCCGCGGTAGCGGCATCCTTGAGGGTGATCGTTTGGGCTTGCCGCAGGCTCCGGATGCGCGCGCCCAACCGCCGATCGGCCTCGGTGGGCTGATCGGCGGTTTCTTCGACGCGCTCGTTCTTGGTGCTCGAGCGCCGTCGACTCGACGTCATAGCCCTCAATTCACGTTCGTTGGTAACCCCACACGCACTCCCGTGTGCAGAGCTCACCTTCGCGCACGAACACGGTCGAGGGCAACTGCACTGACCAAGACCACTCCGATGACCAGCTGCTGCACGTAGCTCGACACTCGCAAGAGATTCATTCCGTTGCTCAAGATACCGATGAACAGCACACCGAGAATGACCAGACCAAGTCGGCCCTCCCCGCCGAACAGCGACGTGCCACCGAGAACTGCGGCGGCAATCGACAGCAGTACGTAGGTGGTGCCCAGTGTTGCTTCCCCCGACGCGACACGGGCGGTGAGCAGCACACCAGACAGAGCGGTGAGGCCGGAACACAGCAAGAAGGCGCAGATCAACACTTTGCGCACCTCGATACCGGCCACCCTCGCAGCATCCTGGTTACCGCCGACTGCGAAGAAGCTACGTCCGAGTGTGGTCCAGTACAGCAGAACGTAGACGCCCACCGCGGCGATGACGGCGATGATCAGTGGGATGGGCAGGCCCAGCCATTGACCGGTTCCGAAGAGGTCGCTGAATTTCAGCGGTATGCCGGTGACGGGTGCGCCATCGGAGAGGATGAGGGCCGCGCCGGAGGCCGCCGACGTGGTGCCCAGCGTCACCATGAACGAGGGCACATTGAACAAGGTCACTGCCGCCCCGTTGATCAGACCCACTAGCAGCCCCACACCCATGCCCGCCGCGACGCCGACGACCACGGCGGAAAGTGTGCCGCCGGACCAGTTCGACATGGTGAGGGCAGTGACGACGCTGACCAGCGCCACGGTGGCGCCAACGGAGAGATCCAGTTGTGCGCACAACAGCACGATCATCTGCGCCATCGTGATGAGCAGTAGGTACACCGACTGCCTGCCGATGTTGGCCAGATTGTCCGGGGCGAGAAACCGTGGCTCCAGGACCGCGAACAGGATGACCATGGCGACCAGCAGAAAGGGCAACAAACCGATGTCCAGAATTTTGGCGGTCAGGCGCCGGTGCAGTCCAGAACTGCGGCCCGTCGTACTTTCCGGAGCCATAGCTTGCGTGGTCACTGCACCGCCTCCGTGTCTTGAGTATCGGGTGAACTGAAAAACGCTGTCAGCACTGAGTTCTCGTTTATCTCAGTTCCTTCGAAGTGGGCGGAGACGCGTCCTTCGTGCATCACATAGACGCGGTCCGACATTCCCAGTACCTCGGGCAGGTCCGAGGAAATCAACACCACTGCGTTACCGGCGGCAGCCAACTCGTCCATCACGCGGTAGACGTCGATCTTCGCATTCACGTCGATGCCCACCGTCGGCTCATCGAAGATGTGAATGTCCGCGCGATGCAGAAGACCTCGCGCCAGTACCGCTTTCTGCTGATTGCCTCCGGAGAAGAGGTCTGTGCGGCGGCCAGTCAGTGGAGGCCGTATCTTCATCCGCTCGACATGCCGTCTGGAAAGTACCCGTTCGCGCTGCCGGCCCAGAAACCCCCAACGCGCCACACCTGCCGAGCTCAAGCTGCCGAGGGTGATGTTGGTGGACAGCGGCTGGTTCAGGGCCAGTCCCTGACGTTTGCGGTCGGAGGGGTAGTACACGACTCCGTTTCGAATCGCTTTGTGCGGAGTCAAGTTCGACAGCGGCTTGTGCCGCACCGCGACGGTTCCACCGACGATCTGGTTCAGGCCGAAGCAAGCTCGTCCGAGGGCAGACTTACCGGAGCCGAGCAATCCAGCTATTCCCACAATCTCGCCCGCTCGGAATTGCATGGATGCACCGGCCACTTCGGATGCCGACAGCGATTCGATTGTCAGCAGCTCGCTCCCGGGCTGACGGAACGAGCGCGGGTACAGATTCTCCGGCTGGCGGCCCGTCATCAGCTCGACCAAGCGATCGCTGTCACCGATCTCTTCTGGGCCTACTCCGCCGACCCGTCGACCGTCGCGTAGCACGGTGACCCGATGGCCTATCTTCGCGATCTCCTTGAGACGGTGGGTGATGTAGATGATGCCGATTCCGCTTCTGGCCAAAGTCTCTACGAGCGAGAGCAGTTGGTCACTTTCTTGCTCACCGAGGCTGGCGGTGGGCTCATCGAGGATCAGCAGGCGCGCACTGCCCATCAATCCCTTGGCGATCTCCACGAGCTGTTGAGCAGAGCGGGGCAGTGTGTCCGCCCGGGCGGTGAGCGGAATGTCGGCGCCTATCTTGGCAAGTGCATCGTGGGCCAGATGGGGGATGCGGCTGCGATGAACGATCCCGTTCCGTGACGGGAGGCGACCGAGGAACAGGTTTTCCGCGACCGTGAGGCACGGCACCAGGCTCAATTCTTGGAACACCGTGCTGATTCCGGCCTCCTGCGCGGCACGCGGGGAGTTCAACTCAACCGGTTCACCGTCGAGCAGCAGACGCCCTGACGACGGAGACTGCACGCCGGCGAGGATCTTTATCAGTGTGGACTTTCCGGCTCCGTTCTCCCCCAGAAGAATGTGTACTTCGCCGGGTTCCACTGTGAGATCCACTCCGTCCAGGGCAACAACCCCGGGAAAGGTCTTGCCCAGCGACTCAACTCGCAGAAGTGGTGCCACTACGCCGCTGCCGATCTCTTGTGCACTGATACCCCGGCCAGAAACACCTCGTCGACGAGGGCGCTGCGAACCTCGTCGAGGCCGCCGGCACGGGGGTCGCGGTCCAATACGGCGATGTCACCCCATTTGCCGACTTCGATGGAACCCACGCTGTCCTGCATCCCAAGAGATCGGGCGCCTTCGATGGTGTGCAGGCGCAGTGCCTCGGTGAAGGAGATGGTCTCTGCAGGCTCGATGTGCAGGCCCCAGTAGCTACGGCGCGCCATACATTCCCAGATCGAGAACATGGGGTTGGACTGTTCGGCCTCCGCCCCTGGCGCGACATCGGAGCTGGCCACCGGGCCGACCCCATCGTCGAGCATGCTGCGCAGCGGTAGTCGTCCCGTCAGGCCACCGTCGCCGAGCAGCATCGGCACGAAGTCGGCCATGAAGTTATAGAGAAACACCGGCTGCAGTACCGGTATCACGTTCGCGCGCCGGAACAATTCGAGATCAGCGCGATCGTTGACCAGGTTCCCGGCGTGCTCGATGCGCACCGGCCGATGATCGTGTGGCCCAGGGACACTGAGTAATGCG
Organism: Mycobacterium sp. MS1601; assembly: GCF_001984215.1. NCBI lineage: Bacteria > Bacillati > Actinomycetota > Actinomycetes > Mycobacteriales > Mycobacteriaceae > Mycobacterium > Mycobacterium sp. MS1601. The sequence continues at coordinate 2,613,997 of NZ_CP019420.1, forward strand.
GAGAGTATCTCGTCCTGAGCCCGTGGCCCGTTGGCGTGGATGGCGACTTGAATGTCGCGGCGGCGGGTGGCGCGCAGAGCGCGAAGCACATCGCCCTGCGTCATGTTCAGTGTTCCCTTGTAACCGGGGTACGGGGCGTGCTCGGCGACGTAGGGGGTGCGGGTGGCGGCGTTACGTGCCGAGTATCCGCCGTCGGCGAAGAGTTTGGTTCCTGCCGCACGCATCCAGTCGGTGCCGGCCCTGCTCCGGTACGTGCTGACCCAATCACAGACTTCTTCCAACGGTCCTGCCGACGGCGCCATGGGATACAGCACACCTCGGGCCGCGATGTCTTTCGAACCCACCAGATCGTCCATGATGTCGGCGTTGTCGAATGAACTGAGCATTTCGCCGAACGTGGTGACGCCATAAGCGGTGAACAGCTCGGAATACGTGGACGCGAGGTGTCGCCGCACCTCGGCTCTGTCCATGGGCGGCACCGGTAGGAGTTGATCGATCTCGCTGACCACCCCGGTCGGTACGCCGTTGTCGTCGAGGTGTACGACAGGACTACCCCACAAGCCTGCCGCCCCATTGAGGAACCGCTCCACCTGAGCCAATTCAAGTGCCCGCGTGTTGAGTACGGAAGTATGTCCACCGCAAGCGATCTGGATGGGAATGGTGGTGCTCACCCGGTCGAGTTCAGCACGGGTGGGGAGTCGACGTTCGGCGAGCTTCTGATCGAAGAACAAGTTTCCGTAGCCGAGCAGCCAGTCGCCGTCTGCGACATCGGCAGCCGCCTCGATCAGACGGTCCAGCACGTCGGCGATGGTCTTGCAGCCAGGTACCCGGCAGTCGACCGCCCGCCCGCGGGCAGTGCTGAGAAGCTCCAGGTGGATGTGCGGATCTACAAATCCTGGCACCACGGCGCGCTCGCCGAAGTCACGGACTTCGATGCCTGATGTCCGGGCTTCCTCGGCGAGCCGGCGCGACCCCACCGCTGCTATTCGGCCATTGATGATGACAACCGCTTCGGCATCTGCGCCTCCGGTGACACTCACTATCCGACCGGTCAGAGCAATCGAGTCATGTTGGCGCCGAGCTGTTGTCACTGGTTGTCTCCTGGTTTGACGTTGGACACCGGGCTCCAGCCATCGGGTGCGAAACTGGTGGTGGTGTCGAAGTCGGCGAGGTTGTCGGCTTCACCGGCGGCTGGACCGCAGACGGTCAGCGGAAGGGGCCCCATGCGTTCGAACCCCTCCTTCTGTGGTTTGCCTTCGAGTAGTCGCACGGCGAGGTCGACGGCCATCCGGCTGGTGCGAACGGGTTGCTCGGTGGGCGCGCAGACCACTCGACCGGTCTCCAGCAGTTCCATCGTGGTCGGAACGAGATAGGTTGCCCACAAGCTGATCTTCTCGGCCAGCCCACGTTCGGCCAGCACTCCGTGGGCCACGTCGACAGTGGTCGCCGTGCCGACGATCGCGTCAAGGTCTGGGTAGGCCGACACACTGTCCTCGACGAGGGCCAGCTGTACCTCCCGGGCGGTCTCGCCGTACTTCACGTCCAGCAACTCGACGTCGGACCCCGCCAGGGCATCCTTGAACCCGAGCACCGAACGTTCTGACCACCCAGCACCTGCCGGCCCCGGCAACAACACCACGCGCTTGGCCTTGTTCAACGCCACCAGCTGCTCGCCGATCGCGTGACCCATGTTGTAGTAATCGACGATTGCGTGGCCCGGCACGTCGGCGGTGACGCCGTTGCCGTAGTCCACCACGACGACGCCGGCGTCTATTGCCTGCTGAATGACAGGGTTGAGCGCATCCTGACTCACCGCGCCGACGATGATCGCATCAGCGCCCTGGGCTGTGCAGTCTTCGATCTGCTTGACCTGCTCGGTGGTGCCGGTGTAGCCACCGGCGTCGCTGAATCGCATCTCCAGGCCCAGTCGGCGGCTCTCGGCGGTCATTCCGTAGTTGGTGGCAACCCAGATGGGGTCTTTGAGATGCGGCACTGTGACGCAGATCTGCCAGGGCTGCGTCACCTCCGACGTGTCGAGTGACGAGTACTCACCTTCGGTACCTGCCCCGATGCATCCGGGTTCGATGCCGGCAGCGTCGCAGTCGACGAAGATCGCAGGCGCTGACCATGGCTGTTCATCTTCGGCGCGGATGTCGGCGTTGTCGCCACTGCACGCCGTAGCGGCGGTGGTCAGGATGCAGGCGCCGACGGCGCTGGCTACCAGTGTCGCTCTCATTTCGTCTCCTTTGGCCCGGTCGCGATTGGGTGGGCAATGCGCGCCCAGTGATTGATCTTGGCTGAAGTGATGCTGAAGATGAACTGTGACGCTACTTCAGCCATCTTTGCCTCGCAAGGGGTGCTGGCGAGCGAAAATAGCTTGTGTAGAGCGTATTAAGGCTGAATGTTAATGATGGGTTTCTGAATTATTACTGCATGCGTGCTCTTGTTGTAGTGAATTTACTGAAGTACAGTCCAAGTTCTTCAACAGAGGGGAAGGTTCATTGATGGGTCGTCGCCACGTCGAGATCGCCGGAGCAGGTCTGGCCGGTCTCACTGCCGCAGCAGCACTCGGACAACGCGGGTGGTCGGTCCGCGTGCATGAGCGCGGTGCTGAACTCCGTGAAATCGGTGCAGGAATTTACCTGTGGGAGAACGCTTTACGGGCACTGGAAAGTATTGGTGCGTACGAGGCTGTGACGGCCTACGCGGAACGGGTGCAGACCCCAGAGCTTCGTGACCACCGACACCGTGTGGTTCAACGTGAATGGTTGCGCCACGGCCGGCTTTACACCGTGGCGCGACGTCACCTCCATAGCTGTCTGGTTGATGCCGCGCGTGCCGCAGGCGCCGAGATCCTCACCAAGTCGGCTGTGGCGGGAGCATCGACCGACGGTACGCTGATCCTCGACGATGGCTCTGAGATGAAGGCAGACTTGGTAATCGGGGCGGATGGCTACTCGTCGCGCGTACGCGAGGCCCTCGGACTCGGCAAGGCCACCGTCAACCTGGGCGACGGATGCGGCCGTCACATGATCCCGCGGACCGCGGACGACCCCGTCAACGCCACCATTGAGGAATGGAACGGCGGGCGACGTATCGGCGTCGTGCCCTGCTCACCGGACCATACCTACATTTTCCTGTGCTGCCCGGACAGTGACGCCGAAGGCAAGCAGCAGACACCGTTCAATCGGTCGACCTGGTTGGACAGCTTCCCGCACATGGCATCTCAGCTCAACCGTATCCCGGACAACCCGGAAGGGCGGTATGCCACTTTCTACGATGTGCAGTCGCGTGGGTGGCACGCGGGCAAGGCTGCGATTATCGGTGACGCGGCCCATGCCATGTCGCCGAATCTCGGACAAGCGGCGTGCTGCGGCATGATGAACGCGGTTGCGTTGGGACAGGCCCTCGATCGTTACGACGTGCCGAACGCACTTGACGTATGGGAAGCCAGCGAGCGCCCGGTGACCGACCGTGTGCAGCAGTACTCGCGACTGTACGGTCGCATGGGTACCAGATGGCCACGGGCTCTGCTGGACGCTCGGTCCGCGTTGATCTGGGCGCTCGGTAAGTCGAAGCCGGTTCAGACCCGCATCAATTTCGCGGCATCCTACTTCCCGAGCCTCGACAAGGAAGTGGTCAGCGGGTAAGTCACGATCGGTGTGACATCAGCGGTACCGCCACCCAAAAATCGACGTTCCCCCTACGCGTTGTCGAACTGGTCGAGAGCGAAGGCACACGAGGAAGCGACGTGCTCACGCATGAGACGCTCGGCGAGGTCTTTGTCCCTGTTGCTGATGGCGGTGAGGATGCTCTCGTGCTCGACCAGGGCGGTCTGGCTGCGCTCGTCGGGGTATTTGTAGTTGGCCCGAAAGCTGACCGTGAAGGCGAGCACCTGGCCGACCAGCGTGACCAGGAACGGACTGCCTGCAGCCTTGCTGACCGCGGTGTGGAAGGCGAGGTCCGCCATGGCCTGGTCTGCAGCCGACCCTCGGGCGCTCATCCGGCGGAGCCGTGTCTGTGCATCCTCCATGTCCTCGAGTTGCTCGATGGTGGCGTGTTCGGCGGCGAGCCGGGCGGCATGAGACTCCAAAAGTCCACGTAGCGTGTAGATCTCCACCAGGTCGTCGTTGGTGATCGTGCGCACGGACGCACCGCGGTTCGGAACGACCTCCACGAGCCCCTCGCTCTGGAGGATTATCAGGGCTTCCCGTACCGGCGTCCGGCTCACCTGCAGACGCTCGGCGAGAAGCCGCTCCGGCAGAGTTGTGCCCGCGGGCAGTTCTCCGGTGAAGATCTCCGAACGCAGGATCTGGGCGATGCCCTCACTTGTACGCTTGGAAACCGAGGTGGCCTCGGGACCCCAGCCGCCCATCTGTCTCCTTGCACTCGAGTCAGTGCGCATCTTATCCCGGTCGAGCGGCGAGGTGGTCCGGTGGCGGTGCGGACGAGCGCAGGGAAAGGGCTCGTCCGCACCTCCGGGTCAGGCCGGCACGGCCGGGGGTGCTGTGGCGGCAACGCGGGGGCCGGCTGACTTGGCATCCACGTCGTCATCGGAATGGTTGGGTCCACCCCAGTGGTGCGCGTCGAGTCCACCGAGTTCGGCTTCCTCGGAGATCCTCAGACCACCGAAGCGTTCGAAGAGCAGGCACATCACAAGTGCGGGAATTCCCACGACCGTGACTGTGGCCAAGACGCCCAGCAGCTGCCAGAGCGGACTGATCTCCGCGACACCCACGGCGTAGCGGCCCTCCAGTCCGATGTAACCGCCTGTGGGGGTGCCCCATTCGATGAAGCCGACGGCGATGGCACCGACAATGCCGGGGCCCAGGGCCAGAGGACCCACTTTGGGGTCGTCGATGCCGAGGCGTCGAACCAGCATGGCGGTGCCCAGCGCGACGACCGGGCCGCAGGCTCCCAGGAGCAAACTCGCCCAAGCGGTGCCGACGTCGAGGAGTGTGCCGCAGATGACGACACCGGCGATCGGGCCCAGAAGGGCCCAGTTGGCTTCACGTCGGCGGTAGGCGATCACGAGGCCAACCACGGCGCCGCCCAGGATCGCGGCGAAGAGGTTGACGATGACCACGCCGAGGCCGCTCTCGGTGAAGGAGATCCCGAAGAATCCGACGTCAGGAACGATGTAGCCGCTGCCGATGGTCACGAACGGCAGCGCGAACACGATGAAGAGCGCACCGACCGCGACGAAGGCGGCGTTGTGGGCGGCCGGCCGAGCGCCGGAGGGGTGCGGGGCGAACGCGCCGAGGCGCGGACCGACGCGCCAGGACAAGATGAGGGCGAATGTTCCAGCGGTGATGTAAAGCGGGAAAACGCCATCGAAGTCGTGGGTGCCGCGCAGGGTCAAGGGTGACAGGGAGCCCCAGCAGAGGTAGCCCACAAGCGGTGACAGTACGGCGCCGATGACGAACGACATCACGTAGAAAGGCAGCGGCTTGATCCGCTCGACGACCCCGGTGTGGATCAGGCCGACGGTGGCCATCGTGAAGGTCACGAAGAACACGAGGAAGATCTGAAGGACGTCGGCCTCCGGCAACAGCTCCGGGGAGATGTGGCGTGAGGCGGTGTTGGTGAACGTGCCGCCCAACCACCAGTCTTTGACTGCCTGCCACAGCGGTGAGGGCACTCCGAAGGCAGAGTTGAACTGCCACTGCCAGATCGGATAGCCGATGACGAGGGTGCCGAGCCCGCCGATCATCGCGCCGCCGACCTTCTGGACGACGGTATCGAGGACATTGCGCTTGCGGACCATGCCGATGTCGATGAAGACCAAGCCCATCAGCACGAGCACCACTGCGAGCGCTCCAAGGGTGTAGATGAACGCGGCCATGATCCAGTTCGTTGACGCCTGTTCGGCGAATTGCTCCATCTGAGCTCCTGGGCTATCGCGCCGGGCGGCGCGTGGGATGTGGCCCGCCGACTGATGTCGCGCGGGGTGTCGTCGGGCCGCCGATCCGGCCCCGGGGCATGAACGTACACGTGTATGCCATCTACAGAGAGGGAGTTCTCGAAGTCGAAACACGGGTGAATTCGGGGTAACACGATGTTCACATTCGCGAGCTTGTTTTCGCTGCTAGATAAGTAAATAGGCCGAATTCTTCGGCGGCTGTTGCACATTTGCCACAGAGATGGCATACATATATGCCATGGCATACCACCCCGATTCGGAGCCCGTCGTCGCCGAAATTTATGGCCGGGCGGGATTCGGCCGCCGGGTGGTGCGCGGTGAGCGACCCGCGGTCGTCATCGTCGATCTGACCAACGGTTTCACCGACGCCGGTCAGCCCACCGGGGCAGACCTCGACGATGTCGTGGCCAACAACCGCCGCCTCATCGATGCCGCGCGGGAGGCGGCAATCCCCGTCATTTTCACCACCATCGCCTTTGACCAGGCTCGGCTGCAGGCCTCCGCCTGGCTGCGTAAGGCGACTGGAATGGCAGCGCTGGTCGAGGGGTCGCCCCTGGTTGCGGTGGACGCCAGACTGGAAAAGCGAACCACCGAGCCTCTGGTTATCAAACAGGGAGCCTCCGCCTTCTTCGGGACGGATCTCAGCGCGATCCTGACCTCACAGGGCGTCGATACAGTGGTTGTCACCGGCGCCACCACCAGCGGTTGTGTGCGGGCCACCGCCGTTGACGCGGTGCAGTCCGGGTTCACCGTCCTAGTGCCTCATGAATGTGTCGGCGATCGGGCACGCGGGCCCCACGAAGCGAGCCTGTTCGACATAGACGAGAAATACGGCGACGTCATCAGCGTTGATGATGCCGTCGCCTATGTCCGCAGCCGGTCCGAGCGCAACGCGTCCGTCGCGAATGTGTAGAGCCTCCCAAACCCAACCCACCCACCGGAGTCGTTCATGACAACCATCAGCCCTGACCCGACCACGTCCGTTTCCCCGGACGTGCCTGCTGCAGCGATACCCGGTGTCCGGTTCGCAAGCCCGTTCGCCGTGCCGACACCCGCCGGCGCAGAGGGTTGGGAGTCGATGTACCCCTACTACTCCGTACTGAGCGAGGCGCGGCGGGACGACGAGGAGAGCCGGTTCTGGTTCTTCGACGGGATGCACAACCCCGAGCCGATGTACCCGTTCGACACCATCGCCACGGAGAACTGGTGGGTGGCTGTCAGCCAGATGTCGACGCGGGTCTGGCCAATTCCCCTGGCCGGTGGCATCGACCACCGGATCATCAACGGCTACCTCTACATCAGTCCCACCGCAGTCACAGACCCCGAGGAAGTCGCGACGCGTGCGGAGCACTTCGCAACCCGCGCCGGTCACTACTTCGAGAACTGGGATGAGATGTATGCGGCCTGGGAGACCAAGGCGCGCGATTGCATCGCTCGGCTCTCCGCCATCACCTTCGAGCCGTTGCCCGAGATCGAACCACTGGACCGGGTCATGGAAGGGCGTGGCCTCTATTCGACCTACGACGTCCTGACCAACTACAGCTCGCTGATCCACAGCTTCTTCGAGATCGGGTCCTACCACTTCGAGATGCTCAACCTCGGATACGGCGCGTACCTGACGTTCCGGGAGTTCTGCCAGGCAGCGTTCCCGGGCATCAGTGACCAGACCATCGCGTCGATGGTGTCCGGCATCGACATCATGTTGTTCCGCCCCGACGACGAGCTTCGCACCCTGGCAGCACTGGCGGTGGAACTCGGAGTCGACAGTGCTCTGCTGGCCGAGGACGACCCCGCGACCATCCTGGCCGACCTGGCCGGCGCAGCGGGGGGCGCCCAGTGGCTGGACGCCTTCGAGAAGGCCAAGGACCCGTGGTTCTGGTTCTCCACCGGCGCGGGCTACCAGCACAGCGACCGCGCCTGGATCGATGACCTTCGGCTGCCTTTCCAGGCCCTGCGCGGGTACGTCACCGCTCTGCGCGCCGGTGAAGACATCCGCCGGCCACTCGAGAAGATCCTCGCGGAGCGTACCCGGGTGACCGCGGAGTACCGGTCATACCTGCCCACCGATGCCGACCGTGAGTCGTTCGACGGGCTGGTCGGCCTCGCGCGCAAGGTCTTTCCCTTCGTGGAGAACCACAACTTCTTCGTCGAGCACTGGCACCACTCGATGTTCTGGGACAAGGTCCGCGAGCTGGGCCGGGTCTTCGTCGCGCACAACTTCTTCGACGACGAGGAGGACATCTTCTTCCTGCACCGAAACGAGGTGTACTCGGCCCTCTACGACCTCAACATCGGGTGGGCGACCAGGATCGAGTCACGGGGAGTCACCTACTGGCGCCCCGAGATCGCCCGGCGTCGGCGCATCCGGGACGTGCTCAAACAGAATCCGCCGCTGCCGGCACTCGGCGTTCCACCGGAGTTCCTCACCGAGCCACTCACAGTCATGCTCTGGGGTATCACCCCGGAGGCGATTGCCGACTGGCTGGGCAGCGCGGACTCAGACGCGTCGGTGCTCCGCGGGGTCGCGGCGTCGCCCGGCAAGGCCGTCGGCCGAGCCCGCGTGATCCTGGACCCCGAACAGCTCCACGACGTCGAGGAGGGCGAGGTACTGATCTGTCGGATCACCGCGCCCAGCTGGGCGCCGGTCTTCTCGAGGCTCGCCGCCGCGGTCTCCGACGTCGGCGGCATCATGGCGCACACCGCCATCGTCTGCCGGGAGTACGGCCTGCCCTCAGTTGTGGGCACGGGCTTTGCCACCACCACCATCCGCACTAGCCAGCGCGTCGAAGTCGACGGCGATCGGGGCACTGTGCGGATCCTCGACGACGAGCAGGAGCTGACGGTATGACGGATTTCGTGCTGTGGATCGACACCCCCGGCACTGCAGATGATCCCCGCCTCGGCGGAAAATTCGCCAGCCTCGCGGAGATGACACAGGCAGGCTTCCAGGTGCCGGCGGGTTTTGGCATCACCACCGATGCTTACCGATATTTTCTCGAGGGGGCCGGGCTCGCCGAGCGTGCCCGCCGCACCCGGGAGCAGGCCGCCGGGGCCGATCTGGCCACGGTGGAGCGCCTGGCTTCCGAGATGGCACAAGCCATCGCCGAAGCGGCACTGCCTGCCGATCTGGAAGCCGCCATCAAAACTGCCTACGCCGAGCTCTCGGCGAAGACCGGTGACGACGACGTGCCCGTGGCGGTGCGCTCGAGCGGTGAGTCCGAAGACCTCGGCGGTGCCAGCTTCGCCGGACAGTACGACACCTTCCTGTGGGTGCGAGGCGTCCAGGATGTGCTGACCCATGTGCGCCGCTGCTGGGCGGGCATGTTCGGCGCCGCCGTGCTCACCTACCGGCCGACGGACACCGCCGAGTTGACCGACTACGGCATCTGCGTCGGCATTCAGCAGATGGTCGCGTCCCGCTCGGCCGGGGTGATGTTCACCCTGGACCCGGTCACCGGCGACCGCTCCAAGGTCGTCATCGAGGGCTGCTGGGGTCTGGGGGAGGGCGTCGTCAGCGGCGCGATCACCCCCAGCCGCTACGTCATCGACAAGGTCACCTTCGAACAGGTGTCGGCCGACGTCGCGGTACAGGAGCAGATGTTTGCTCTCGACCCCACCACGTCGCTGACCGGGCTGATCGACGTCGTCGCCAGTCGCCGCGCGCAGCCCTGCCTGACCGACGAGGAGATCCGGGAACTGGTCGAACTCGCGAAACGGATCGAAAAGCACCGTGGCGCACCGCAAGACATCGAGTGGGCGATCGCGGAGAATGGCGACATCCGGGTCCTGCAGGTCCGACCCGAGACGGTGTGGAGCAACCGTGTCTCCGAACAGTTGGTGGCCGCTCCTGCCACTGCCATCAGCCAGGTGCTGGCTCGTTTTGCCGGTGTCGGTGTAACGCGCAGTTCCGGAGCGCCCGGCGCGTGAAACCGTCCCGCTTCACCTATCACCGCCCGTCCAGCGTGGCCGAGGCTGTCGCGACGCTGAGCGCCCACGGTGGCGCCGCCCGGGTGCTCGCCGGTGGACAGAGCCTGGCACCGATGCTCAACATGCGCCTGTGGCGTCCTGCGGCGCTGGTCGACATCAACGACATCGACGACCTCGACAGCATCGAAATTAACGGCGACAGAACAACTCTCGGTGCCCTGGTGCGCTACAGCACGGTCGAGCGGTCCGCCCTGCTGGCTGAGCGGCTTCCGCTGTTGGTCGAGATGGTAGGGCACATCGGCGACCGTCAGGTCCGCAACAGGGGCACGGTCGGCGGCGCAGTGGTACACGCCGATCCAACCGGCGAGTTGCTGCTTGCTTGTCTGGTGCTCGACGCCACCATTGTGGTTCACGGCCCGGCCGGCCAGCGGAGCATCCCTGCCCGCGAACTGTACGACGGTGCCTACTCGACAGTTCTGGCGACCGATGAGATGCTGACCGCCGTACAGTTCGGCGCATCGCCGGCCCACCATGCTTTCGGCGAAATCTGCCGTAAACACCACGATTTTGCGATCGTCAGTGTGGCCGTGTGTGGTGAGCTGGCCGCCGACGGCACCTGGTCGGACATTCGCGTGGGACTCGGCGGTGTTTCCGATACCGCGTTGCGGCTCACCGAGGCAGAAAGGCTGCTGACCGGGACCGCGCTCGATGACGTGCACATCGCCGCTGCCGCCCGCTCGGCGCTCGACGTCATCGATCCGCCGGAGGACATTCGGGCGAGCGCGCAGTACCGGCGGCACCTGACCCCCATTCAGATCTCGCGAGTCCTGCGCGATCTGCGCAGCCGCGCCGCCAACCCCAGAACAACGTGACAAGAACGGAAGTGCTGTGAAACTGCACGAAGAGTTCGAGGTGGCCCAGCGGGTCGCCGAGGTATGGGCGTTCCTGGACCGCCCGGAAGCGGTGGCCGGGTGTATGCCCGGTGTCGAACAGCTGACAGTGCTGACCCCGGATGACATCGACGTCCGGATCAGCCAGAGCATCGGCCCCATGAACGCGACTTTCGCTGCCAGTGTTCGTATTACGGATCGCGAGCTCGAACGCCGGATGGCGTTCACGGCTGTCGGCAAGAGCGTCCGTGGCGCCGCTGGAAACGTCCGGGCCGAGGTGGTCGTCGGATTGCGTCCCGGCGCCTCCGGTACCGTCGTCGACGTCGAGGGAGACGTGGCGCTTGCCGGTGCACTTGGCAGCGTGGGACAGAAAGTGGTTGCCAAACAGGCCGGCAAGGTCACTGCCCAGTTTGCCCGCAACCTGGAAGCCGCCCTGGGCGGCGACACGGCGGTGGCAGCCGGCGGATCGCCTCAGCCGCAGGCAGTCTCGCACCCCGCCGCCCTGCCTCCGGTGAGCGACGCTCAACCGGTCGGAGTCTCAGCCGTCTCCAGTGCCTGGGTCAAGGTCCTGGTGGCATTGAACGCCCTGCAGCTCATCCTGGCAGCGGTGACGCTGGTGCGGTCCAGAGGACCTCGGTGAGCGCATTCGAGGTGAGACCCGAATTCGACTGGCTGCCCGCCGAAGTGCCCATCGAGACTGACGTGGAGCAGGCGGCTTCGCGCTGGGTCGCGCCCTACAGCCAGGTGGTGCATCTGATGCGCACGCGTGACTGGCTGGTTCACCTCAGCCCCGAGGCAACGTTGGAGGCCCGACTGGCGGCCATGACGCACGACATCGAGCGGATGTTCCCGGGCGGCCCCACCGTGGACTACGCGAACATCCGTTGGGACGACCCCACCTACCTCTATCCCCACCAGCTCCGCTCGGCGAGGTTGGTCGGCGACTGGTTGTCCTCCGAAGGACACGGCGCGGACGTCGACGTCGACGAGGTACGCCGCCTCATCGGACTGCACGAAGTCGGCGGCCTCGGGCTCGCCGACGATCTCCAGGCTGCCGACTCGCTGTCCTTCCTGGAGACCCTGGCGGGCTTGGCCGGTGACTGGGTACGCACCGGAGCCTGTTCCAGAGACAACGCGATCGCCAAACTCACCTACAGCGTGGACCGGATACGGCTGGACCGGGCGAGCGAGCAGGCCCGTGCTCTGCTGCCCTGGGCCATCGACCAGATCCCGGCAGAACGCACCAAGGAGTCTTCATGATCAACCCACCAATTTCGGGACGTCGTACTGTAGTGCAGGCCAACGGCATTCGACACAGTGTCCTTCTCTACAACGAGAGCGCCGATGTCGATCTGTACCTAGTACCAGGGATCACCAGCCCGGCCGTGACCGCCGACTTCATTGCCGTGGAGCTCGCCGCTGTGGGTTACCGGGTAGCAGTGCCCGACGTCCGCGGTCGCGGAGGTAGTGACGTCGCCGGTCCCGGCGGCTACACCCTGGCCGACTACGCGGCAGACGCCGAGGGTGTGATAGCGGCGCTGGGGCTGAACCGGCCGGCCCTCGTCGGCCACTCGATGGGTGCCCGGATCGTCGCGGCACTGAGCCTGCGTTGCCCCGACTTCGCGCCTGTCGTTCTGGTTGACCCCCCGCTGTCGGGTCCGGGTCGCGAGCCCTACCCGACCACTCGCCAACAGTTCCTCACCCAACTGCACGAGGCGCAACGCGGAACCGACGTCGATGCTGTCCGCCGGTTCTACCCGGGCTGGCCTGAACGGGAGCTCCAGATCCGCGTGGAGCATCTGGCCAGCTGCGACGAGACCGCAGTGGTGGAAACTCACGAGGGGTTCGAGACCGAGGACTTTCACGAGATCTTCGCCAAGCTCAGCGCGCCCACACTGTTGGTGCGTGGAGCCGAGAGTCCAGTGGTGCCAGAGGGCGCCGCCCGTGAGCTTGCCGCGTTGCGGACCGACATCACCATCAAGAACGTCGCTGCCGCCGGGCACATGGTGCCGTGGGACAACCTGCCGGGTTTCCTCGATGCCGCACTGCCCTTCCTGACCCCCGCATCCGCCTGAATTCTCCTGACCTGTAACGAGGAAACCGCCATGGATCAGAACCTGTTCAACGAGATCTGTCTGCAGCAGCTCACCCTCTCTGCTGTCAACGAGAGCGAGACGGTCGCTGTCCTTTCCCGCGGTCACGAACGCGCGGAGTACGCAGACGCTTTTCTCTGGGCTGCACAGAAGCTCGGTGCGGCCACCTATCACATGCGGTTGCCTTCTCCGGTGTCCGCGAGTGGCGCGTGGGCCGTGGGAGAGTCGGGTCTGGGTACCAACCCCCTGGCCGTGGACGCATTGAAGGCCGCCGACATGGTCGTCGACCTCACCTTCCTGCTCTTCAGCAAGGAACAGTTCGCCATCCAGGACGCCGGTACGCGGATCCTCACCGCGGTCGAGCCAGCCCCGCTGCTGGCGCGCCTGATGCCGACGGTGGAACTGCGCGAGCGCGTCGAGGTGGGTGCGGAGCTACTGGCCAAGGCGCAGAACATGCGGATCACCAGCCCGCACGGGACGGACGTCACCTATCAACTCGGGCGATACCCCACGCTGAGTGAATACGGCTACACCGACACCCCGGGGCGCTGGGACCATTGGCCGGCGGCCTTTGTGTTCACCGGTGGCACCGACGAGGGTGTGGACGGGACGATCGTGCTCTCGCCCGGGGACGTTCTGCTTCCGTTCAACACCTACGTGCAAACCCCGGTGACACTGACCATCGAGGCCGGGTTCATTCGCGACATCCGCGGTGGTCTGGACGCTGATCTGCTGAGTTCCTACATCAGCTCCTTCGACGACCCGCGCGGGTACGGAATGTCGCACGTGGGTTGGGGTCTCGACGAGCGGGCGCACTGGCACGGGCTGACCCAGTTCGGCGGCGGGATGGGCATGGAGCTCCGCTCGTTCTACGGCAACGTGATGTTCTCGATCGGCCCCAACAACGAACTCGGCGGGCCCAACGACACCCCGTGCCACTTCGACATCCCGATGCGGGGCTGCAGTCTCTACCTCGACGACGAGCTCATCGTGGACGCCGGAGAACTGACTGTGCCGGAGATGCGACCCGTGGGACGCCGGTGACAACTGTGGAGAACGCACCGGAACAGATGATCCGGATATCGACGGTTGTCAACGGCACCGAGTTCAGCGAGGACGTGGCAGTACGGATGCATGTCGCCGACTTTCTGCGGCAACGCCTCGGCCTGACCGGCACCCATGTCGGTTGTGAGCAAGGGGTGTGCGGAATGTGCACCGTGATCGTCGACGGGGAATCGGTCAAGGGTTGTCTGATGCTGGCCTGCCAACTCGACGGCCGCTCGGTCCAGACCGTCGAGGGACTGTCCGAGGACGACGAACTGGGCTCCATGCAGGAGGCGTTCAGTTCCCACCATGCCTTGCAGTGCGGGTTCTGTACTCCCGGATTTCTCATGACCGCAACCGCCTTGTCCTATCAGGGCGGCTGTCCCGACCGCGACACCATCACCGAAGAGATCTCCGGAGTGCTCTGCCGCTGCACGGGTTACGCACCCATTGTGGCTGCCATCGAGGAGTACTTCGCCAAGATCAAGGACGGAGCTGCAGAATGACCGCCGTCGAGGAGCGTGGCACTGATGTCGACGGCAACAACACGCCCCGCGCGCGAGTCATCGGAAAATCGGTGCAGCGCAAGGAAGATCCACGCCTGCTGCGTGGTGACGGTCAGTTCACCGATGACGTGGAGCCGGCGCGGACGGTCCACATGGCGGTGGCGCGGTGCCCGTACCCGCATGCGCGTATCGGGGCCATCAAGACGTCCGCCGCCCTGCGACTGCCGGGCGTGCTGCAGGTTCTCACCGCTGACGACATCCGCGACAGCACTGGCTCCCTGACAGTTCTGCGGCCGGTTCCCGGCGCACCCGCGCTGCCATATCGAGCCCTCGCCGACGGCGTCGCCACCCACGAGGGTCAACCCGTCGTCAGCGTCGTCGCGATCAGTCGCCACGTCGCGGAGGACGCACTCGAGCTGATCGACATCGAGTACGAGCCATTACCACACGTCGTGGATGCGGTTCGCGCACTGGAACCCTCGGCGCCGGTGCTGCACGCCGGACTGCTCGAGGGCAACGTGCTGGCCACCCAGGTGGACCGACGTGGCGAACCGGAGCAGCGGATGTCGGAGGCGGCACATGTTGTCAGCGGACGGTTTCGGATCAATCGGGTCACGCCGCTTCCCATGGAGCCCCGCGCGGTGCTGGCGCAATGGCGTCCCGGTGCGCGCATGCTCACCGTGCACTGCTCCACTCAGGTTCCGCACCTGATTCGTAAGCAACTGGCCGAAACGCTACGCCTCGAGGAAAGCGAGATCCGCGCGGTCGCCAGCGACGTCGGGGGCGGCTTCGGACAGAAGCTCGGGGTGTTCCCCGAAGACGTCCTGGCCTGTGTGCATGCCATGGCGTTGCGGCGACCGGTGAAGTGGACCGAGGATCGTGGTGAGCACTTCCGGGGGTCCACACATGCCCGGGAAGCGGTGCACGACTACAGTATCGGCGCGGACGCTTCGGGGCGGATCATAGCGATGGTGAACCGCTACGTGACCGATCTCGGTGGTTGGAACTCACCCTTCGGGTCGGCACAGCTGTCGAGCGTGGTCTTCAACGGACCGTACGACGTCCACGACGGCATGGTGGAACGCCGGGTGGTGCTCACCAACAAGACACCTGTTGGCGCATACCGAGGTTACGGGCAACCCGAGGTGAACTTCGCCTACGAGCGGTTGATGGATCGGCTCGCTCGGGTCGTAGGTGTCGACCCGGTGGAGTTACGGGCGCAGAACATGGTGACCTCAGATCAGATGCCTTGGGTGAACCCCACCGGCGCGGTGTACGACAGTGGCGACTACGAGCGCTGCCTGAGAATGGCCGCCGAGGCTGTGGGGTGGGGCACCCATGCTGCGATGCCGAGGATCCCGCGGGCTGACGGCCGAATAGTCGGGATCGGGTTCTCCTCCTTCGTCGAGCGCACCGGCTATGCCAGCGCGCGGTTCCTGGCCAAGCGTGGTTCGCAGTTCGGCGCGCATGAAAGCGTCACTCTGCGGGCCAACCGCTCGGGTGGTGTTGACGTATACACCGGTGTCTCGACCATGGGCCAAAGCAGCGAGACGGCCTTTGCCCAGGTAGTCGCGGAGGTCACCGGGATCGCCTACGAACGGATTCGCGTCCATTCGGGCGACACCGCCTCGTCGCCCCTGAACACAGGTGCCTTCGCATCGCGCACCATGATCGCCGCGGCCGGCGCCCTGCGAGACGCCGGAGAGGAGTTCGCCGCCAAGACCCGTCGGCTCGCCGCCTTCGTCCTCGGCTGTGCCCCTGACGAAGTTCTCGTCGACGGACGGGTGGTGCGTGCTGAAAAGGGCACGGCAGAAATCGAACTCGCAGATGCCTTCACGCGGGCGATCACAGGTCAAGGCATCCCGGAGGGGGAGCAGCCGGGGCTGGAGACGACCGCGCACTTCGAACCGCTCGACGCCGCGTATTCGTTCGGTACCGCGGCGGCTGTCGTCGCCGTCGATCCGGAAACCGGGGAGTTCGACGTCGAGCGGTTCGTCATGGTCCACGACAGTGGGACGGTGGTAAACCCGGTGGTGGTCGAAGGCCAGGTGCGGGGCGCGCTGATGCAGGGCTTTGGCGCCGCGTTGGCCGAGGAGCTGCGCTACGACCAGGAAACCGGTCAGCTCATCAACGGCTCCATGATGGACTACTTCGCGCCCACGGCCGCCGATGCTGTGCCGATCGAGCTACTCCACACCGAAGTTCCCTCGCCGGTGACGCCGTTCGGTATCCGTGGGGTTGGTGAAGTGGGCACCATCCCGCCCGGGGCGGCCATCGCCAACGCGGTATGTGATGCCCTCGCCGAATGGGACGTCGATCTGACGGCGTTGCCCATCACACCCGAGTCGATCTGGCGCGGCCTGGAGGCCGCGCGGGCCAAATCTCCTGTCAACACGGGAAAGGATTCTCGATGACCACCACCTCGTCACGCATCGGACTGATAGTGCCCAGTTCGAACACCACGATGGAGACCGAACTACCTGAGCTGTTCCGTCGCCAGAACGCTGCCACCGGGCATACCTACACGTTCCACTCGGCCCGGGCATCGATGCGCAACGTCAACACTGAGGAACTTCTGGCCATGGTCGGTAAGGCAGGTGACTGCGCTAGGGCGCTGTCGGACGCCGACGTCGACGTGATCGCCTACGCCTGCCTGGTGGCAGTGATGGCACAGGGGGCGGGCGCTCACCGCGAATCCGAGGAAGTGATTGCGAAAGCCGCTGCCGACAACGGACATCCGGCGACCGTGGTCAGTAGCGCGGGCGCATTGGTTCGCAGCCTGACGGCCCTGAAGGCCGAGCGGGTGGCCATTGTGACGCCCTACGTACCTGCCCTGACAAAGATGGTCACCGACTATCTCGAAGGCGAAGGAATCTCGGTGATCGATGCCGTGGCCCTCGGTGTCGACGACAACCTGGCGGTCGGGCGACTGGACCCGAGCAACCTGCCGGCGTTGGCCCGTAACCTCAGCCGCGAGGGGGCGGACGCCATTGTGTTGTCGGCCTGCGTCCAAATGCCATCACTTGCATCCGTCCAACTGGTGGAGGACGAGCTCGGGCTCCCCGTGATTTCGGCCGCCACCGCCACGGCATACGAGATCCTCCTCGCGCTGGGACACGCCCATGCAGTCCCGGGCGCTGGATCTCTGCTCACCGAGGCGGGTACAAAAAGCGCATAGCGGCAGCGCCACAAGGTATCAGCCGATTGGCTTGGGAGTGTCAGTCCGCCGACCGCCTGTTGATGAGATCGGCGATCTCACGTTCCCAATCAGCGCCACGGCGAACGTCAAGCCGCCACCGCACGAGCGCGAACAACGCCGCCGTCATACCCACAACGATCAGGCAGAGCAACAGTCCCACGCAGGCCGCGTCTACTCCGGCCGACTGGAAAGACGAACGAGTGACACGCTTGCCCTGATCGTTCAACCAGATATCGATCTGATCTCCCACTGCTACCGGGCCGTTGGTGGAAAATGAGTCGGTGTGCTGGATGCCTTCCGATCGCCAACGAACCTCGACGACGGTGGTGGTCATATGGGGCCGGGTGGCGATGACACCGCGCCGCGTTGCGGCAACGGTTGCACTGACCGATCGCCGTGTTTGTGACTGCTCGGCGCAGGTCCGGCTGCGGGCATCGTAGACAGCGGTGCCGATGGCCCCGGCGGTCGGAGCAGCAAGCAGTGTGATCGTGATGGCCGAAACCGCGACGATGGCCTCGATTCGATCGCTGCCGCGAACCAGTGGGTTCTTGCCGAAGGCCTGGATGGTTCGCCACCGTGTCGACCAGAATGTGATGTCCTGCATGGTCTTTCCTCGATCGTTTGCCGGCGGTCAGAGGTGCTCTCGTGGATCACTGTTGAAGTCTGGTCCCCACCAGTCCTCGGGCGACCACCGATACCGGTTGCCCACGGTCCTTCGACAACTGGGCCAACAACGAGAGCGCGGTGGCGGCGTCCACAGCCCTGCGTTGCATCAAGATTCGCTTTGCCTGTCTGATGAGCTCGCGATTGTTCTGGTAGCCATAGCGTTTCGAACTCCGCCCGAACTCGAGCAGGGCCTCAGCGTTCCTGGCGAACATCAATGCGATGAGTTCATCGTCGCGACCGAACGCGTACGGCTGATCTGCATACATGTTCAGGACTGTCCTTCCTCGGCAATGGGTAACCAAGGGCACGGACAGCATTGACCGGATGGGTGTGGTGGCTGCGGCCTCGTCACTGAACGTGGGCCAGCGCCGTTCGGCAGCGAAATGGTCAACTCGGCGTGTCTGGTTTTCCCACGCTGCATCCAAGCTCGGTCCCTCCTGGAACCGCTGCTGCAGCTGGTCCAGCATCCGGGGGTGACCGGTGGTCGAGGCGACAGTACGGATGCAGTCTCCGTGGCGGACACGCATGATGCCGGCGTATTGCACTCCCGACAGCTTCATCGCCGCCGCGGTAGCTGCCAGCCACGTGGATCGCGGGAGTACCTCGACGTCGGCGCGGACAAAGTGGATGAGTTGTGCGATGGCGGCGCAGACTCCGGCTTCGCCACGTGTCTGTTCAGCCGTCACTTCGATGGAATGCTGCATGCCTGCCCCTTGCGTCGCCATGACCGATGAACCAGAGCCTGACAATCTGCATTCGTTCTCGGAAGCGCCTCCAGAGTCGGAAATCGCAATCCGCATTTGCCCTGAGAGGACAAGACGGCTACGCCCACGGAGCGGGTTGTTGCCCCGTGTTTGTGTTGCGCCGGAAGGGTAGTCACCCCGCTACAGGTGGTGGGCCTGTGCACCTTGGTTGTGGTGGCAAGGTCTTCAACCGGGTGCGACGAGTAGCACCTTGACCCGCCGGGGTGAATGCGGACATGCCACTTGGTACCGGCGGGAGCAGGAAATCGGCCGTTCCAATGCGCATGCTGGGGGCAGGCGCGACACAACCGAGGATAGAGCCGACGACAGACATCTCTTGGCAGAAGATCGCTCTCATGGTGAACACCGCCGAGGTGGAATCCCCGCGGGACGCACTGTACGAAGCCGGAACCCGAAAGGATCAACCGTGGTTACGAAAGCGTTGCTGGTGCGCCTGGAGGCCAAGCCCGGCAAGGAAGGCGCCGTCGAAGAGTTCTTGGAGTCGGCACTGCCGCTTGTTGAGCGGGAACCTGACACGAAGCCATGGCTCGCTGTCCGATTCGGGCCGTCGACGTTCGGCATCATTGACGCGTTCCCGGACGAGGCGGCCCGCCAGGCCCACCTCGCAGGCCCGGTGGGTAGAGCTCTCGCAGAGCGCGCCGATGAGCTCTTCGCCTCGCCACCGGAGATCAGCAGTCTTGATGTTGTGGCCAACAAACTCTGACGTATGGGTGCCGTCCGCCAACGAGTCTCGTGGCCGGACCGCACGCAGGTCTCGCCTATGAACTGTGCAGGCTCGTCCCCAGCTTTCGGGTCTTGAACATCTGCCGGACAATCAGCGCTGCAGTTTGGCCTCGTTCACGGTTGTGAAGATCTCGAATCGTTCGATCAGGTCCGCAGCGGCCAGCGCCTGGACAACCGGGCTCGCCGGCGACACGACCAGGCAAAACGATGTGTCGGCCTCTCCGGCCAAGGCGGAGGCGTGGGCCAGGGCTTCGACGAATGCGGTATCGACCGAGGTGGTGTGTGAAAGCTCCAGCACCAGCTGCGCGGGCTCTCGTGCCAGCTCATCGGCGACCAAGCGGCTTATCGCCGAGGGTGTGTCACCGTCGACGTACCCGGCCGCGGTGAGAATGCTCATGCCACCGGGAAGCCGCCGCACGGTGAAGGGACCTCTGTCCTGCTGGCCGTCGGGACCCTTCTCGTTCACGCCGCCACCTCCTGTGTGCCTTCCTTGGCGACTCAATCAGGCTGAGCCGCGGTTGGCTAGCCGCCAACAGCCCCCGCGCTGGCCGATTCGCGCCAGGTGCGATATCACCCTTGCGTAAGCGGATGATCGGAACCAGGAGTTCGTGGATTTCGTCATGGACCCGTCATTTCGGCCGAGGCCTCCGAGGTTGCGCGTGGCGTGAGCGAAGACACGATGATCACCGAGAAGTCGCAACTGTCAGCGTTTTTCGAGTCCTGGTGGTGACTCTTCGACCTGCGAGGCTCAAGTAGCAGGACCAGATTGCGCCTGCTGGTCCGGTTCGGTTGGGCGGGCGACTGTGCCAAGGTTGAGGCCCTGGCCTGCTATTGGCGGCCCCACCTGTGGAAAGGAGGTACCTCGTGACCAAGCCACGGGGTATTCCGCTGTTTCAGCGGTTCTTTCGTACGGTCGCAAGCATCAATATCGACAAGAACGATATCCGACGCTTCCATGAGTTCATCGATGAGCTGATTGACGACATTGCTCTTACTGCACGCAACTCGGCAAAGTGGAATGGTCGCGATGTCATGGTGGCGCAGGATCTTCCGATCACAAAAGGACTCCAGGAACGAATGCGAGAGTTCGACAAACTCGAGGAAGCCGAGGAGATCCGCGGGCTGCTGCGTGAGGTGGTGCGTGAACCACCCGGTGACGTAGCGTTCGCGCAGGATGCTGAGCAGCTGTTGCCAGAATTGTTCGGCGGGTTGGCCATTGCGCTGGCCCGTTCGCTACGCCAGATAGATCCGGCGGTGTCGAACCCGTCGAGCGAGCATTGGAATCGGGTGTTCACTCTGTTCCGACTCGTGTTCTGAGGCAGCGGCGTGCGCCTTGGCGGCTGCAGCGGCGCAGCATCGACTCCGTATGGCATGTGTGTGACGAGGCGCGCAACCGGTCGGGCAACGCAAGCTGGGAGCAACAGATGATCGAGGTACCACCGGACCACGCAGCAGAGGTTCGCACAACCGATGTCGACGAGGCAACCGATGTCGTCGGCCGCTTCTATGTCGACGCCGAGTTGACTCCGGTCGACACCGCGGGCGTGAACATGCAGATGAAGGCGCTGAAGCTTCCCATGGTGACAGTCGGCAACGTCGGGTTCGGTGTGGATATCGAGATCCGTGCCGGTGATGTCACCGCGTACTACATCGATGCGCCGTTGTCCGGCTCGGCGATGAATCGGTGGCACGACGGCGAGAGTGTTCACACGACGACAGGGGCCGTCGCGGTCTTCACACCAGGTACGCCGTGCTTGCTCGGCTGGTCCGCCGACTGCGATCAGATCTGTGTCAAGGTATCGGAATCGCAGATGAGGAGGCAGCTGGAAGCGATGCTCGACCGACCGGTGCGCAACCGGATCACGTTTCATCGGCAGCTCGATCTGAGTTACACCGCCGCCAACGATTGGTACTACCTGGTGCGGCTCTTGGGCAGCCAGGCCTGGCAGCCTGGCGGGTTTCTCAACCACCCGCTCGCTATGGGAAACCTGCAGCTCCTGCTGATACAGGGCCTGTTACAGATACAACCTCACAACTTCACCGACGCGCTGAATGCGCGCGAATGTTCAGCGGGTGCGGCTACGGCTAAACTGGCCATCGATCTGATGCACGCCGAACCACAAAGGCTATGGAGCACAGCGGAACTGGCGCGGGCGACCGGGGTCAGTGCGCGAGCCTTGCAGCGAGCCTTCGAGAAGTCCGGACACCCTTCGCCGATGGCCTATCTACGGCGGCTTAGATTGCTCCATGTGCACGCCGAACTGGCGGCCCAGACTGCGAATTCGATCACGGTGACGTCGGTCGCCGGCCGATGGGGGTTTGTCCACCTGGGACGGTTCGCGAGTCAGTATCGCCAGATCTTCGGGGAAAGCCCCTCGGAGACACTTCGTTCCGGCGATCCGTCGGTTGGCTCCCATTCCTAGCCAAGTGCTGGTTCAGCCCGCATCTCTGACTGCTTGCTCTCCGGGCTGAACCGAGTATCCGCGAGGGGGCTTGTGCGTGCCGCTCCCGTCCACTCAGCTCCGATGCCGTCGCGTTCCATCACGGCGAGGTCCTGTTGTTTCGATATGTATGTCATGTCGACATGTGTGCATCCGCGACGCCGGCGAGCAGCGTTCGAAACTGACCACGTGCGTGGCCCAGTAGAGACGTCACGGTGCCTACAGATGTTCGCATGATCTCGGCAATCTCGTCGTAGCGGAATCCCTCCACGTACGCGTAGTGGATGACCATTCGGAGGTTCTCGGGCAACGCCATCAGCGCCTCCGCTATTGCGTCGCCGGGCAGGGTCGCTAGCACCTCTGCCTGCACCGAATGCAGCTGCGAAGGTGAGTGACCCTGACCTCCAACGATTTGAGAGCCGGTCAGCCGGTCGCCGGCACTGCCCGCTTCGAGGCGCTGAGCCCCGCGGTGGGCACTGACCCATGTGTTGGTCATGATTCCAAACAGCCACGCCTTGAGGTTTGTTCCTGTAGGGAAGGCGTGGAACGCCGCATAGCCGGCCAACATCGTCTCGTGAAGCAGATCCTCGGCGGCCATGCGGTTACGCGTCATCCTCAATGCGCCGGCGTAGAGGCAGTCGAGCAGCGCCATCGCATCACGCTCGAAATGGATGGACAACTCGAAGTCGTTCTCTGACTGTCGATTCGCGATCGATGGATCTCCTCGGTGGTTGCCGGGGCGAGCTGGTTGCATCGGCGGGGCCGATCCCGAGCCGTGGTAATCGGCCTTGCGCTTGGCGTATGACGCCAGACTTCCTGCTGTGCAAGCCCGTTCGGTGTCCATGAGGTAGCTCCTCCGAATGGTGACGATGGCAGGGGTTGTGCTCACGAATCAGATTGCTGATCTGGCCCAGTTACTGGGAGGTCCCTCGGGGCCAAACGAGACCCCCTAGATGACGCGTTGCGGCCCAAGGCTCGGTGTGCTGTCACAAGGATGTGAGTTGTGGCTTCAGCACTACTTTCGTCCAACCGTCGTCGCGAGCGTCGAAGTGTTCGTAGGCGCTCGCCGCATCAGACAACGGCAGCTCGTGAGACACGATCCACGACGGCGTGGCCTTGCCTTCGTGAATCAATGCTCGCAACTCACGGTTGTAACGCTTGACGTTGGCCTGCCCGGTTGCCATCCGTTGGCCCTTAAGCCAGAAGTTGCCCATCTCGAAAGAGATCCTGCCCTTCTTTCGATCTTCGTCCGGCGCGCCGGGATCCTGTGGCAGGTACAAGCCCACGACGCCGATTCCGCCGGTGAATTTGACTGCTTGCACCAGGTCATTGAGGACCATCGACGGATCCTCATGCCCTTGGGGGTCGTGTGCCTGATAACCGATACATTCGCAACCGCAGTCTGCTCCGGCACCGCCGGTCTGTTCCAGGATCTGCTCGACGGCAGGTCCTTTCGAATCGTCGATTGGGATGACTCCGATCTGTTCGGCCAACTTGAGCCGGTCGGGGTGGCGATCGACGATCATCACTTTGGCGGCCCCCTTGATCATTGCCGAGTGGGCCGCCATCAAACCGACCGGACCTGCACCGTAGACCACGATCGAATCACCGGGTTGAAGTCCGGCGAGCTCCGTGCAGTGCCAGCCCGTCGGAAAGATGTCCGACAGCATCACGTAGTCGTTTTCCTTCTCTTGCGCATCTTCTGGCAACTTCAAACAGTTCGAATCGCCGAACGGCACCCGCAAGTACTCGGCTTGTCCGCCGCTGTATGGTCCCATGCCCGCGAAGCCGTAGGCTGCCCCGACCATGTCCGGGTCAGGATTGTTGGTCAGACAGTAAGCTGTCAGTCCTTTCTCACAGTTCCGACAGAAGCCGCAGCTGATATTGAACGGAAGGCAGACCCGGTCGCCTACCTTCACCGAGACCACCGCCGCCCCGACGTCGACGACCTCGCCGAGATTCTCGTGACCCAGAATCCTGCCTGTTTCCATCGCTGTTCGACCCTCATACATATGAAGATCGGATCCGCAGATGTTCGTGGTGGTGATTCGGACGAGTACATCGGTGGGAGCTGTGATGATCGGATCCGGTACGTCCTCGACGCGGATCTGCATGGGCGCCTCGTATACAACAGCTTTCATCAGGTCTCCTAATTTGCTCACAGGGTCGTGGTGACCACGTTGTTATCGACCTCCCGACGCGATCGCGCTGCGTCCGGCACCAGACTTCTACAAGACGATGCTGACGTCTTGGTCGCATCAGGGCGAATTCATCGCGCCTCCTTAGCCCTAACGGGAGGATCCCCCGTCACGGTCCGCCGGGGAGTTCGGCCTGAAAGGTCCAGCGGTAACGCGCCTTTGTGTGCTGGTGGGTTCATGCGCGGTGTCGTGTGCCGCTTGCACCATGGAGAACGTCGAAAGGAGCCCCTACATGATCCCGACCCGTGCCATACCGCCGGCTTCCGGCGCCAAACACGCAGACCTCGGTCAGGGAACGTGGCATTTCGCCGAGAACACCGCGCTACGATCCGAGGAGGTCGCCTCGATCCGGCTCGGTATTGACTTGGGGATGACGGTGATTGATACCGCCGAGATGTACGGCAACGGTGCCGCTGAAGCCTTGGTTGGCGAAGCGATAGCGGGACAGCGCAATAAAGTTTTCCTGGTCGACAAGGTGCTTCCGCACCACGCCACCCGTGAGGGCACCTTTCGCGCGTGCGAGGCAAGCTTGCGAAGATTGGGCGTGGATCACATCGATCTTTACGTGTTGCACTGGCGGGGTGCCATCCCGTTGTCCGATACGATCGAAGGTTTCACCGATTTGAAGCGGCGCGGGATGATCCGGCACTGGGGCGTAAGCAATTTCGACATAGACGACGTGGTGGAGCTGTTGGCTGTCACGGGCGGTGTCGGAGTCCAGGCGAATCAGATCCTTTACAACCTGACCCGGCGCGGCCCGGAGTACGCGCTGCTGCCGTGGCTGGCTCAACAGGGGATAGCGGCCATGGCGTACTCGCCGATTGAGCAGGGTCGGCTGCTTCGCCACCCGGCGCTACAGCGGATTGCGCAGCGGCACAATGCCACTCCTGCGCAGGTCGCGCTGGCGTGGGTGCACCGCCACGGCGGGGTCACCGCGATCCCGCGTGCTCGCAGACTTTCCCACGTTCGACAGAATGCCGCCGCTAGAGACATCGAGCTGACCCATGTGGACCTCGGCGATCTCGATCAAGCGTTCCCGCCACCCACCAAGCCGCACCCGCTCGAGGTTCTGTGAACGGTGGCCGTCACAGGCGGTTGGCGAGCCCACCAAGTCAATATTGTCGAGCACCAACCCAATCAAGGAGGTTGATGAGGATAAGCGATAAGCCAGACTAGTCGTCGCTGGGTAGCGGGGTCCCGGTGATGCGCACAATCCGGGTCGCCAGGTGCAAGTTCAGCCTGTCCTCGACGTCATGCAGGTCGCGCCCTGAGATATCGCGTATGCGGCCGAGCCGGTAGCGCAGCGTGCTTCTGTGAATGGTCAGCGACTCTGCTGCGGCGTCGTAGTTCCCGCCGCAATCCAGGTAGTGGGTGAGCGTCACGACCAAATCGGCGTTCTTCTTGCGATCGTAGCTGAGCAGCGGACCCAGCCATTCGGCGACGAAGGCGTCGACTTCCGGCCTGTCGCTGGCGCGATCAAGGATGCGGTACAGGCCGAGATCGTCGAAGCGTTGGGCGCCGTGCGGCGACATTGATTCCTTTTTCACCTGCAACGCCCGCTGTGCCTCTGCAAATGAGCGCGGCAAGTCGGACGGAGCGGCGGCCGCCGAACCTATTCCGATGGACCCTTGTTCGGAACCAACATCGATGGAGATGGCCCGGTGGAGCGAGAGGGGCTCGGGTACACCGTCTGTGAGCAGGATGGTGATCGCAGGCCTTCTCACCGCAAGGGCGTTCATTCGCGCGTTGGTAGCCCACTTGCGTGCGGCTGTGGTGATCTCGTCACCGGCGACGCCATGGTGCCAATCCAGAACCGTGACTGTGTGCGCGACGCGGAGATTGTGACCGATCACCTCGGCGCGCTGGCACGCGCTCTCATCATCCGTGCCTGCAAGCAAGTCCTCAACAAGGTCGCGGCGTAGCCGCAGCTCCGTTTCCGCCAAGACACGTTGATGGGCAAATTCGAGTGCCAACACAGTGGCGGCATGTTCGAGCGCCACGATGTCCAGGCGATCGGCCACCCGCTGCGGATCGAGCAGGACAACGACACCGTGGACGTTCGACTTCTGCCGTATGAGCCAGAAGATCTGGTTGCCGATCCGCTGCGGGGTGCCGTGCGCAGCCGCGCCACGAAGCGTCTCTTCGCGGTTGGCGCCACCGATTGCCCGGTACTGGTTTGACAAGACTCCGCCGGAGCGGGCCCGCTGATTCCCGAACACGTCCTCTACGACGACGTCCAACGACGTCAGCTCACGCAGTGCGTCGGCGATTCCCTGTACGCCCGCGCCCGAGCCTGAGACGGCAGTCAGCGTCGCATGTATCCGGTCCTGTCGTTTGAGCTCGCTGACCAGTTCGGACAGGTGGTTTATGACACGCTGACGTTCCTCGATGTGGGCGCGCTCCTTCTCGAGCAGGTCGGCACTGTGCATCGCTGCGGCCGTTTGCTGAGCCAAGGCCCTGAGTCGGAACAGTTCCCCCTGGGTGAGAGCGGCCTCGGTCCGTACCACCAATGCACCCTTGGTACCTTCGACCGCCTGCAGAGCGATCGCATATCGGCGCTGGCCGTCGGACAGCTCGATGCGCAGATCCGTCCCAAGGCCTGCCGCGACGAGAGAGTCCATGTGGCGATCGAGAACCCTGTCCGGACTGCGAGCGTCCAACAGCTTTCCGTTCGCGATTCGGTATGTGGCGTCGGTGTGGAACGCCCCAAGAGATGACACCGCATTGGCTGCCAACTGGAGTACGGAGTCGGCGTCGCGACCGTCGAACATCAACGTCGAAAGGACGTAAACGCCATACAAGCTGGAAAGTTCGACACGGGCATCCTCTGCCGAGCGCAGCGGGATACGTTCGTAAGGAAAGAACTCACGGTTCTCGGGCGCCACAGTCAATTAGATCCCGCTCCTATGCCGCGTTCAACCGGCAACCAAGCTTCCCACACCGCGACCGCGTATTCTTCGGCCTGGCAGGACAGTTCTGGCCGCAGTTTTGGCCTCAGCGGCTGCAATCGGACATTGACCGCGACTTCTGCCCCAGAAACGGGCTAGGGTCACCGGGACTGCACACAACTTCAGCCGATCGGGGGGTGGAGCGTGTCCGATGCCCTCGATTGGAGTGCTGCCGGCATCAAGGCCACGCCGGGCGACCATATCTGTGGCCTGTACATCAACCAGATCCAGCGTGACCAGATCATGCTTCCCTTCCTCGAAGCAGGCCTTGCTGCCGGCGACAAGTGCATCTGCGTTGTCGACGGGACCGATCCGAACGACGTTGTCACCGCTTTGAGTACACATCTAGACATCGCCACGTCCGTTGCCGACAAGCAACTCGAGGTCATCCGGGCACCCGACATGTACCTGCGGTCCGGAGGCTTTTCGGCCGATGAGGTGATCAGTTCCTGGAAGGCCGCCATGTCCGACGTCATGTACGACGGGCGATACGACGTGGTGCGGGCGGTGGAGGCATGGTCATCTCGCGACGTCGTGCCCGACATGGACGAGCTCATGTTGCTCGAAGCCGAGATGAATCGGTTTTTGCCGTTGTTTCCCCAGGTTGTCGTATGCCTGTACGACATCGATCGCTTCGGCAGCGCCATCATCGTCAATCTGCTCAAGACGCATCCGCGAATGCTGA
The DNA here is from genome assembly GCF_001984215.1 of Mycobacterium sp. MS1601. Classification (NCBI taxonomy): domain Bacteria; kingdom Bacillati; phylum Actinomycetota; class Actinomycetes; order Mycobacteriales; family Mycobacteriaceae; genus Mycobacterium; species Mycobacterium sp. MS1601. Next base: position 2,642,004 of record NZ_CP019420.1, read on the forward strand.
TCGGCGGGATGCTCGTCGAAAACCCCTATTACATGTCACCCGACGAACTCCTTCACATGGCAGAGCGCGGAGATTCAGCGGCCGCGGATGCCGACATCAATGAGGCGGCCAAATGGTACTTCGACGAGACGACTGGCTCGAACTAGCCCGCAAGGTCAACTGGACACCCCGTTATGTCAGTGAGCGGGAGCTGTTTCCTGAGGAACTCAGCGGCCACCCCTGGCTACTGCAAGAAGCTTGGCGCGATTGGAACGAGTCGTACCGCACCACCTACCGCGAATACGTTGCAAACCAACGTGAGAAGGACGCCGCAGTGCTCGGCGTTCGGGCTGCGTTGGACAAGCCGCACCTGTTCGACGGCCTCGATCCCGGTTGGGTGCAGCTGGTCAAGTTTCACAACGGCGCAGTTGCGCTGGTGGAATACGCCGGCGCAGTCGCGGAGTTGCGGATGGCCCGGTTCGGCCGTGACAGCGCCTGGCGGATGATGTCGACTCTGGGCGCGCTCGACGAGATCCGGCATACCCAGATTCCGTTGCTGATCGGTCACGACATGCTGGCCTACGATGGCAACTTCGACTGGACACACAAGGCTTTTCACACCAACGAATGGGTGATTATCGCGGCCAGGCACCTGTTCGACGACATGTTCCTTGCCGCCGACGCAATCGACAGCGCGATCCAACTCAACTTCGTGTTCGAGACCGGCTTCACCAACCTGCAGTTCATGGCGATGGCGGCAATGGCCGACCGCGCTCACCATCACCTTTTCGAGAAGACATTGGCCAGCATCCAGACCGATGAGGCCCGTCATGCGCAGATCGGGCTCCCGGTGATGCGGACGTTGCTGGAGAACGGTTCTCGGCAGCGGGCGCAGTACCTTGTCGACAAGATGTGGTGGCGATGCTGGCGGTTGTTCCTGGCGCTGACAGGAACAGCGATGGAGTACCTGACCCCGCTCGACGCGCGGAACCGCTCGTTCAAGGAGTTCATGCAAGAGTGGGTGACGGAACAGTTCATGAAGAACCTTGCTTAATTCGATCTCGAAAGGCCGTGGTTCTGGGACATTTTCGTCGAGGAGCTCGACTACGCGCACCATAGCTTCCAATTGGGGTTGTACACCTACCGAACCACCCTCTGGTTCGACGTCGCGATGCCCGACGATGCCGAGCGTCAGTGGTTGAATACGAAGTACCCGGACTGGGAGGCGACCTACGGCCCAGTGTGGGACCGGCTCGAGCAACGCTGGAAGGCAGGTGGCGAGAGCAACACACTGACCTACGGACTACCCGCTCTGTGCAACCTCTGTCAGTTGCCAGCGCTGTTCGTCAGGCCCGGCCGGAACACCGCGTGCACCCTGCAGATGAACGGCAGGCGTTACCTTTTCTGCTCCGAACCGTGCCGCTGGATCTTCGGCCAGGAAAGTTCCCGGTTTGCCGACCACAAGAGCGTGGTCGATCGTATCGTCGTCGGGGAAGCGCCGGGAAAACTCACGGAATTACACAAGTGGATGGGACTCGAGGCGCCCGTCGAGACTGGCAAGGACCTGCGACGCGGACTTGATCCGTGGCGCCTCGATCCGATACCCACGGTGTAGGAGGCAGCCATGCGCGTCTATCTTTTCGGTTGCGCCAGCGACGACTTCCTGGCGAGGGTTGTGGTGACACCCAGCGAACGCACTGTCGCGCAACTGGCGCAGCAGCTGGTCGCTTGGGGACTGGCGCCCGAGCGGGGTGGGTCGCTGAGCGTACGCAACGAGGCCGGTGATCTGCTCGATCTCGACTCGACGGTTTCTGCGGCCGGACTGAGCAATGGTGACGTCTTCACCGTCGAGAGGGGGTGACGGTGTTGTGATGGAGTGGCTGGACGCGGGGACGCTCGAATTGCTCTGGGAGGGAGAGATGCTCGCAGTGAGCCTGGCTGATGTCGACGTGGTCCTGTGCAACGTTGGCGGTCTGGTGCATGCCTATCACGACAGTTGTCCGCATCTGGCCAACCCGTTGTCGGAGGGCAGACTCCGGGACAACCTTCTCACCTGCGCGGCCCATGAGTGGCAGTTCGACGCACAGACAGGCAACGGAGTGAACCCCAAAGACGCTTGCCTACGCCGCTTTCCGGTACGTATGGATGGAGACCGCATCTTGGTCAACCTCGGGCAGGGCCAGTGAATGCGGCCGAGAGCGTCGGTCCGGTCCTGCATGCAACACCGTTCGCACGCAAGGTGATTGCGGCTATCCAGGACGAGAACGAACAGGTGACCGTACAGGACGAGGGGGCTTACATACGCGTGCTGTCGCCTCGAATCTGCCGGCTGTCGCGGGTCGGGCTCGAGGCAGCGACAGGGGTGAACGTCCGATTTCCTGGGGAGTTGGAGGTGGTGATGTCGTCGTTCACGGGTGCCATGCGGCTGACCGAGGATGATGCGATCTGGCAACTCGCGGAGGATCCGTGGTGACCGGGCCTGCTCGGCCGCCGGGGCGCAAGAACTACACCCGACTCACGACGGGCCGGCGTATCCCCAGCGATTACGAGCTGATGAGCACGGACCTGCACTACAACTACCCCCGGCGCTTCGAGCTCTCAGCAGGAAACCCTGTCGTCGACTGGTACTACCGCCACCGTGAAGACTCCGCCCTGCAATCCCGCGACTGGGAGCAGTTCGCCGACCCTCGCCGCACCACCTATCAGATCTACACCAGGCTGCAGGACGGTCGTGAGGAAATGGTCGACGGTCTGCTCCGCGAGATCGATGACACCGGTTACGACACCCGGCTCGACAGCGAATGGGTGAGCTTCCTCGACCGCTGGTACTCCGCACTGCGCTTCCCGGTGCACGGCCTGCAGATGCTGGCTGCCTACGTGGCGCAGATGGCACCTTCGTCGAGGATAACCAACTGCGCCGCTTTCCAGATGGGCGACGAGATGCGTCGAGTCCAAAGGATCGCTTACAGGACTGTGCAATTGGCCGGACCACCCCTCGATGACGCCGCCGCCCGGCATCGGGCTGTGTGGGAGAAGGCTGCAGCCTTCCAACCACTACGCGAACTCATCGAACGTGCGTTGGTCGCCTATGACTGGGGTGAGGCCTTCATCGTGACCAACGCGGTTATCAAGCCCCGCATCGACCGACTGGTCAACGAGGAGATCGCGGGCAAGCTCGCGACGGCGAACGGCGACCCGATCATGGCGAGTATCCACTTTTCGCTCGACGAAGATGCTCGTTGGCACCGTGAGTGGACTGCGGGTCTGGTGCGACACATCGTCGGTGGCGGCGGAGCCAGCGCCGCGGTGGTGTCCGGCTGGATCGAGAAGTGGACACCGCTGGCGTCCGAGGCGCTGGAGGCCCTCGCCGGCGTCACCGCGCAGGCGCCGGTGCCGTCCGATCCCAGCGTGGTGACCGCTCGAATCACCGAGGAGGTCTCGGTCGAGCTCAGCGCAGCGCTGGGGTGACGACACGGTCTTGTGCACATGACCGCGGTCGCTAGAGGGAAGCCAGCATGTCCCTCATGGAATCGAGATCCTGTTGGTGGGTGCTGGTGATCATTCGGGCCATTGCAACCGCCGGAGGATACTGACCTTCCTCGATTTCGTTTTGCGCCAAGCTGATTGCACCCTCATGAAGCACAATCAGCTGTGACAGGAACAGCCGGCCGGCATCGGTGCCCCGGGTTTGCCTCAATGCGGTCAATTCTCGCTCGGTCAGCCGGCCCGGTGCGCTGCCATCCGCAGGAGTTTGGCTGATGGCCCATTGGTCGAGCCAGCTGCGCATCTGCTGGATCGCCGAACTCCGCGCTGTCTTGTTCCTGATTGCCAGGTCAGTCACGCGGGGCTCGACGTCGGGTTTACCCATGAGGATGTCACTTATCTCAACTTCCTGCTGTTGGTGGGGAATCATCTGGCGCACGAACCAGATATCGGCATTGTTGTGCGCCTCGATGTTTGCGGCCGGCGTCACGGTGGAAGTGGTGGCCGACATGGTCTGCGCCGTGGGAATCTCGCTACCGGTGTCGGGATCGGCGCAGGCTACCGGGACGACCGACGCCACCAACGCGCTGACGATGGTGATTCGTTTCCACCGTTCTGTTCGACGGTGGTCTGGTAGCCAGTGACGGGGCCGCTCGCCTCGCGCACTGCCAGAAGCCCGCCAGACCGGCCCCGTCACGGCGTCATCGCATACGCCGGCGGGCAATCACCCCGGCGCAGGATCAGGAACTGATCCGCCAGCCACACCAGAGCGGGACCGTTCGGATTCACGCCGGGCAGCAGGTCGAGCATTGTGTAGGCATCACCTACGCATTGCGCCAGAAACTCTCGCTCCTTTTGTTCCAGGCCAGCCTGAGTCGTCATGGCGGGGTTCCTTTCTCAAGTCCATCGTGTAGCCGCGCGCCCACCCCATCGCTACCTTGGCGCACGAACCGGGCGCGGTCGTCGGCCCGTGGGCACGAGGACGCAGCGTCTGATTTGCCCTCGTGAGTCAGGTGGAAGGCCTGCCACCTCGACGCGCGGCCGGTGCGGTGACAGCGAAAAGCCGTCGACTGCACAGCCATGCAAGGTAACTGTGGCGTATCCGGCGCGTCCCGGCCGACCTCGAAACCGGGATGCGCCCACTCGTGCTGACAGGACCAATCCTCATCGACATTTCTGACTTGCCGGGAGCACGCGCTTGCCGAATATGCCTGACAGTCTTGTTGTTCGGAGGTCACTGGCAGTCAGCGCTCACACGCTGTGGGTTGCCGGACCCTCGATACAACAATCTCGCGAAACCCCTCGAACCCAGGAGGAACTCATGGCATTGATGCGATACGACCCGTTCCGTGAACTGGATCGGTTGGCTGAGCAGGCACTGGCCGGCACACGCACGGCGCACACTCTGCCGATGGAGGCGTTTCGACGCGGTGACCAGTTCATCGTCGCTCTCGATGTGCCGGGCATGAAGAGCGATGACATCGATGTCACCGTTGAGCACAACGTCATCGAGATCACCGCGCGCCGTCGCCCGCTTCGCCAGGACGGTGATGAACTGATCGTCGATGAGCGGCCTCAGGGCGAGTTTCGCCGTCAGCTGTTTCTCGGTGACAACCTCGATCCGAACAGGCTCAGCGCGACATGCGACAGCGGTGTGTTGACGCTGACAGTTCCGGTGTCAGAGGCAAGCAAGCCGCGCAAGGTGCAGATCGGCGCCGCTGAGCAGAGCCAGCAGGCGATCCACGCTCCGTCCGCGCCACAAACAGTGGATGCGTAGGGCCAGTGATGGTTGAGCATTCGACAGTGGCGACCTCGGCGATGCGACCCAATGAACCTGCTCGCCAGGTGATCGCCACCTTCGACAACTATGCCGACGCCGAGCGGGCGGTCGACTACCTGTCCGATCAGCGGTTCGAAGTCAACCGGTTGGCCATCGTGGGCCGTGATCTCGAGTACGTCGAGCAGATCTTGGGCCGACTCAACTACGGCGGGGCGGCGTTACGCGGCGCAGGCTCCGGTGCTCTGGTCGGCGTGCTGATGGGCTGGATCTTCGGTCTCTTCAGCTGGATCGAGCCGATCATCTCAGCCCTGATGCTGGCCGGCTACGGCTTGGTCTTCGGCGCTGTCTTCGGCGCATTGATGGGCCTGCTGATCTACGCGCTGCAGCGCGGTCGCCGCGATTTCCGCTCCGTCAGCGCGCAGGTGCCCCGCCACTACGACCTGGTCGCCGACGTAGAAGTGGCCGACCGTGCACTGCAACTGCTCGCAGACAACCGAAAGGAATAGATCATGGCCACAGCGGTAGGCATCGACCTGGGAACAACCAACTCGGTGATCGCCGCCTGGCAGGGCGGGGAACCGATCGTGATCCCCAACACCGAAGGAGCGCGCACGACGCCGTCGGTGGTGGCGTTCACCGAAAGCGGGGAGCGCCTGGTCGGACAGCTGGCCAGGCGGCAGTCGGTCATGAATCCCAAGGGAACCATCTACTCGGCTAAGCGCTTCATCGGCCGACGGTTCGACGAGATATCGGAAGAAGCCAAGGCGGTCAGCTTCGACGTTGTCGAGGGTGAGGGAGGCGCCGCCCGGTTCGACGTGCGCGGCAAGAAGTACTCCCCTGAGGAGATCAGCGCGCAGGTGTTGCGCAAACTTGTCGACGACGCCGGAAAGTTCCTCGGTGAACGCGTCAAAGAGGCGGTGATCACCGTCCCGGCGTATTTCAACGACGCCCAGCGCAACGCCACCAAGGACGCCGGCCGAATCGCCGGGCTGGAGGTGCTGCGCATCATCAACGAGCCCACCGCCGCGGCGCTGGCCTACGGGCTGGACAAAAAGGGGCACGAGACGGTGCTCGTCTTCGACCTCGGTGGCGGCACGTTCGATGTGAGTCTGCTCGACGTGGGCGACGGTGTGGTCGAAGTGCGTGCCACGTCCGGTGATTCACACCTGGGTGGTGATGATTTCGATCGCCGGCTCGTGGAGTACCTCGCCGACGAGTTCCAGCGCGCAGAGAACATCGATTTGCGCAAGGATCCACAGGCGCTGCAGCGACTGTTCGAGGCGGCCGAGAAGGCCAAGGTCGAACTGTCGTCGATGGCGCAGACCCAGGTCAATCTGCCGTTCGTCACCGCCGACGCCAGCGGACCCAAGCATTTGACCACCACGATCATGCGATCGAAGTTCGAGGATCTGACCGCGGATCTGGTCGAGCGAACGATGGGCCCGGTCAAGCAGGCGATGAGCGACGCCAAGGTGAGTGCGAATGACATCGACGAGGTGATCCTGGTCGGCGGGTCCACCCGGATCCCCGCAGTCCAAGCCTTGGTGCGCCGGCTCACCGGCGGCAAAGACCCCAACATGAGTGTCAATCCGGATGAGGTGGTCGCGCTCGGCGCCGCAATCCAGGCCGGAGTGCTCAAGGGCGAGGTCTCTGATGTTCTGCTACTCGATGTCACGCCGCTATCGCTCGGTGTGGAGACCGCAGGCGGGCTGATGACCAAGATCATCGAGCGCAACACCACCATCCCCGTACGCCGCAGCGAGGTGTTCACCACTGCGGCCGACAGCCAGCCGGCCGTGGACATCGTTGTGCTGCAGGGTGAACGGGAGTTGGCCAGGGACAACCGGGTGCTCGGCCGTTTCAAGCTGGAGAACATCAGACCGGCGCCCAGGGGTGAGCCGCAGGTCGAGGTGACCTTCGATGTCGACGCCAACGGCATTCTGCACGTCACCGCACGGGACCAGGACACCGGCGCCGAGCAGAGCATCACCATCAGCGAGCAGTCCAACCTCGACAAGAACGAGGTTGAGCGGATGCTCGCCGATGCCGAGGCGAACCGACGCGAGGACGAGCGACTGCGCGAGACCGTCGAGGCGCGCAACGCACTCGACTCGGCGGCGTACCAGGTAGAGCGCAGACTTGCCGAGCTGGGCGAGCAGGCGGCGCCGCATGATCGGGCACGCGCCGAGATGTTGGTTGCCGATGCACGTCAAGCTGTTGCACAAGACGCACCGTTGGATCGAGTGCAGGCTCTGACATCTGAGCTACAACAGGTGCTTTATGGATTGCAGCCCATGTCCTCCGGTGGAGGGAACGGGCAGCCCACCGACAACGGCCAGGCCTCTCCCGTGGGTGATGACGATGTGGTCGACGCCGAGTTCGACCGGAGTTGAGCCCCCATGGTCAGCTCCGCAGAGCAATCCAAGGCCGAGGAACGGGTAGACGAGCATCCCTCAGAAGTAATTGTGGCCCCGCATGATTCGAGCGACGAGCTGGCCAAACTGGAGGATCGCTGGCGACGCGCCGTTGCCGATCTGGACAATGTGCGCAAGCGCTATGCCCGCGAGCTGGACCACGAACGAGCCACGGAACGATCGAGGGTGGCCGGGGCGTGGCTGCCCGTGGTGGACAATCTGGAGCGCGCGCTCAGTCATGCCGGCGAGCAGTCCGACGCGGTTGTCGCGGGCGTGCGGGGCATTCTCGAACAAGCTCTGCAGGTCCTCGAGCACCTCGGCTATCCGCGGAATGCGGAGGCAGGGGTGCCCTTCGACCCGGAGCGGCACGAAGTGGTCGGCGTGGTGGAGCAACCGGACAGCGCGCCCGGGACGGTTGTCGAAGTGCTGCGACCGGGTTACGGCGAAGGCTCGCGACAACTACGGCCGGCGGCCGTAGTTGTCAGCCGCCGCGGGGAGTGAGCTTCGTGGCCGGCGATTACTACCAGGTACTCGGGGTGTCGCGGGACGCGACAGCCGATCAGATCCAGCAGGCGTTTCGGACACTGGCCCGCAAGCATCACCCCGACGTCAACAAGGATCCTGGCGCTGAGGACCGATTCAAGGAGATCAACGAGGCCTACCATGTGCTCTCAGACCCCGAGACACGCAAGCGCTACGACCGATTCGGCGCGGACTTCCGCAAGGTCCCAGAGGATTGGGAGGAGCGGGTGGGAGCCGGTGCCGGCGGCTTTCGTGCAGGGGGACCCTCCGGGGCACGGGTGCGCTACGGCCAGGGTTCCGGCGGGGGAATCAACATCGAAGACCTCTTCGGCGACCTGTTCGGTGGTGGCGGCGGTTTCGGGCCGATTCCAGGTGCGGATCAGGAAGCGGTGTTGGAACTGACGGTTGAGGAGGCCTACCGGGGCGGCAAGCGGCAACTGTCATTGGGTGGTCGCAACTACACGGTGAACATTCCCGCCGGCGTCCTCGACGGGCAACGGATCCGGCTGGCGGGAGAAGGGGGCCGGGGCAGCGGCGATGGACCCGCCGGAGATCTGTACCTGCTGGTACGTATCACGCCGCATCCCCGGTTTCGACTGGATGGACGCAACATCACCCTCGATCTGCCGGTCTCGCCGTGGGAGGCGGTGCTGGGGACAACTGTCGCCATCGAAACTCCTGGCGGCGAGGCGAAAGTCAAGGTTCCGCAGGGCTCCTCGACCGGCCGCCGGCTGCGCTTGCGCGGTGAAGGAATGCCCAATCCGCGAGGTGGCGCGGGCGACCTCTATGCCGAGGTCAAGGTGATGGTGCCAGCCAAACCCACTGCGCGGGAGCGTGATCTGTTCAAGCAACTGGCCGCCGAATCCACCTTCGACCCCAGGAGGTCACGATGACCGCCCAACGCTACGTGCTGGCGCGGCGGTCCGAAATGCCGCTCGACGTCTTTGCGGCGCGCTGCGGGCTACACCCCGACATGGTGCGCCGACTGGTGGCGCTGGGCCTGCTGGGCTGCCGACGAGATGCCCGCGGTCACTTGTGGTTCCCGGCTTCCTCGTTGGCCACCGTCGGGAGAATCCAAAGGCTGCGAACCGGTCTGGGGCTGAACTACGCAGCGATCGGACTGGTGCTCGACCTGCTCGACCGTATCGACGACCTGGAATCGGCATCGCACCAAAGGAGGGCATCGCTGTGGACATCAACAAGCTGACGCAGAAGTCGCAGGAGGCGTTGGCTGAGGCTCAAGCCATCGCGACCCGGATGGCCCATACCGAGGTCGACGGTGAACACTTGTTGATGGCGCTGATTGATCAGTCCGAGGGCCTGGTGCCGCGGTTGCTTGATCAGGCGGGCGCCGACACCGCGGCACTGCGCAATGATCTCGAGCGTGAGTTGAACAGACGCCCGAAGGTCAGTGGCCCCGGCGCCGCGCCGGGCCAAGTCTCCGTCACCAGGCGGCTGGCGAACCTGTTGGATGCCGCCGAGCGGGAAGCCAAGCGGCTCAAGGACGAATACGTGTCCGTCGAACACCTTGTCATCGCGCTGACCGAAGAGGGTACGGCCAGCGCCGCTGGGAAGATTCTGGCCTCCCACCAGGTGACCCGAGATTCCTTCCTGGCTGCGCTGACCAAGGTGCGCGGCAACCAGCGGGTCACCTCGGCAACGCCGGAAGGCGCCTACGAGGCGCTGCAGAAGTACGGCCGCGACCTGGTCGCCGAGGGCCGTTCCGGCAAGATGGACCCGGTGATCGGGCGTGATGCCGAGATCCGCAGGGTGACGCAGATTCTCAGCCGCAAGACCAAGAACAATCCGGTACTCATCGGCGATCCCGGCGTTGGCAAGACTGCGATAGTCGAAGGGCTCGCCCAGCGCATCGTTCGCGGGGACGTCCCGGAAGGTCTGCGCGACAAGACCATATTTTCTCTCGATATGGGCGCACTGGTGGCAGGGGCCAAGTATCGCGGCGAGTTCGAGGAACGGCTGCAAGCGGTACTGGCAGAGGTAAAGGCCGCCGAGGGCCATATCTTGCTGTTTGTCGACGAATTGCACACTGTGGTCGGCGCTGGGGCGGCGGAGGGGTCCCTGGATGCCGGCAATATGCTCAAGCCGATGCTGGCTCGAGGTGAGCTGCACATGATCGGTGCCACCACCCTCGACGAGTACCGCAAGCACATCGAAAAGGACGCCGCCCTGGAGCGCCGATTCCAGACGGTGCTGGTGGACGAACCCGACGTCGAGGACACCGTTTCCATCTTGCGCGGGCTGCGTGAACGCCTCGAGGTGTTCCATGGGGTCAAGATCCAGGATGCCGCACTGGTGGCGGCGGCAACTCTGTCGCACCGTTACATCACCGACCGCTTCCTGCCGGACAAAGCGATCGATCTCGTGGATGAGGCGTGCGCGCGACTTCGTACCGAAATCGATTCCATGCCAGCGGAGTTGGACGAACTCACCAGGCGGGTGACCCGGCTCGAGATCGAGGAGGCAGCGCTGGCCAAGGAGACCGACGCGGCCAGCAAGTCACGTCTCGAGGAGCTTCGAAGAGAACTGGCGGATCTGCGCTCGGAAGCCGGCGCTCAGCACGCACAATGGGATGCCGAACGGCAGGCGATCCGGCGGGTACAGGAACTGCGCGGGCAACTCGAGCAGCTCCGGCATGAGACCGAAGAAGCCGAACGCAATTACGACCTCAATCGGGCCGCCGAGTTACGCTACGGCCAGATGACCGAACTGGAAAGAAGACTGGAAGCGGCCGAGGCGCAACTGAAGTCCAAGCAGGGCAAAACACGGTTGCTACGTGAGGTCGTGACCGAGGACGAGATCGCCGAAATCGTGGCTGCCTGGACGGGCATACCGGTCGCGCGGTTGCAGGAGGGTGAACGGGAAAAACTTCTGCGACTCGATGAGATACTGCATGAGCGGGTGATCGGCCAGGATGAGGCGGTCCAGTTGGTCGCCGATGCAGTCATTCGGGCCCGCTCGGGAATCCGCGACCCACGCCGACCGATCGGCTCCTTCATCTTCCTCGGACCCACCGGGGTAGGCAAAACCGAGCTGGCCAAGACGCTGGCCGCCGCGCTGTTCGACAGTGAGGACAACACGGTCCGGCTTGACATGAGCGAGTATCAGGAGCGGCACACGGTGAGCCGTTTGGTCGGTGCGCCACCGGGATACGTCGGCTACGAGGAGGGCGGCCAGCTCACCGAGGCGGTGCGGCGTAAGCCCTACTCGGTGGTGCTGCTCGACGAGATCGAGAAGGCGCACGCCGACGTGTTCAATACGCTGCTCCAGGTGCTGGACGACGGCCGGCTCACCGATGCGCAAGGACGCCAGGTCGACTTTCGCAACACGGTGGTCATCATGACCTCCAACATCGGATCGCATCACCTGCTCGACGGGGTCACCGCGGACGGGGAAATCAAGCCCGACGCGCGTGATCGGGTGATGGGCGAGTTACGCGGACACTTCCGGCCGGAATTCCTCAATCGCGTGGATGACATCGTGCTGTTCACGCCGCTGTCGATGCCGCAGCTTGAACGTATCGTCGAACTACAGCTGGCGGAGCTGCGGGATAGGTTGGCCGAAAGGCAAATCAAGCTCGACATCACCCCGGACGCTCGCCGGATGATCGCCGAACACGGATATGACCCGGTGTACGGAGCGCGGCCACTGCGCCGTTACATCGCCCACGAAGTCGAGACCAAGATCGGCCGTGCGCTGCTGCGCGGTGACATTGCCGGTGGTGGGGAAGTTCGCGTCACGGTAGAGAACGGCGAACTCGCCGTGGACTATTCGGAATCGGCCCTCGCGGCCTGATGGAGGAGGCGACATGGATTCAGACATCGTGACATGTCCGCACTGCGGAAAGCGCAATCGAGTGGCCGCGGCGGCTTCGGGCAAGCCCCGGTGTGCCAACTGCCACCAGTGGCTGCCGTGGATCGCTGAGGCCGGCGACGGAAACTTCGCTGACATTGCCGAAAAGGCCTCGGTGCCGGTTCTTGTGGACCTGTGGGCGACCTGGTGTGGGCCGTGCCGCATGGTCAGTCCGGCGCTGGAGCGTCTTGCAGGTGAACGCGCCGGACAACTCAAATTGGTCAAGGTCGATGTGGACAAGGCGCCGGCGACTTCGCAACGGTTCACGGTCAAGGCGGTGCCGACGCTCCTGCTCATGGAGAACGGCGAAGTACTCGGGCGTCAGTCTGGAGCCGCTCCCGTTGCAGCATTGCGTAATTGGCTGGATCAGGTGTTGTCTTCCGACAGTAGGAAGGAGACACAGCCATGACCTCGGTTGGTGTGGATCCAGACGTCGCAGCAATTCGGCGGGTACGCCCGCGGACCAGCGGCTGTGAGGAATGTCTGAGGCTTGGCACGCCGTGGGTGCATCTGCGGCTGTGTCTGACATGCGGACACGTTGGTTGCTGCGACTCGTCACCGATGCGGCATGCCCGGGCGCACGCGCACACGGTGAGCCATCCGATCGTTCGGTCCATGGAACCAGGGGAGAATTGGCGATGGTGTTATGTCCATGAGAATTTCGTCTGACGTCGACACCGACCAGCGCGCGTCGACTCCGCTGGCCGAAACCCCCGACTTGCATGGTGCCTACCCTTGCCTGTCCGACGATCAGATCGCCGTCCTCGAGACAGGAGGCGCCCGGCGCAGTGTCGATATCGGAGACGCGCTGGTTCGCGAGGGGAACGCTCGGATTACTTCTTCGTGATCCTGTCGGGCAAGGTCGCCGTCGTTTCGACCGACGACGACGGTGATCAACAGGTGATCCGGGTGCATGGCCCGGGGCGGTTTCTCGGAGAGTTGGGTGATCTCGAAGGTCAGGCCGCGTTCTACACCGCAGAAGTGGTGGAACCCGGTGAAGTGCTGGTGATACCGAATGAGCGGGTTCGGACCCTAGTCGCCCACGATCCGATACTCAGTGACCTCATTCTGCGTGCATACCTGTTGCGACGTTCGCTGCTCATCCAGGATGGATCAGGATTCCGGGTCATCGGCTCGTGTTTTGACCCCGATACCGTGCGGTTGTGCGAATTCGCTGCGCGAAACCGGCTGCCGCACAAATGGCTTGATCTCGAACGTGACAAGCACGCCGAGCGGCTGCTGCAGCGATTCGGCATATCACCGCAGGACGCACCGGTGGTGATCTGGGCCGGCGAGGTGCTGCGCAACCCGACCACAACCGAGCTGGCTCGCCGAGTGGGCCTGCCGGTGGCCGATACCGCGCCCCACGAATGCGACGTCGTTGTGGTGGGCGCCGGTCCAGCCGGACTGGGTGCGGCCGTGTACGGCTCGTCGGACGGTCTCATCACGGCGGCCGTGGAGCGAATCGCAACAGGTGGGCAGGCCGGCACATCGTCGAGAATCGAGAACTATCTAGGATTTCCGGGCGGGATCTCGGGTGGCGACTTGGCCGAGCGGGCGGTGCTGCAAGCCGGCAAGTTCGGCGCACGGATCATGGTTGCTGCTGAGGTGGTCGGCCTGGAATCAGGCAGCCGTCAGCATGTGCTGCATTTCGCTGATCAGTCGTCGGTGGTCACGCGTGCCGTGGTGCTTGCCACCGGAGCGCGGTACCGCAGGCTCGCCGTGCCTGGAATCGAATCGTTCGAGGGCAAGTGCGTCTACTACGCCGCCACCTATCACGAGGCGTTGATGTGCGGTACGGGGCCCGTCGTCATTGTCGGCGGGGGCAACTCCGCCGGCCAAGCCGCGGTGTTCCTTGCCGAGCGGGTCTCCCGGGTGTACGTCATGATCCGGGGTGACGACCTGAACGAGAACATGTCCCGATATCTCGTCGACCGGATCCGCCGGCACCCCCGGGTGACGGTGTGCTTGCATACCGAGGTCCGGGAGGTGCACGGGGATCACCTGCTCAACGCGGTGGTTGCCGAGGACACTCGGACAGGTGAGCAGCAGTCGATCCAGGCCCGCGCTCTGTTTGTCTTCATCGGTGCGGTTCCCAACACCTCGTGGCTCACAGGTGCCATCAAGCTCGACGACCACGGTTTCGTGGCGACCGGCTCGGCCGCTCGCTACTCGGACACCGACAGCAATCGCCGGGAGTCCCAACGTCAGCCGATGATGCTGGAGACCAGCCGTCCTGGTGTGTTCGCAGCAGGCGATGTGCGTAGTGGCTCGGTGAAGCGAGTGGCGTCGGCGGTCGGCGAGGGAGCTATGGCAATTCGACAAATCCATGAGTACTTTGGGGTGTAGTCGGCAGAACTTGGAGCTTGAACACCGCTTCGCCCAGCTCGCACCCGACAACCGCCGGCTCGTGAATATGGAGCAATCATGACAAACGCAGAGGATGTCCCGCTGACCGACGACAAGCCCGAAGCCGATGTGGCAGAACAGCAGATCCCCGTCGATCCCACAGTCGACGAAACAGGGTTGGATCCTGCTGATATCGCCAGCCGCAGGGATGCCGAGGCAGATCTCTCCGACGTGATCGACCAGGCCATCGTTGTTCCTCTCGCTGACGATGATCGCCCGGTGCAGCAATGACCGCGGCCCAGTCGAGAATCCGCGCCTGGTTTACTGCGCGCTGCTGCTCACTCACGCCGCCGTCGGATGGACGTTACGGAAGAAGGTCGTGATGTCGTTGCCGACAAGCGAGGTCTCTTCTCGCGCAGCGAAGTGGCCTCCACGCGGCATGCTGGTGTAACGAACCAGATTATACTTGCGCTCTACCCAGCTGCGCGGCGGCTTGGCGCCCAGGTCTGCCGGGAACCAGGCGATCGCGGTAGGCGTCGTGACCCGGTGAAGTGTTGGTGCGTAACCATTTCCACGCTCATAGTATTCGCGCAGCGACGTCGAGATCGTGTTCGTGAACCAGTACAGCGATGCCTGGGTCAGCAGAAAATCATCGCTGAAGCTGGCGAAGTCGTCGCTCCAGGCCCGGTACTTCTCCAGGATCCAGGCCAGCAGGCCCGATGGGGAGTCGCTCAGTCCCTGCGCCAGCGTCATCGGACGGGTGCGGTGCTGGTGGGCGTAGGCGCCCTCCTCGTCGGCCCAGATCTTGAAGTCGCTGAGGAACGTTCGCGATTCGGTGTCCAGGTTGCCTTCGTCGCCGGTGAAGGTGCGATCGACATCCAGAAGATGTAGTCCGACAACCGATTCCGGATGAGCTTGCGCGAGCCAACCGGCAATGCCGGCACCGAGGTCGCCGCCGTGCACACCGTAGTGGCGGTATCCGAGTTCGTCATGCATGAGTCGATGCCAGAGTTCGTGTGTAGGCAGCGACTGGTCCAGGCTCGGGCGGGCATCGGAGAAGGTGAACCCGGGCAGTGATGGCACGATTACCGTGAATCCGTTGTCGGCCAGCATTTTCGCCAGCTCGACCAACTCAAAGAATGTGCTGGGCCATCCGTTGGCCAGGAGAAGTGGCAGGGCGTCGTCCCGGCCGGCGTTGAACCGGAGGTAGTGGATCTGGACGCCGTCGATCTGGGCGAAACGGTGCGGAAGCGCGTTGATGTGCGTTTCCCAGCCCCGCCAGTCGTATCCGTCGCCCCAGTAGGCGATCAGGCGGCGCAGCGTCTCAGCATCGGTGCCCGCCTGCCAGGGGGGACGAGGCCAAGTTCGCGCCCATCTCGTGTTGCGCAGGCGCGAGCGCAGATCTTCCAGGTCATCGGGGGTGACATTGAGAGTCTTCCGCAGATAGGACACCACTAAAACGTATTACTGGTGTCGAGGTCTGTCAACACCTGATTACGGCTAAGCTGGTGTCGTGGATTTGACCGTGGTCGAGCAGTTCCTCAACACGCTGGACGAGCGGACGTTCAGCGTGCACGGTGAACGCCATGTCCCCAGCGACGAATTGTGTTCGCTTGCAGGATTATCGGCGTGGTTGCGTGCGCATCATCTCGACGATGCGGAGCTGGCCGAGTCCGACCTGAATGTTGCGGTGGCCTTGCGTGCGAGCCTTCGGCAACTGTTGGGGGGCGGGGCGGTCGAGCTCTCCGCCTTCGACCCATATGCCTTACGTCTGGCGCCGGACTCAGCCGGACACCTGCGCATCGCCGCAGACACCGGCGTGGCGGGGCTGGACGTGATCGTGGAGACGGTGGCGACCAGTGTCGCCGCCGGCAAATGGCACCGCCTCAAGCTGTGCGCTTCGCCGGACTGTCGATGGGCGTTCTACGACACGTCCCGCAGTGGTGGGGGTCGGTGGTGCTCGATGGACGTCTGTGGCAACCGACACAAAACCCGCACCTACCGTCGTTCGCGCGCGCAGCGGAGCCAATGAGGTGCGCTGATCAGCTCCACGACCTGGTTGGCGTCGACACGGCGTATGAACCGGTGATGACGCCGTTGTTGACCGTGTAGTACCCGTCTTGCACGTACAGGGTGTACGTGCCCGTGAAGGTGACCAGAGCGCCGACGCCGCTTTGGACATTGTCGGTACCCCCGGTGAAACCGCTCGGAGCGAAGTACCCGGCAGCTCCGTTCGAGGGGTTGCGTGTCGTCCCGATCGTGTCGCCGTCAGCATCGGTGAACTTGATACCGCTGACGGTCTTGAGTCCGAAGACGTTCGTCACCCCGCTGGAGCTGACAAAGGTGGGTGCGCTGTTCACCGCGAAAGTGGACATCGTCACCGTGGTGTACGCGACGCTCCCAGTGAAGCTGTCTGTCACTGCGACAGTGAACGTGTCACTCACATCCGCTCCGGATGCCCCTACCTTGGCCGCCGCGTGGAAGTACGACTTGTCCTTGATGATGGTGTAGGTGTACGAGCCGTCTGCATTGAACGTGACGGTGCCACCGTTGGTGGTCGTGGACACGGGGGCGTGGGTCACCGAATTGACCAACGAATAGGTGAGGGTGTCTCCATCGGCGTCGGTGGCGATGATCCTGCCGGTGGTCGTCTGCTGCCGGTTGTTACCGGTCAGGGTGTCGAGGCGCCACTTGTTGGAGTCCGTGCTGCCCTTGTCCGTCGTCGTCGAGACCACCACAGGCGCGTTGTTGGTCACCGTGGGCTGGACGGCCATGCGCAATGTGACGGTGCGGCCATTGGCATCGGTGGCGAGCACAGTCACGATGTCGTCGTTCGCGGTGACGCGGCCTACGTTCGAGACGTAGGTGAACGCTCCGGTGGAGGGGTTGAACGAGGTCACCGTCCCCTTTGTCGGGGCGCTGCCCAGCGTGTAGCTGGTGAACACTCCCGGGGAATTGGTCGAACCCGGCACCGAGCCACTGACGACGTACGGCGTGGAGGTGTTGACGTTGGTCGGGGTGATCGACGTGGTGTTGGTGACCGTGACCGTTCTGATGACGCTGCCGCCGTGGCCGTCGGACACTCGTACCTGAAAGCTCTGAGTGGCACCCGCCGTCGCCGACGAGACGTAGGTGAAATCACCCGTGGTCGGGTTGATGGTGACGATCCCGCCGTTACCGGTGCCGTTCTTGGTGTAAGCGGAGTTGCCGCTCGCACCGTTGACCGACGTGTCGACCAGCGAATAGGTCAACGTGTCGCCGTCGGAATCGCTGCCGGTGACTTTGCCCTTCACGACGCCGAGTGCGTCGGAGCTGCCCACGGTGTGGGTTGCCGTCGGATTGGCGTTCGAACCGCCGACGATTTCGATCTTGAAGGTGAGCGTGTACGAGACGCCGTCTGCGGACAGCACCGGTATCTGCACGGTGTCGTATCGGTCCTCGGGGTTCTCCGAGGTCGACCTGTGCAGAAACGCGGCACTCTGGAACCACGGTGTGTAAGTGAAGCCGCCGTCGACGGTGTTCACCGTGACCGTTGCCCCGCCGATCTGGGAGATGTACGTCGCGCCGAGGGACCCTCCGGCGGGGAAAGTCACGGGGTTCCCGTCCGGATCGACCGCATGGAACGTGCCGGCCGCGTAGAGGCCGAAGCCCGGAGTGGCGTAATGCCAACTGTCGTAGGTCGTGCTGGTGGTGAAGGTTGTCAGGACGGCCATTTCCTGAAACCGCTTGTACATGGCAACCACGGCGATGTAGGTCACGATGGTGAAGGGATTCACCTGGGCGGCGGTCCAGGTGGGCAGTGTCAGATTGAAGGCTCGTTGGGGCTCGTTGAACGCGCCGCCGTCGCCGCCGAGAAGTGCTGCAGCCTGCGCCGCAACAACTTTGCTGGACAGACTGCTGAAGTTGCTGAGATCGGATTCGGTGACGGTGGCCCCGGTGGTTGCCTTGATGACATGGATCGCCCACTGGACCGGGTCGTAGATGCCGTTCAGCATGTCCTGCAGAACCGTTGCCGTCCCCACCACGGCGGCACCCATGATCTTGTACTGCGTGATGATGCCGAACGTGCCTGCGCCGTCGGAGATTCTGAATGGCGGCACCACACGATTGAAGAAGTCGCCGAGCGTGTTGAGAGTGTCGGTGAACGTGAAGTTGGGTAGCGCCGGCTTGACGAAGAGCCCCACGATCTCGAGCAGATCGGGAAGCCAGCGCGCCGGACTACCCGGCAGAGCGGCAGAGATCAACGCGTCCAGCTGGTCGTTGGCGGCATCGAGGCTGTGGTCGGTCACGTAATTGGTGATGTCGACGAAGTTTCGCGGGACACCGGGCCAGGTTCCCAATCGGTTGATCGCCCGCTGCAACACGGCCAGGAAATGTTCGTTCGACCCGGGCACGGCTGTTGTGACCGCCAAGGCAACCGGTGCAGCGGCCGTTGGCGGCTCCGGTTCAACCACGGAATCGATGTTCGCCGGCGCCAACGGCTCGTCGGGCTCAATGGCACCGTTCGGAGCCGACGAGGATGCCGGCGGCGCGTCGATCTCCTCCGTGTCCGTCGGATGACTCTGTGGTGCCGGGGGCGTTGATTCGACCGGCGACTCGACCTCGGGAGACTCCTCGGTCTCGTCCGTCGCCGTCGGTGAGTCGTCTACCTCATCGGGATCCGTGGGTTCTTCGTCGGAATCCTCGTCCTCCGAATCCGTGTCCGGCGCATCGTCGGGATCCTCGTCCGCCTCAATTGCGTCGTCGTCTTCGTCCTCCGCAGACTCGTCGTCCTGCGCGGACTCGTCGTCTTGCTCTGATGCCGACGGGGTTGTGTCTCGGGTGCTGCTGCCGGCGTCGTCATTGTCCTGCCCACTGGACGGGCCGGCGGCTCCATCGGCGCTGGAGGACGAATCTCCGGAACTCGGGGAATCACCCGTGCTGGCCGACGCGACGCCTTGGCCGCTGGCGATAGCTGCGGCAAGCCCGGTGCCGACCATTCCAGCTAGTAACCACCGCGAGCAATCATTTGTCGCAAAGCTAGAGGGCTTGCGATGACGACCTTTGATCCGACGTGACTTCCGAGGGCTGGAGGCGGCCAATGTTGCTCCCTTGCTCTGCTCGATTACCCCGAGCTGCTCCGAACAGCGACATAATCTGCGTGATTTCGCAAGCATCACCAACGCCGTGGAACGTGCCGCGACGACGACGACTCACAAAAGGTGAGGCAGATCACGGGACATTAACATATCCGTTAAATTGTTCACTCGTTGCTCGGCAAAAAAGTGGTCAGAGTGTCAGCGCATGCAGGGCGGTCCGTGACGCTGCCTGTCGCTCCTTGCAGACGCTGGGAGCGCGCGGTTCGACGCCTCATCCTGCTGGCTCGACACCTTGTGCGTGAGAGCTGTTCGCAGCTGACGTCCGGTGCCGCATTTCCCCGGGCGCATCGCGACATCGGGTAGACGCGTAGGGGTAGGTCTGCTGATCAGGCGGTGGTCACGGGTGGAAGTTCCACTGGCCGCAATCCTGGGCCAGGACATCGTTGACATCCACGCGGATGCCGCCCACCACGGGTCCAGGATTGGATTCGGTGTCGATGATGCGCTGGTAGAGAACTGCGCCGGGATAGATCTCTCCCTGCGACCAGGACCGGGTCTGCCAGGCCCATACCTTGCCCGGCGTGCGGGAGCGACCGATGACACCGTCGGCCGTCGCCCACTGGCACGTCCGGATCCCCCCGTACACGCCGGTGCGCTGCACTCCGATCACCGAGTTGATCCCTCGAAACCACGGCAGCGCGACATTGATCCACGTTTGGCGGTCGATGTCGTCGTCGACGCTGAAATAGATCGGTGCGCTCTGCCCGCCACCGGCGGCGGTGTGCAGCTGCCAGCCGGTACGGGCGTCGGCGACGCCGCCGGCGTACCCGCGGGTGAAGTCCGACGGTGCCGTGCCGCCCGGTTTGCCGTACTGGTAGTTGCTGACGATCACCAGGCCGGCGGCGTTGAGCGACTGCGCGTAGGGCAGGGTGATCGGCTTGGCGCCGAAGGACGAACCGGGCCGCGAGGTGGAGACGTAATTGATCACCCCGGCGTGGCCCGCCGCGCGGATGTCCTGAGCGGGTATCTGGCGCATGGCGTAGTCGATCAGTGTGGGACCCGCGGCCGCCGCTGGGGGTGAGCCGACTCCGGTTGCGGCACCCAGGCCCGCCAGCGCGGACGCGGCGGTGGCATAGCGCAACGCCTCACGCCGGGTCAGGAGCACGTGGAGATGTTAACAAAGTGGCATTTGTGAATGTTGTGACCTTTGGTTCGACGTCGTGTCGTGTCGCCGCCTGCAGGCCACAACGACGAGTGGACATCGCCCGGGGTGGTTCGTAGCCTGTGCCGGGACACCCACAGCCGGGCCGGGACGGTCCGCGTGACGAAGGATCGTGAACAATCCGAATGACCTGGATGCGCCATTCACTTCGGCGAACGGTGTGCGGTTCGGCCGCCGCGGTCCTGGTGTTGGCGGTGTCGCTGGGCGACGTGTTGGCGGACCCGGCGGCCGACGCGCTGGCCAAGCTCAACGATCTGTCCAGTCAGGCTTTGGAGAGCCGCAAGGCTGTCACCACTGCCCAGGATGATGTGGACGCCAAGCTCGCTGTCCAGACCACTGCCGAAGAGAGGCACCGAGCCGATCTGAAGGCGCTCGACGTCGCCAATGCCGCGCTTGCGCCCTATCAGCAAGCGGTCGACCAGGTGGCGGTCATGACCTATATGAGCGGACACACCGGTCAGTTGAGCGCGGCGCTCACCGCGCAGTCCCCACAGGGACTGATCGACGGGCTGTCACTGCAGCGGGCAGTGGCCACGCAGGCCGCCGGCCAACTTCGGGAGTTCCAGGCCCGACGCGAGCGCGCCGCCGCTGCTGCCCGAGCATCGGAGAAGTCGGCCGCCGACGCCCGCGCCGCGGCGCAGCAGGCCGCAGCAGTGCGTGCGGAACTGCAGGCCAAACTGAACGAGATGCTGAGGCAGATCACCGCTGCCGAGGCGCAGTACGCAGCGTTGACGCCGCAGCAGCAGGCCGCGGTCGACATTGCCTCCGCACCTGCTCCGCCACCTCTTGCCGCGATGCCCGGTTTGCCGCCCGGTGATGTTGCTCCTCCCGGGGCCCCGCCCCTTGCTCCTCCCCCTGCTGCGGTGCTGAACCCGGAGGCGCTGCCGGTGGGGGTGGCCTCAGAGGTTGGGCTCCAACCGAACACCATCCTCGCGGCGCGGGCCGTCAGCCACCAGTTCCCCCAGATCTCCGATATCGGTGGAGTGCGGCCGGACTCGAAACCATGGCATCCGAGCGGTCTGGCGATCGACATCATGATCCCCAACGCGGGTAGCCCTGAGGGCATCGCACTCGGCGACCAGATCATGACGTTCTTCCTCAGCAATGCAGCCCAGTACGGAGTTCAGGACGTGATCTGGCGCGGCGTCTACTACACGCCGGGCGGCCCGCAGGGCTCGGGCTACGGGCACTTCGACCATGTGCACGTGACCACTACGCCGCGCCGCTGATCAGTTCTGGCTGGTGCCGTCGTCGACGTGGCTTTGGCGCGCCTCGCGAGATTGCGGGTCCCCCAGGCGGTTTAGATCCGTCCGTCCGGGAACATCGTCTTGACCGCCCGGGTGACGTTGTTGCGCGCGGTGGCGGCATCGGTGGGATCCAGGGAACCGATGGCCATGACGAAGCGGCGGTCGGGCCCGATGGCACCGGTGGAGACATGTAACTGATTGCCGCCGTTCCAGCAGCAGAACCAACCCTGCTTGACGGCTACCGGCTCAGCAGAGAGCCCGTCGGGGATGCCAAACCGCTGTGGGTATCCGTCATTGCCCGACGGGGTGAACTGGGCGAGGTTGCTCAAGATCGTGTCGGCCTGCTCACGGGGTAGCCCGCCAGTGCCGTCCAACAGCATCGCGTAATAGCGCACCAGATCGGTGGCGGTGCTTTGTGTGACGTCCCAGTGCCCGTTGTACGGGGCAGTGGTTCCCGCAAGACCGTAACGCGCCTTGATCCGGGAGATGATCGCGTTTCCGCCGCTGCGGTCCCAAAAGCTCTGCGCCGCACTGTCATCGGAGGAGCGCAACATGACGTCGAGCGATCTGCGGTCGGCGGCGCTCAGTTCCGTTTCACCCTGGGACTCCTGCAGTAACAGGTCGTCGGCGATGAACAGCTTCACCACCGAGGCGATGGGGAAGGGCTGGCTGTTGCCGTTGGTCACCAGCTGGCCGGTGTCGCGGTCCAATACCGCCGTCTCGATGGTGGCACCGGACTGTGCGGCATCATCGGTGGCCTGACGTGTCCGCGCCTCGAGCCCGTCGAACGGCGCGGTCACCTCCACCGCCGGCGCCTGAGGTAGCACCGGAACAGGAGCCTGCGGGGTGACCTCGGCTGCAGGCGGCATTCCCGAGACTTGCGCTTCGCACCCGCCGATCAGCAGCGCCACGCTGAGAATCGTCACCCCACCCAGGGCCCACCGCAGCCGTCGCATGTTCTCAGGTTAGCCGCAGGGCGTCAGTTGTTCGCTTTGGTAACAGGTCGCCACCCGATCGGTTGCAGAATGAATTCACGTCTGGAAGCCGGCAGCACCCAGCAAATAGGTTTTTCGGGTGCGTCGCCGAACCGTCCTCCAGCTTTCTGCCCTGGTGGCTGCGGCAGCGGCGCTGGGCCACGCCCCGATCGCATCGGCGGCAGGTACGCGCTGGACCGCGGATCAGGCCAATGCCTGGTATCAACAGCAGGGCTGGCTGGTCGGCGCCAACTACATCCCGGCCACGTCCAGCAACCAGCTCGAGATGTGGCAGGCAGGCACCTACGACCCCCGGCGCATCAACGGTGAGCTGCAGGTGGCACGTCAGATCGGGTTCAACACCGTCCGGGTGTTCCTGCACGACCAGCTCTGGGCCCAGGATCGGGCGGGGTTCCTGCAGCGAGTGAACCAATTCGTCGGCATCGCCTCCAGCCACGGCATCAAACCGCTGTTCGTCCTCTTCGACTCCTGCTGGGACCCACACCCGAGAATCGGTCCCCAAAAGGCCCCGACCGCAGGCGTGCACAACTCCCGGTGGGTGCAGGGTCCCGGCGCCGCGCTCATCGACAAACCGGAGTACCAGCCCATCCTCCGCGACTATGTCACCGGAGTCATCGGGGCCTTCCGCAATGACGGTCGCGTGCTGGGCTGGGACCTGTGGAATGAGCCGGACAACCCGGCACCCCAGTACAGCGCCGTCGAGCGCAGCGACAAGGAAGAGGTCGTCGGCAAGCTGCTGCCGCAGGTGTTCCAATGGGCTCGTTCGGTCAACCCCGCTCAGCCGCTGACCAGCGGCGTATGGCGAGGATCGTTTCGCAACCCGACTGGCATCGCCGCGATGCAACTGGACAACTCCGACATCATCACGTTCCACAGCTACGCAGAACCAGAGACGTTCGAGGACAAGATCGACGAACTCGCGCCGCTCGGACGGCCGATCCTGTGCACCGAGTACCTGGCCCGCGAGGACGGCTGCACCGTCGAAGACATCCTGCCGATCGCCAAACGGCGCGGGGTGGGTGCCTACAACTGGGGTCTGATCGCCGGCCGCACACAGACCTACTTCCCGTGGGATTCCTGGGATGACCCGTACGACGACATCCCGGAACAGTGGATGCACGACCTGGTCCACCCCGACGGCCGGGCCTTTCGCGCAAGTGAGATCCAGACCATCCAGACACTGGCCAGAAGCGTCTGACACCACCGTTTCGTGAACACAATGAGCGCAACCTGGCGCCGGCACCGCCAGGTCAGGACGATGGACGCATGAGCGTCGTTTCCCCGCCGAGAGCCGAACGTGTCCGCAAACCGCACTGGTCGTTGGCGCGGACATGGCTGCTGCAGCCAGGGCTTCCCGGTGGCGATGAGGCGTTCGACACCGCGGTTGCCGGCAGCGCCGACGTAGTCGTGCTCGACATCGAAGACGGCCTGCCCGACAGCCAGAAAGCAGCTGGTCGCCGATCGGTCGCCGGCTGGTTGGACGCCGGGCAGCAGGCGTGGGTGCGGATCAGCTGCGTGAGCACGCTGGATTGGGCGGCGGACCTGGACGCCGTGGCGGACCTACCGGGATTGTCCGGGGTGATGCTGGCCAAGGCCGAGTCCGCCGACGACATCGCCGCGACCACCGACCGGCTGCCTGCGGGGACGCCGGTGGTGGCTCTCGTCGAGTCGGCCCTGGGGATCGAGTCGGCCCTCGACATCGCCCGGACGCCCGGGTGCTCACGGATCGCCTTCGGGGTCGGTGACTTCCGGCGTGACACCGGGATGAGCGATGACCCGGCGGTCCTGGCTTACGCGCGTGCCAGGCTGGTGATCGCCAGCCGGGCTGCAGCGCTACCTGCTCCGATCGACGGCCCAACGTTGCGTACCGCGACCGAGCACCTGACCCGCGACACGGGGGTGGCCAAGGCTGCCGGGATGACCGGACGGCTGTGTCTGGAGCTCGCCCACACCGAGACAGTCAATTCACTGCTGAGCCCGTCGCCACTGGAGATCGACGAGGCACGTCGCACCCTCGCGCGGCTGGACGCACCCACCGGTGTCTACGACGGCAGCGTCGGTCCCACCCGGGCCCGCGCCGAAGCGGTACTCGACCTCGCAGCCAAGCTCGGCCTGGTCTGACTGCGGAGCTGATCTCCTCGATCTGTAGTGAGAACGCACCGACGGTTTCGACGCGCGCCTGTCGTCCGCGCCGGCGGTTCGCGGAAAAATCGAGGAATGGCCTGACATCGACCCGGAGGCGTGGGTAGCGCCGAATGCGGTGATCGCCGGTGACGTGACGATCTGTGCTGGAGCCAGTGTGTGGTTCAACGCGGTGATCCGCGCAGAGGAGGCGCCGATCTGGATCGGGCCCGGTACCAGCGTCCAGGTCGGAGCGGTGCTGGACACCGAGGTCCACGCCCCGCTGCACATCGGAGCGGGAGTCGCCCTCGGCCACAACGCAACCTGCACGGATGCTGCGTGACCTGTATCGCGCAGCCATGCAAGGGGCCGGCGGACCGGCTCAGCTGCCCAGCATCCCGTCGGGGCACAACAGGTGATGCGGATCCAAGGCCTCCTTCACGGCCCGGTGTACCTCCATGCCCACCGGGCCCAGTTCGCGTTGCAGCCAGCCGCGCTTGAGTCTGCCCACTCCGTGCTCACCGGTGATGGTGCCCCCCAAACGAAGCGCCGCCTCGGTGATCGCGTCGAAGGCGGACGTCGCCGCAGTCCTGCTGACCGGATCCGACTCGTCGAAGATCACCGTCGGATGCAGATTTCCGTCCCCGGCGTGTCCGAACACTCCGATGGTCAGGCCGGTGCGCCGGGCGATGGTCTCGATGTCGGCAATCAGATCGGTCACGGCGGTCACCGGAACGCATACGTCGTCGAGCAACCAGTCGCCCATCCGCTCCAGCGCAGGCAGTGCAAGCCGGCGTGCTTCGAGAAGCATGGCGCCCTCGGCGGCGTCGTCGGTGTCGACGATGTCCACCGCGCCCGCGGCGTTGCACAGTTCGGTGACGCGCTGCATATCACCGTGGTCACACTCCATCAGCAGCACCGCCGCCACTTCGGCGCCGAAGTCCATGTGCGCCATGGCATCTACGGCTTGGACGGTGGTGCGGTCCAAGATCTCGAGCATGCCGGGAATCACGCCCGCGCCGACGATGCCGGTGACAGCTGTGCCGGCGGCCACCAGTTCGGAGAACGTCGCGACCAGGGTGTGTGCGGGCCCGGGAACGGGTGCCAGCCGCAACGTGATCTCGGTGATGATTCCCAGGGTGCCCTCGGATCCGACGAACAACCGGGTCAGATCGTATCCGGCGACGCCCTTCACTGTCCGCCTGCCGGTCCGGAGCACCCGCCCGTCGGCCAGTACCACTTCCAGTCCGATCACGAAATCAGCGGTGACTCCGTAACGCACACAACACATTCCACCAGCATTGGTGGCAACGTTGCCGCCGATGGTGCAGAACGCGACGCTGCCGGGATCCGGCGGATAGAACAGGCCCGCGGCGGCGACGGCCGCGCGCAGATCAGCGGTGATCACGCCGGGCTGCACCACGGTCACGCGGTTGGCGGTGTCGATGTCGACTACCGAGTTCATCCGGTGCAGCGACAGCACCAGCGCTGCTGCGCTGGCATTGGCTGCACCGGACAGTCCGCTACCCGCACCGCGGGCGATGACGGGCACACCGTAGTCCGCGGCCAATCGCAGGCACGTGGACACCTCGGTGGTGCTGCGCGGAATCACCACCGCGGCCGGTAGATCGGCGTCGGTGAGTCGCGACTGGTCACGGGTGTAGGCGGCGGTGACGTCGGGGTCGGTCAGTACCGCACCGGACGGCAGCGCGGACGTGAGCGCCGAAATGCAGGCTTCGGTGCGGGTTTCGTGTGTTGTCGTCATGCGCGCTGCTCGAGCAGCATCGTCTTGATGGTGCGTTTGACGATTTTGCCGTAGCCCGATTTCGGAATCTCGTCCCAGACGTGTACCTGGCGCGGCAGCTTGTAGCGGGCGACGCGTTCGCCCAGCCAACCTGACAGTTCGTCGATGTCGATGGTCATGCCGGGTCCGGGAACACAGATGGCGACACCGATCTCGCCCCACACCGGATCCGGCATGCCCAGCACCGCGCACTCCGACACCGACGGGTGCTGCAGCAGCTTCTCCTCGATGTCACGCGGGTACACATTGGATCCGCCCGAGATGTACATATCGGAGGCGCGGCCGGTCACGTAGAGGAAACCGGTCTCATCGAGCAGTCCGAGGTCCCCGGTGCGAAACCACCCGTCCCGGAAGGCCTGTGCGTTGGCCGACGGATTGTCGAGATATCCCGCGCACACCGCCGGACCGGCCACGCAGATCTCGCCCTGAGTGCCCACCGGCAACTCGGTTCCGGCGTCGTCGCAGATCGCGATCTGGATTCCGGTGCGCGGAACTCCGCAGGTGCCGATCTCGACTCCGGCCGGCGACGGGTGATCATGCAGCCGTGGCGGGAGCACGGTGATGTTGCCGGTGACCTCGCCCAACCCGTAGTACTGCACCAGCACATCCCCGAGGACCTCACGCGCGTGGCGCTGGTCCGTCGCATACATGGGCGCTCCGGCGTAGATGACATAACGCAATGACGAGTGGTCGTACTTCGCGGCTGCCGGGTGTTCGGCGAGCAGTTTCAGAATGGTCGGAACCGTGAACATGTTGGTGACGCCTTCGCGCTCCACCAGTTCCCAGATCTCGTCGGCGTCCATTTTCGAAGACGTGGTCAGCACCGATCGCGCGCCGGTGGCCACCTGTGGCAGCAGGTGGATGCCCGCGCCGTGCGACAGCGGGGCGACCACCAGCGACACGTCGGCCTCTGTGGTGGCAGGCATCAGATCGCACAGGTGGTTGGTGACTACGAAACCCATCTGATCATGGGTCAGGACAGCGGCTTTCGGGGTGCCGCTGGTTCCGGAGGTGAAGAAGTACCAGGCGTGGTCGCCGACGTAGACCGCGGCATTGGTGGTGCCGCCGGTGTTGGATTGCGCGGCGACGGAATCGGGCTGGTGCGCAGGGGCGTTGAGCCACAGAGTGCCGGCGGGAAGATCCACGTCGCCCGTCACAGCGCCAGCGTGATCGGCGAAATCCGCGTCGCAGACCATCGCGACCGGCCGGCAGGTGCGGGCGATTCCAGCCACGTCGGCCGGTGTGAGTCGGACGTTGGTGGGTGCGATGACCGCGCCCACGCGCCAGATGGCGAACAGAGTCTGGACGTACTCGGGGTGGTTGCATCCGTGAATCAGGACACAGTCGCCCTTTCCCACGCCGCGTTCGGACAACGTGCGGGCCAATGCGCTGACTCGTTGATCGAGTTCGCGCCAGGTCCACCGGGTTTCGCCGTGCACCAGCGCGACGTGCTCGGGCAGACGCCGCGCCGTCTGGGTCAGGAACTGGGCGAGATTGACGGCACGGAGCCGGTCTTCGGTCATCGGTTGCTCTCCAGGACGGTTGCGTAGTTGGCGACGGCGGCACCGCCCATGTTGAACACGGCCGCGCGGGAGGCTGTCGACAGCTGCATGTCGGCGGCTTCGCCGACCAGCTGGCGAGCAGCCAGCACATGCTGGGACACTCCGGTGGCACCAACCGGGTGTCCCTTGGCCTTGAGGCCACCCGAAACGTTGACCGGAATCCTGCCGTCGCGTTCGGTGAGGCCTTCCTCCACCACGGTGGCGCCCTTACCCTGCTCGGCGAGCCCGAATGCCTCGTACTGCATCAGTTCGGCCTGCGTGAAGCAGTCATGCGTTTCGATCAGGTCCAGGTCCGACAAGGTAACGCCGGCCTCGGCCAGCGCTCCGGCGAAGGCGTTGCGAGCCCCGTCGAAGAACAACGGGTCACGGCGACGGGCCATCGGCAGCGGTTCTGCGGCCTGCGCCCGCCCTGCGATGCGAACCGAGCGGCGCGCTGACCGTGCGACGTCGGGGTTGGCGATCACCAGGGCCGCCGCGCCATCGGAGACCATGGAACAGTCGGTGCGCAGCAGAGGGCCCGCGACAACCGGATTGCGGTCCGAAGCCGTCGAACAGAATTCGAAGCCGAGGTCCTTCTGCATGTGCGCCCACGGGTTGGCCACTCCGTTGCGGTGGTTCTTGGCGCTGATCCGCGCCAGCGCGTCATGGTGCTCGCCGAAGCGGGCGGCGTAGTCGGTGGCCAGTTGGCCGAACACACCGGCGAAACTGCCTGCGCCGGATTCGGTGCGCCGATGGGCGGCACCCAGCAGGACGTCGTTGACGGTGCCGGCGTCGGCGTGCGTCATCTTCTCCGCGCCGATCACCAGGGCGGTGCGTCCGCGTCGGGATTCGATGAGATCCAGTGCGCCGAAGACTGCGGCACTTCCTGTGGCGCACGCATTTTCCAGACGGACCGCGGGGATGCGGGCAAGTTCGGGGTGGCCGACGCCCACCAGCGCCGCTTCGAAGCTCTGGCGGGAGAAGCCGTTGTTGAAGACGCCGACGTAGATGGCGTCGATGTCGGACGCACTGAGTCCGGCGTCGGCCACGGCCGCCAGCGCCACTTCGGCCATCAGCGACTCGACGTCGGGGTGATGTTCGAGCTTGCCGAACTTGGTGTGGGACCAGCCGATAAGCCGGGGGGTGTCCGCGATCATGCCATCAGTCTCCGGGTGGGGGTGTGACGCACACCACCGACTACAGTCGGACAGAACTCGGACGCATTTCGACAAAGCGAGAAAGGGCCAGGACAACGGCGACGATGAGCGATCGCGGTAGACGCGAGCTCGAACAACTTGTGGATGACCTGGCCGATCGACTGCAGCGGTCTGTCGTCGTGGACGACCCGACCATCCGGCTGATCTACTCGAGCAGGCATTTCGGCGATGAGGACCAACAGCGCATCCGCGCGGTGCTCCAGCACGACGTGGGTGGCGCGGCGACCGCGCACATCCTGGGTTGTGGTGTCGAGGGCTGGTCTGCTCCCGGCCCCATCCCCGCCCGTGACGATCTGGGAATGGCACGTCGGTGGTGTGGGCCCCTGCGTTGGCGCGGCCTGTTCCTCGGTGTGCTGATGGTCATCGATGCCCAGGCAACCTTGACCGGCCAGGACATGATCTACATTGCCGATTGCTGCGCCGACATCGCTGCACTGCTCTACCGGGAAGCGGCACCCGGTGGCGGATTGCGCGACGCCGCGGTGGCGGACGCCGTATCCGATGACGCGTCACGCCGGACCCGCGGTGTCGCGGTACTACGCGATGACGACACGTTCCGCGACAG
Organism: Mycobacterium sp. MS1601; assembly: GCF_001984215.1. NCBI lineage: Bacteria > Bacillati > Actinomycetota > Actinomycetes > Mycobacteriales > Mycobacteriaceae > Mycobacterium > Mycobacterium sp. MS1601. The sequence goes on from NZ_CP019420.1 coordinate 2,672,191, forward strand.
TGGTGCGTGCACCGTATCGACGGTGCGGGTGCTCGGTGCCGTCGACACGATCCGAGTCGAAGCGGTGTTGCGTTCGGTGCTCGACATCCTCTCGAGGGTGCGCACGGCGACAGTGGCCTACGCGGTGCACGGCGCACATGCCACCGTGGTCCAGATGGGCTCCTCGGCTGACGCCGCGAGCACCCAGGCGCTGGCCGCGGCAGTGTGTGAACGCACCGCCACCACGGTGGGTTCGCGCACGGTATGCGGGATCGGCGGACCGCGACATGATCTGGGTGAAGCGTGGAAAGCCATGCGTGACAGTGAGATCGCAATCGAAGCGGCGACAAGGGTGCTTAGTCTGGGTGACGTCTGCCGGCACGAGGAGTTGGGCCCCTACACGATCCTGATGCGGTTGCCCACAGCGGAGTTGACGGCCGAGCTGTTGCCCGCGCCGCTGGTCGCCCTGTTGGCGGCGGATTCCGGGGGTGCGCTGACGCAGACCTTGGCGGCCTACCTCGAGCATGCGGGCAACAGTCCGCGAACGGCGCAGGCGTTGCACATCCACCGAACCTCGCTCTACTACCGCCTGGGGCGCATCCGCGAACTCACCGGCGTCGACCTCGACGACGGCAGGACCCGCCTGAGCTTGCAGTTGGGCCTCGCGGTGCTTCCGCTGCTGGGGGCGTGACGAGCGCATTTCGACAAAGTGAGGATTTCGTGGCCGGCAATCCCTCTCGACGTTGGTGGTGTGCGTCGTCACAGCGGCCCGATACTCGCTGTGCTCGCCGTCACACACTCTGACCGGCGATTCACTCCACAAAGAACGAAGGCACGGATGAGCCCAACCGCCCATGGTTCGACGCAGGCCCGCAAAGTCGTTGCGGCCAGCCTGCTCGGCAACACCATCGAGTACTACGAATTCTTCATCTACGGGCTCAGCGCCTCGTTGATCTTCAACAAGCTGTTCTTTCCCTCGTTCGATCCGGTGGTCGGAACCCTGTTGTCGCTCACCACTTTTGCGCTTGCCTTCGTCGCGCGACCCATTGGCGGTTGGGCGGCAGGTCATTTCGGTGACCGCATCGGCAGGCGGGCCATGTTGGTCCTGACTCTGTCGGGCATGGGGGTGGCGACCACGCTGATCGGGCTCCTACCCACCTACGAGACCATTGGCGTTGCCGCCCCGATCCTGTTGTCGGTACTGCGGTTCGCGCAGGGCTTCTCGCTCGGTGGTGAGGCCAGCGGCGGGTTCCTGATGGCGCTCGAGCACGCCCGCGGCGGCAAACGTGGCCTGTTCACCGGCATCGTGGGCACCGGGAACGTCTGTGGTCTGTTGCTGGCCAACGGCGTGTTCCTCGCGATAACGCAACTGCCGGAAGCCGCCCTGATGTCGTGGGGTTGGCGCATTCCGTTCCTGCTGTCGGGGTTGCTGGTGATGGTCGCCCTGTACATCCGGTTGCAGCTCGAAGAAAGTCCGGTGTTCGAGGCGGCGCAGCGCACCGGGACCGTCAGCGCCAGCCCGTCGGCGGAACTGTTCCGGCACCACTGGAGACGGGTCATCGGCGTGGCGTTGGCCAACATGCCCACCAACGTCATCTTCTACTTCGGTTCAGTGTTCTCTCTGACCTATGCGGTGCAGCAAGGTGCAAGCCGGTCGATGGTGTTGACCTCGATCATGGTGACGTGCGCGGTGCTCATCGTCGCGATGCCGTACTTCGGTGCACTCGGGGATCGGGTGGACCGCAAGAAGATCCTCCTGGTGGGCATCGCCTTGATGGCGGTGGTACCTTTCGTGTTCTTCCCGCTGCTCAACACGGGTCACCCAGCCCTGGTGCTGCTCGGTTTCCTGTTGCTGTTCGCGGGATTCGCCGCCAACTACGGCGCATTGAACGCCTTCCTGCCGCACCAGTTCCCGGCCCGGCTGCGGTACTCCGGTGTGGCCATCGGCACCAACCTCGGCGGTGTCTTCGGAGGGGCATTGGCTCCCATCATCGCCACCGCACTGCTGGGAAGGTACGGCAGCTGGGTGCCCATCGCGGTCTACCTGTTGGTCATCATGATCGCGGCAGCGATCGCCACGGCGCTGCTGAACGAGCGCACGGACGCCCTGGACGACGCCGCGATCTATGAGGAGCCGCCCACCGACGGGGATGTCCAGACCAGCCAGCCGGCCACCGCATGACAGCCACCACGGTGGGGTTCATCGGCCTTGGCGCCATGGGACTTCCGATGGCGCAGCGGGTTGCGGCCGGCGGTCACGCAGTGATCGCGGTCGAGGCGAGTCCGGTGCGAAGCGAACTGGCTCGAGCTGCCGGCATCACGCTGTGCGACCTTGCCGACCTGGAGCGTGCGGACATCGTTGTCGCGATGGTGGCAACCGCTGATCAGCTGTCCGCCGTACTCGGCGGCCAAGCGGGTGCGTTCTCGGTGATGCCGGCGGGAACCACCTGCGTGGTGATGTCGACCGTGGGGCCGGCCGCTGTGGAGAAGGTGGGGGCCCAGGCGGCCGAGCGTGGCATCGACGTGCTGGACGTCCCGGTCACCGGTGGCGTCAATGGCGCCGAGCGCGGCACGCTGACTCTGCTGGTGGGTGGCGACCCCGATGTGGTGGGGCGGGCGGAGGCCGTGCTGGCATGTATGGGCTCGATCTTCCTGTGCGGCAAGCAGGTTGGCGACGGTCAGTCGGTCAAGGTGGTCAACCAATTACTGTGCAGCGTCCATCTGGCAGCGGCGGCGGAAGCCCTGATGCTGGCTCAGCGGCTCGGGCTGGACTCCGCACGGGTGCTGGACGCGGTGAAGTCCGGCGCGGGTGGTTCCTGGATGCTGGGTGACCGCGGTCCGCGGATGCTCCAGCCAGACCCGCCGTCTCTGACAATGTTGGACATCTTCGTCAAGGACAGCAACATGGTGGCCGAAGCCGCGGCAGACGCCGGTTTCAGCGCGCCGATCCTGGAAGCCGCCCGCGAAAGATTCCGTCGCGCCGCCGACGCCGGCTACGGCCGCGAGGACGACTCAGAGGTGCGTCGTGCGTATCTGTGATCCGGCGCTCACACTGCGTGCGCACGCCAGTCAGCAGTGCGCTCGGGTGATGCTTCGGCGAGCGCCTTGACCGTGTTCTCGGCATCAAAGTCCTTGCCGTACACCGGAGTACCAGGCTGTTGGCGCCATGATTCGGAGATCGGGCCGGCATCCACCGGGTCGAAGCCGAGTTGATCGACGATGCCGTGCACCAGGTCGCGCCCGGCGCCGTCCTCTCCGGCGACAGGCAGCGCGATGCGGCCGGGCGTCCCGCCCGGTGATCCGCTCTCCAGCAGGTGTTTCCACCAGATGCCGTTGAACACCTTGAACACCGGTGCGCCGATCTGCTCGGCAACCCAGGCGCTCTCGACTTGGCCGCCCTCGATCGCGGCGATCTCACCGTCTCGCTGTTGCGGGTAGTAGTTGTTGGTCTCGATCACCGGAGCGCCGGGCCGCCGCGCATCCACTATGCCGTCGGCGAGGTCCGGGACGTTCTTCTGCGGAATGCTCACGATCACGAGGTCGGCGTCGGTCGCAGCGTCCTTGGCCCATACGGCCGTCGCGCCTGTCTCGTGCGCCAGATCCGCGAGTGTCTCCGGAGAGCGGGAGTTGGCCACCGCGACATCGTGTCCCAGCTCGCGGAGTCGACGGGTCAGTGTGCCGCCGATCAGTCCTGCCCCGATGATGCCGATCTTCATTGGTCGCCTCCGTGTGTTTGTCGGGTGTGACGCGCAACGCGGTCCAGTTGTCGTCTATTCCTCCAGGGCTGTTTCCTAGGGAAACACCTAGTTATCCGACACTCCTGCCAACCATTAACGTCCCTGTCCGGGAGGGAGAGGTCCGACGGCGGGCCACTCCATCGGCAGGCGACCGAGGCGGGTAATCGTGGGGGCAGACGGGACAATAGTGCGCCGTGTGGTCAGTGCTGTGGTCGCCATGTGCTTGGCAGCCGGAACGGTGTCGATGCCTACTGCGCAGGCTGATGACCCACTGGCGCCCATCAAGGCGCGCGTCACTGAGAATCGGGCCAGAACGGTCTGCGGCCCGTTGACCTACAACAGTGCACTCGAAGGTGCGGCCCAGTCTCTGGTGCGAGCCGCAAACGCACAATCCTTCCAGGTCACGGGATACGACGGCACGACGGTGAAGTCCTGGGGTTACGGTGATCCGCAGGCCGAGGCCATCAACCGAGCCTTCGACAATGGTGCGTGGCAGAACGTCAACAACTGCAACTTCACCGAGTTCGGGGTGGGCTTCATCCGCGACGAGGAGTTCGAAGAGGACACTGTCGGTATCGTCTTCGGCGCGCCGAAGACCGCCACGCTGCCACCCGGACCCGATCCCAACACAAACCCGACCCTCACTCCTATTCCTGCTGCAGAGCCGCTGACGCCGCCCAAGGTGGCGCCGACGAATGCGGTGCAGGTGTCATTCGGCCGGGGTGGGTTGCAGTGGACGGTGAATGTCACCAGCACGGCTGACATTCCCGGAACCTGTAGTTATGCAGCAAGCAATCCGATGCTACCGGGGGTCAATCGGAACTTCACCATCGCCCCCAACGGCAGGGCCGGCTTCGCTGTTGTTGCTCCGCCGCCGCTGTCGGTCTATCACGTCGTGGTGGCGTGCAGCGGCCCCTTTGACGGCAAGACCGTGGAGTTCGGCCGCGTCGAGCAGGATGTGAGAGCGTGATGAAGACCATCCAGATCGCCGCCATAGCGTTCGTCTTTGCGGCAACGTCCGCCGTGGTGAACGCGCACGCGGAGCCGAGCTGCCCAGACGGATACACCCCGGACAGCGGAGGCTGCGTCGCGCGTTTGACCGCGGTCAGCGCAGACAGCGCAGAAGGAACCTTGACCGGCACGCCGATCGGCGGCGCGACACCGGTCACCATCTTCGGCGAACAGCGCTTCTATCTGCCTTCGGCCGGATTCGGAAGTGCGCCACCCGATCTCGTCGCGCAGTGGGACGCCGCCATCGCCGGGGCCGGCCCCGGCGCTCCTTCCGACCCCAACTGGTACGGAGAAGGCAAAGCCGCCGCGTTTCTGCCCAGACAGCTCAACGATCTGGCGGCACGGCTACCCCCGGGCACCATCGTGGTCCGCGGTGAGCCCGACCCAACGGACAGCCATCTATTCGAGTTGCAGTCGATTCAGCCGGTCGCCTGACCTCCCACAGTGGGCGTTACCGCCACGGGTGGCGGATCATAAATTCATGGTCGACGGATCACGCCTGTGCGGTCGCGAAGCCGAAACGCAGGTGTTGACTCAATTCCTGGCCGATGTCAATGAGCCGGCTGCACTGATGTTGCAGGGCGAACCCGGGATCGGCAAGACGACGTTGTGGCTCGCCGGGGTGGCGCAGGCCCGTGAGCGTGGATTCCACGTTCTCGTCACCCGCCCGGCTGCGGCGGAGTCGGAGCTGTCCTACTCTTCGCTGGCCGACCTGTTGAGCAGTGTCGATGTCGATGCCTGGTCCACCTTGCCGGATCCACAACGGCGCGCGGTCGACCACGTTCTGCTGCGGAGCGAAACCGGCGAGCTGCCCACCGATCCGCGCGCTGTGGCGGCAGCAACGTTCTCGGTGCTGCAACGCTTGGCTGCGGACTCTCGGGTGCTGGTGGCGATCGATGATCTGCAATGGCTGGATACCTCCAGTACGCATGCAGTCGCCTTCGCATTGCGGCGACTCACCGGACGGGTCGCGGTGCTGGTAAGCACCCGCAGTGACCGCGACAGCACAGCCGCAACCGCGTGGCTGCAACTAGCGGATCCGGATGCAGTTCAACGGATCTCTTTGCAGCCGTTGGACATGAGCGAGCTGAATACCGTCATCACCGGCCGTGTCGGCAGATCGTTTCCGCGAACGACAATGCAGAAGATCCATGAACTCTCACGAGGCAACCCGTTTTACGGCCTGGAACTGGCGCGGTCACTGGACGAACACAGCCTCCTACCGACGTCGCTGCCCGCATCCTTGGCGAACGTGGTGAGCAGCCGCGTCGCCAGCCTCGCTGAGGACGTGCGGGAGGCTCTGCTGGCCGTGGCCTGCCTGGCAAACCCAACTGTCGAGCTGGTTGCCGATGCGGTGGCTTCTGACGCCGAGAGCCTGGTGACATTACTCAAGGGAGCGGAAAGCTCTGCCATCATCGAAATTACAGGTGGACGAGTGAGTTTTGTGCATCCGCTACTCGCTCGCGGCGTCTATATCGAGGCAGGACCGGTGCTCCGTAGAGCGATGCACGCGAGGTTGGCCAACCTCATCGATGAACCCGAGGCACGTGCACGACACCTTGCTCTCTCCGTCACGCGCGCGTCCCGGGGAACCATCGAAACGCTGGACATTGCAGCCGAACTGGCCCGCAAGCGCGGGGCGCCGGCAGCCGCAGCCGAACTGCTCGATCTCGCACTGGGGCTCGGACCGCAGGGTGATACGCCGGGCCGCCGGATCCGCGCAGCGAGTCATCATGTCGCGGCGGGCAACTCCAGCCGAGCCAGGGATCTCCTCAACGAAGCCATCGCGCAATCCCGGCCGGGGGGTCTGCGCGCGTGGGCCCTCATGCTGCTGGCCGTCGTGGAACTGTTCGACAACAGCTTCCTCGACGGCGTCAGGGTGCTTGAGCGCGGATTGCAGGAGGTCGGTGAGAACCTGGCTCTGCGCGGACTCATGTTGGTCACGCAGTCGTTCGCGCTGATCAATGTTGGCCGAACCGCCGAGGCGTCCGTCAAGATGGAAGATGCCGTTCTGGTTGCAACCAGCTCAGGGGCCTCGGCGTTACTCGGGCAGGCCCTCGGCATGCGCGCCATGGTGCGATTTCTGCAGGGTGGCGGCCTCGACGACGCCGACCTGCATCGTGCGCTGGAACTTGAGGACACCGAAGCGGACATCCCGATCGCGTTTCGGCCCATCGTGCAGAACGCACTGCTGTGGGGCTGGTCAGGTCAACTCGACCAGGCCCGGGACGCGCTGGCCACCATTCGGCGCGGCTGCCTCGAACGCGGGCAGGAGAGTGAGCTGGTCTTTGTGTCCTTCCACGCATGCTTTGTCGCGGTTTGGCTGGGGGACTTGGAGGAAGCCGCCAAGCTCGCCGAGGACACTGTGGATCGGGCACAACAGTTGGGCGGCAACGTCTCCCTGTTCATCGCCCTGACGACTCGCGCTGCGGTACGGGCGTACGCTGGTCGCGAGGTCGATGCTCGAGCTGACCTGACCGAGGCCTTGGCCGCCAATGCACGCAGCGGATTTGCGGCCATGCGCGAATGGCCGACGACGGTGCTCGGCTTCTTGGAAGTGTCGTTGGGTAATTACCGGGCGGCGCTGACAACCCTGGCCCCGCTGATCGCTCGAGTGACTGCAAACCCCGAGGCGACGGAGATGAGTACCGCGGCCTTCATCCCGGATGCTGTTGAAGCACTGATCCACACTGGGCGACTGGGCGAAGCTGAGGCGTTGATCGACATGCTGGAACGAAATGGCCGCCGACTCGATCGCCCGTGGATGCTGGCGGTGGGCGGACGTGGTCGGAGCATGCTCCTGGCCGCCCGTGGAGAGTACGACGCGGCTCTCCGCGTCGGGGAATACGCGCTGGTGGCGCACAATCGAATCGCGATGCCCTTCGAACGTGCGCGAACACTGTTGACTATCGGCATAATCCAGCGCCATCGGCGACACCAGCAGGCTGGGGCGGCATTCCTCGACGAGGCGCTGAACGTGTTCGAGCAGTTGGGAACCGAACTCTGGGCGGCCCGCACGCGTGCCGAGATGGTCGTCCGGAACACCCTCACCCCGGCAGAACAGCGAGTCGCCAGACTGACGGCATCTGGAATGACGAACAGCGAGGTTGCCGCAGCGCTGTTCGTCAGTGCGAAGACGGTCGAGTTTCATCTTGCCAGCGTCTACCGCAAGCTCGGTATTCGCTCACGGGCCGAACTCGGCCGGCTCATGCGTGAAGGTGACTAGTTTTCTAGGGAATCACCTAGTTACCCCCGGATTTGCCACTGACTAACGTCGAGTGCAGGAACGCGCGACGGGGGATTCCGAATGGGTAAAACGGTTTTCGAGTATCTGGGTACCGGTGTGGCGATCGCCGGCGCAGGTATCTGCATCGCCGGTGCGACGGGTGTGGCATACGCCGAGACCGAGCCGAGTGATCCGTCGTCGGCTTCGGAGGCCGCGGGCACCGACAGCGCCGAGGAATCCGAACCCGCCGATGACGCGGAGCAGACGGATGAGGATCCCCGGCCGAGGGACGAGGAGCCCGAACCGAGGGACGAGGAGTCCGAACCGAGGGACGAGGACAGCTTCGAAACCGTGAGTACCTCGGTGGACGAGCCGCAAACGCCGGATTGGCAGACGAACTTGTCGCAGTCGTCGGATGAGACAGAGCCAGGTGATGGGTACTCCGCAACCTCGACGAAGCAAACGGAGTCCACCGTCGAACTCGCCGAGCAGGATACGACCGAACCCACACCGGATGCGACTGAACCCGTTCGGGAACCGGAACCCGAGCCCGAACCCACCGGACCCGTCACCGCGATCGAGACGGAACCCGTTCCCACTGCCACTCCGACAGAAGCAGTTGAGGAGAACCATGCGCATCTCCACACCGCAGCGACCGGCCGCACCGCGAACGCGACGGTCACTGCCAATCCGGTGGAGAATCTGCTGGTTGGTGTGCTGACCTTCTTAGGGCTCAATACCCCTGAGGCTCCGGACAATCCGCTGGGTGCGCTGGTTTGGGGGCTGTTCCGTCGCATCGAGAGCTCTCTCGGCGTGGTGCCCAGGCCGGGGGATCCCACGGTGAACGCGCCGACCGCCGAAGGTGTTGTTACCGGCGAGGTCGGTGTGAAGGGGACACCCGGACTACCCGTGACGTTCACCGGCACCGTGGACCCCGCACAGGGCACAGTGGTCTTGAAGCCCGATGGCTCGTTCACCTTCACGCCCAGCCAGACTGCTCGTCTGGCTGCCGGTGCGCCCGGTGGTGCCGTCACCGCAACGTTCACGGTGACGGCGAGCAACGGGCTGGCCGCCACCAACACCACTCTCACCGTTCCGGTCAGCCCACTGGAGGCGGGCACTGTGCTCGCCACCATAAACGTGGGCGGGTATCCGTCGGAGATGGTGGTCAGCCCAGACGGAGCCTCGCTGTATATCGCCGCGCTGGTTGTCGACCTCGGGGCCGGCACCGGCACCTATGTAGTCAAGGTGATCGACACGGGCACCAACACCGTCCGCGCCTCGATTCCCCTTGGCGACAATGGGTTGACAGACCTCGCACTCACCCCGGATGGCACCTATGCCTACGTCACCACCTTCGAGGACAAGGCAGTGGCGGTGATCGACACAGCCACCAATACGGTCACGGCGACCATCCAGGTCAACGGGTCACCGTCGGAAGTGGCCTTCACGCCGGACGGTGCGTATGCCTATGTCACGAACTCCAGCTATCCGTTCGGGTATGTGGCGGTGATCGACACCGCCACCCAGACGAAGATCGGTGAGATCCCGGTGAGCTTCAGCCCGAGTGGTCTTGCCATCGCCGATACACCGATGAACGCCTTGGCCTATGTCGCCCAGGGAAATGTAGACGGTGCGTTCACGGTGAGGGTGATCGACACCGCAGTGAACATCACCGTAGCCACGATCAGCCTGGATACCCCAGCGGGCGCGATGGTGGCCAGTCCCGACGGCTCGCACGTCTACATTAGTGACAACAGCACCGAGGGCCTGCTGTATGTGATCGACACCGCCACCAACACCATCGGACACACCATCGTGTTTCGCGACTGGTTGTCTTCACCGGTGGTGAGCCCTGATGGAGCCCGCGTCTACGTCCTCGAGCACTCAGACGAGCAAGTCGAGGTGCGGGTGATCGATACCTCGACAGGTGCCGTGTTCCGAGAGCCGCTCACGGTGGGCGACTTCAGTGGTCTGGCGGTCAGCGCCGACGGCAGTATGTTGTACGCCGCCAACTCCACTGACGACACCATCTCGGTGATCTACACCGGCAACCGGGCCGCCGACGGCGCGGACGCGTGATCGGCCTATCCCTGCAAGCACTGCAAGTCTGATGGCGAACACCCGACGAGATCAGAGATTCTCCACGACCACTGGTTCGATGTTCTCGTTTGCAGGCAACTCGAACCCGAAAATCTGGGCGTAGAAGGACAACTCGGAGTCCAGTGCACGGCGGATGTTGACCGCCTGGCGGAACCCGTGCTGTTCGCCCTCGAACGGCACGTACGCCACGGGCACACCCTTGGTGCGTAGCGCGCTGACGATCATCTCGGCCTGATTGGGCGGCACCACTTCGTCCTCGAGGCCCTGCAGCACGATCAGCGGACGGTCGAATCCGTCGACGTGGTGGATCGGGGAGCGCTCGATGTACAGAGCGCGGCGCTCGGGATACGGGCCGATGAGGCTGTCGAGGTAGCGACTCTCGAACTTGTGTGTCTCGGTGGCCAGTGCCTCGAGGTCGGCCACTCCGAAATGGCTGGCGCCGGCGGCAAACGTGTTCCGAAAAGCAAGGGCAGCAAGGGTTGTGTAGCCACCGGCTGAGCCGCCGCGGATGCACAACTTGGCCGGGTCCACGCGCCCCTGCTCACCCAACCACCGGGCAGCTGCCTCGCAGTCGTCAAGATCCACCACACCCCACTGTCCGCGCAGTTGGTTGCGGTAGGCCCGACCGTAGCCGGTGGACCCCCCGTAGTTGACGTCCACCACCGCGAAGCCTCGGCTGGTCCAGTACTGCGTGCTGAGCAGCAACGTGGGGCGGGCGGCGCTGGTGGGCCCGCCGTGGATCAACACCAGCAGCGGAGGCAGCTCCCCAGGCTCTGGGGTGACCTCGGGGTTGGTCGGTGGATAGAACAGGGCGTGAGCGGTGCGCCCGCCGCTGGTGGGAAACGAGATCGCTTCAGGTGTCGAGAACCAGGACTGGTCGAGACCGAGTTCGCGTGGTGCGCGCAGTATTTCGGTGCCCGTCACGATGCCGGAACGGTCGACTGTCACCGACACCACGGCCGGCTCGGTGGTGGCCGAGGCGCCGACGAAGACGATGCGGCCACCCTCGGCCTGGATCGACGTGAACGACGTGTATGGCACGTCGAGGTCCACCACGGAGCCGTCAGCCAGTCGCAGCGCGAGGAACCCGAGCCCGTCGCGGGCTGAGGTGAACACCGTGCGTCCGCCTGACAGAAAGGCATAACTCGACAATCCGAAAACCCACTGTGCACCGCCGATCTCAGCGTCCATGGCCACCATGGACTCGACTTGCCCAGCGCCCGGCACCCACCTGTAGAGGTTCCACCAGTCGGATCGATCGGAGATGAACCAGAGGCTGCCGTCGTCGGCCCAGCGAGGACCGGTCACCGACTCACCGCCAGGGCGGCCCGCCACCACCTGCGTGGTGTCCAACAGTGGACCGGCGTCGCTGTTGTGCAACTCGGCCACACACAGCTCGGTGCCATCCCACGGCATGTCGGGATGTGACCACTGCAGCCAACACAGCCGTTGGCCGTCGGGTGAGATTCGCGGGTCGGACACGAAGTCCGGGCCGGTCACCACCACCCTCGGAGCAAGCTCGCCTGCGACGTCCAGGACGACGATCTCGTTGACGACATCGGCTGGTCCGCCGCCGGCGGGATGGTGCTCACGGACCACCAGGACCCAACGGCCGTCCGCCGTCACACAGCCGTCGGCCCAGCGGTCTCCGCGCGGCACCTGCGGCTCGGGCGTCACCGGTACCGGTGCAGCGGACCCGGCGACGGTGTAGAGACGTTGGTCGGCCCAGTCGGTGAACCACACGGTGTCGTCGGACAGCCACCACGCACCTCCGCCGTACTCGTGGACGGCGGTGCGGGCGTTTGCGCTCGCAGGCAGCAGGTCGACGGCGGGACCGTCGCCGGTGCGTCGGACCAACTGCGTGCGACCGCCCTCCAGCGGTCGCAGCTCAGACCACACTACAGCGTCGCCCAGCAGACGGACATCGCCGAGCCCGGCGGCGGCGCGCACCACCAGTTCGGAGGTCACCGGTGTGGGCCATGAGCCGAAGGTCGCCATGGTGGTCCAGCCTAGGCGTCAGAGGGATGCCCTCACCACGATTCTGATGGTGGTCGCGTTGTGCCTTCCGACGGTTCTCGCCCTGGGCGTGATTGCCCGGGATGACGTTCGGCCTGGTGCCGCCGGTGCACCTTTGCATGTCGTTAACGCCAGTGTGCTGAAACCAGAAATGGTCCAGGTCGACTGTTCATCGGCAGATGACAGCGATGGAAGGACGTCAACGATGATCGATCTGGCAGGTCAGACGGCGATTGTGACGGGTGGGTCACGGGGGATAGGCCGGGCCACGGCCGTGAAGCTGGCGCAGGCCGGTGCGCGGGTGGTGATCGCCGATCGCTCCGACCATGCTGCGGACCCAGCCACGGCGACGTGGAAGGCGATCGTGGACAGCGGTGGGCAGGCGGAGTCGGTGGCGCTCGACATCGCCGATTCCGACGCGGTCGATGAGGTGATCGGACAGGTGGAGACGCAGTACGGGCTCGACATCCTGGTCAACAACGCCGGAGCTCTGCTCGCAGGATCGCTCGCGGACACCGATAACCAGACGTGGCATCAGCAATTCCGCGTCAATGTCGACGGCACGTTCTACTGCATGCGGGCGGCGGTGCGCGCCATGCTTGCGGCGGGTCGCAAAGGCAAGATCGTCAACGTCACCTCCATCAGCGGGCTGCGCGCCAATCCCGGTTTCGCGGCTTACTGCTCCGCCAAAGCCGCCGTGGTGAACCTGACTCGGCAGGCGGGAATCGATTACGCCCCAATGGGAATCAACATCAACTCGGTCGCTCCCGGATTCGTGGAGACCGAGATGACCGCCATCTATGACAGCTCTATCCGAAATGCCCTGGAAGGCCAGACCCCCAACGGCAAATGGGCCACCTCCGAGCAGATAGCGGACGCGGTGCTGTTCCTGTGCTCCTCGCTGTCGGATCACATCGTCGGCGAGATCATGGTGGTCGACGGCGGCTGGATGGTGGGGACGCCCGTCGTGCTGTGAACACGGGGCCGACCGTGCCGCCACGACTTTCGTTAGCCTTCCTTACGTCGATCCACAGGAGGCGTGATGGCACGGGGCTCACGAGGCTTTCAGGGCGTGATGCTGCGCGGGTTCGGCGCCCGCGACCACGAGTCGACAGTGCTGGGCAAGGAGTTCCTGGCCCCGCACCTGGTCCGAGTGCACCTCGCCTCACCGACGCTGTTCGACGAGGTGATCGCCGAGCCCACGTCGTGGCTGCGGTTCTGGTTCCCCGACCCCGCCGGCTCCGACACCGAATTCCAGCGGGCCTACACCATCGCCGACTGCGATCCCGGCGCCGGACGCTTCTCCATCGACATGGTGCTGCACGAACCGGCGGGCCCCGCCTCCACCTGGGCTCGAGATGTGGAACCCGGCACCAGCATCGCGGTGATGTCCATGGGGTCGCGGGGCTTCAACATCGCCGAGGACCCCGCCGACCGGCCAGCCGGTTACCTGCTGATCGGGGACTCGGCGTCCACCCCGGCGATCAACGGCATCATCGGCGCCGTCCCGCACGACATTCCCATCGAGGCCTACCTCGAACAGCACGATGACAACGACGCGCTCATCCCCCTGGCTGAGCATCCCCGGCTGACCGTGCACCGCGTTCCGCGCCGCGATGCGGCAACCATGGCGGCTGCTCTGGAATCGCGGGACTGGTCTAACTGGTACGCCTGGCTGGGGCCAGAGGCCGGTTCGTTGAAACACCTGCGCACCCGGCTGCGCGACGAGTTCGGCTTCCCCAAGCAGGAGGTCCACGCACAGGCCTACTGGACCGAGGGTCGTGCCATGGGTACCGACCGCAGCCCCGAACCCGAGGCAGCTCCCCCAAGAGCGCAACGCCCGAGCGACCCCAGGGACAGTGGAAGGCCAACGCCGGCGGCCGACTGTTGGCGCCGCTGAAGACTTCACTGATCCTGTCCGGGGTTCTGCAAGCCGTGATCACCCTTGTCGAACTGGCGCCGTTCGTCCTGTTGGTGGAGCTGGCCCGGCTGCTGCTCAGCGGCGCCGACGCCACCCGCCTGTGGACGCTGGGCATCGCGGCGGTGGTGCTGCTGGGCGTCGGCACCACGTGTGCGGCCGGACTGGCGCTGTGGCTGCACCGACTGGACGCCGTGTTCGCCAGAAACCTGCGCGGCCGGCTGCTGACCAAGTTGGCCCGGCTGCCGCTGGGCTGGTTCACCACCAGGGGATCGGGCACCGTCAAACAACTGGTGCAGGACGACACCATGGCTCTGCACTACCTGATCACCCACGCGATCCCGGACGCGGTGGCCGCGGTGACCGCTCCGGTGGCGGTATTGGTCTACCTGTTTGTGGTGGACTGGCGCATCGCACTGGCGCTGTTCGTCCCGGTGCTGGTCTACATCGTGCTGATGTGGGTGATGATGGCGCAGTCCGGACCCAAAGTGCTCCAGGCACCCCGCTGGGCCGAGCGCATGAACGGCGAGGCCGGCGCCTACCTCGAGGGCCAGCCTGTCATCCGGGTCTTCGGTGGTGCCGCTGCCTCGACTTTCCGGCGCAGACTCGACGACTACATCGACTTCCTGGTGTCGTGGCAGCGGCCGTTCGTGGGCAAGAAGACATCGATGGACATCGTGACCCGGCCGTCGACCTTCCTGTGGCTGATCCTGGCTGTCGGCACGCCGCTGGTGGTCTCGGGTGGGCTCGACCCGGTGAATCTGTTGCCATTCCTGTTGCTCGGCACCACCTTCGGAGCTCGCCTGCTCGGTATCGGCTACGGCGTCGGCGGTGTCCAGGGCGGCTTGCAGGCCGCCCGACGGATCCAGAGCGTGCTCGACGAAACAGAACTGGCGGTCGCGGACGGACCTGCAGTCGCGCCTTCTGACAACTCCGTCGAATTCGACGGCGTGACGTTCGGTTACCGCGCGGACGTCCCGGTGATCGAGGACGTCACCTTGACGCTGCGCCCCGGCACCGTGACCGCACTGGTGGGCCCATCGGGATCGGGCAAGTCGACTCTGGCGGCATTGGCCGCGCGGTTCCACGATGTGCAGTGCGGAGCGATCCGCATCGGCGGCATCGACATTCGCACCCTGTCGGCCGACGAACTCTACCGCCGTGTCGGATTCGTGTTGCAGGAACCGCAGTTGGTGAACGGAACGGTAGCGGAGAACATCGCGCTGGCCGCTCCGGACGCCGGACAGGACACGGTGCAGGCCGTTGCGCGCGACGCCCAGATCCACGAGCGCATCGCGGCGATGCCCGACGGCTACAGCAGCATCCTCGGCGCCGGGTCCACCCTGTCCGGCGGCGAGAAGCAGCGACTGACCATCGCCCGCGCTCTGCTGGCAGACACCCCGGTGTTGATCCTGGACGAGGCCACCGCGTTTGCCGACCCGGAATCGGAATACCTTGTGCAGCAGGCGCTCAACCGGCTCACCCGGGATCGCACGGTGTTGGTGATTGCCCACCGGCTGCACACCGTCACCCAGGCCGACCAGATCGTGGTGCTCGATCACGGCAAGATCGCCGAGGCGGGTACCCACGAGGAACTGCTGGCTGCCGGTGGACGCTACCGCGCACTGTGGGAAACCGGGCAACCCGTCACCGCCGAGGTCGGTCGATGATCCGCACACTGCTGAGACTGGTGCCTGCTGACCGGCGCAACAGGGTCGGGGTGTACGTAGCGTTGACCGTGGCATCGGTGCTGCTGCGCGCGGCAGCCGCGGTGCTGCTGATTCCCTTGGTGGCTGCGCTGTTCGGTGATGATCCATCGCGGGCATGGGGATGGCTGGGATGGTTGACGGTGGTCACCGTCGCCAGCTGGGGCATCGACACCGCCACCGCCAGAATCGGTTTCGATTTCGGCTTCGCAGTTCTCGACAGCAGCCAGCACGACATGGCCGACAAGTTGCCGGATGTCACGCTGGACTGGTTTGGACCCGAGAACACCGCCACCGCACGACAGGCGATCGCCGCAACGGGCCCCGAACTCGCCGGAACAGTGGTGAATCTGCTGACACCGCTGGCCGGTGCGATCCTGCTGCCCGGCGCCATCGGTGCGGCGCTGCTCGCGGTGTCGGTGCCGCTGGGGCTGGCCGCACTGGTGGGTGTCGCGGTGCTCTTCGGCGCACTCTGGCTGTCGGGGCGGCTGGGGCGTAAGGCGGATGAGGTTGCCGGCGAGGCCAATACCGCGCTCACCGAGCGGATCATCGAGTTCGCCCGAACCCAACAGGCGCTGCGCGCGGCGCGACGGGTGGAGCCCGCCCGCAGCCTCGTCGGCACGGCGTTGGAGAAGCAGCACGGCGCCACCCTGAGGCTGCTGACCATGCAGATCCCGGGACAGCTGCTGTTCGCCCTCGCCAGCCAGATCGCCCTGCTGGTGTTCGCGGGCATGACGGCATGGTTGACGATGCACGGCGAATTGGGCATCCCCGAAGCCGTCGCGCTGATCGTGGTGCTGGCCCGATATCTCGAACCCTTCACGGTGATCAGCGAGCTGGCCCCGGCCATCGAGTCCACGCGCGCGACGCTGGGCAAGATCCGGGCCGTGCTGGACGCGCCGGTACACACCTTCGGCACCCGGACTCCGGGTTCTGATGCGCCTGCCATCGAATTCGACGACGTCCGTTTCGGTTACGGTGACACCCAGGTACTCGACGGTGTCAGCTTCACGCTGGCGCCGGGTAGCACCACCGCCATCGTCGGCCCGTCGGGCTCCGGCAAGAGCACCATGCTCGCGTTGATCGCCGCTTTGCACCAACCCACCTCGGGGAAAGTGCTGTTCGGCGGTGTCGATCTCGCCGAGATGACCGCCGATGCCCGCCGCGCCGCGGTCAGCATGGTGTTCCAGCATCCGTTCCTCTTCGACGGCTCGCTGCGCGAGAACATCCTGGTTGGCGATCCGGCCGCCGGCGAGGACGCCGTGGCGACTGCGATGCGGCTGGCCCGGGTTGATGTGCTCACCGCCCGGCTGGCCGACGGAGATGCCACCAAGGTGGGAGAGGCCGGGTCGGCCCTGTCCGGTGGTGAGCGACAGCGGGTCAGCATCGCCCGGGCGCTGCTCAAACCGGCTCCGGTGTTGCTGGTGGACGAGGCCACCAGTGCACTGGACTCGGAGAACGAGGCCGCTGTCGTCGACGCGTTGGTCGCCGACCCCCGGGCGAGAACCCGCGTCATCGTCGCGCATCGCCTGGCCAGCATCCGGCACGCCGACCGGGTGCTCTTCGTTGAGGCAGGCCGCGTGGTCGAAGACGGCAGCATCGACGAGCTACTGGCCGCGGGCGGGCGATTCGCCCAGTTCTGGCAGCAGCAGCAGGCAGCGTCGGGCTGGCGGCTGCAACCCAGGTAGTCCACCCTGCGGTGGCTGTAGAAGCAGGTAGTCAGGTGCGGCCCACACGGGCGCAGTCGGGGCAGCATGGTCGTCGTGGGCACTAGCGACGAGAACTACGACGCTGCCCTGTGCAGACTGCCCGACGTCTACGCCCGGGCGCTGCGGTACATCGATGCCGGCCTGCCTGCCGACGAGATCTGCGCGCATCTGCGGATCGAGGCTGAAGCTCTGGAGCCCCTGCTGGATCTTGCGCGCCGAAAACTTCGGACCGAGTTGTCTCGCACCTAAGGTGAGCAGATCCGTTTTTGGCTAATGTTTGGCTGGTGATCGAGGCATGGCCACTGACCGGCCGGGACGAGGAGATCGCCATGATCTCCGAGCTGGCAACCAGTTGTGAATGGCGTGGGATTCTGCTGGCAGGACAGGCTGGCGTGGGCAAGACCAGGCTGGCCCGCGAAGCCGTCGCCGTGGCCGTCGATGCCGGCTGGACCGTACGTCGCATTGCAGCTACAGCAAGCAGTCGCTGTATTCATCTGGGCGCATTCGCCCAGTGGATCGAAGATGCCGAAGGTCCACCCCTGGCGATGGCGCACCGGGTCATCACCGCCTTGACCGCAGGCGCCGACGGACGCCGGTTGTTGGTCTCGATCGACGACGCGCACCAACTGGACGAGCTGTCGGCGCTGGTGGTGCATCAACTGGTGCTGCAGCGATCGGCAGTCGTGATCGTCACCGTGCGCTCCGGCGCACCCGCGCCGGAGTCCGTGACCGCCCTGTGGAAAGAAGGGCTGCTGCGCCGAATCGAACTGCAACCACTGTCGCGCTCGGAGTCCGCTGCGCTGCTGGCAGCGGGGCTCGGCCTGCCCCCGGACCAGGACTGCATGGACCGGATGTGGCGGCTGAGTGCGGGAAACGCGCTCTTCCTGCGTCAACTGGTCGATCAGGAGCAGCAGGCGGGCCGGCTTGTTGCGCATCGAGGCCGGTGCCGATGGGTCGGCAGCGCCGAGGTGACGCCGTCTCTGGTCGAGTTGGTGGAGCGCCAGATCGGTGCAGTCTCCGACCCGGTGCGCGCCGTTGTCGACCTGGTTGCGGTCGCCGAACCGCTGGACTATGCCTGCCTGGCAGGGCTTGCCGAGCAGTCGGCCATCGAAGAAGCCGATCAGCGGGGCCTGATCCGGGCGTCGGGTGACGTGGTGCTCGTCGGTCACCCGATCTACGCGGAGATCCGGATGAAGCAGTGTGGCCCGCTCAAGCTGCGCCGGCTCCGTGGTCTGGTTGCCGGCGCCTTGACGGGGGAGTCGGATCCGGCCACCAAGCTGCGCCGCGGTCTGCTCTGGATGGAATCTGACCTGCGGCCCGACAGACAGGTGCTGACGTCCGCGGCCGCCGCAGCCAGCATGCTTCTCGACTTCGAGCTGGCCGCGCGGCTGTCCAGCGCGGCCGAGGATGCGCGCGTACACCGCGCCTACAACCTGGTGCTATCCCAGCAGGGCGACGTGGCGGCACAGGTCATCAACACCATCGCGTCCGAGGACGCACCACAGTCGGACTTCATCAATGACGTGGTGCTGCGCGCCGCGAATCTGCTGTGGAACGCGCGTTCGCCACAGGAATCCTGGGACGTCATAGAGGAGGGTCTTGCGTGCGCCACCGGACCGCGTCGCGGACAGCTACTGGCCTTCCGTGCCAACCAGCTGATGCTCGCGGTCCGGCCTGCGGATGTGGTGGCGATGATGACCACGGCGGACTACGGGGCGCTCGATGAGTATGGCCAGGCTGTTCGGCTGTGTTGCGAGACATCGGCTTTGGCGGAGGTGGGGCGGACGGCTGATGCCATCACGACGTCCACCGCCTGCAATACCGTGCTGAGTTCGATGCAGCAGGGCAGCTTCCTCGGCGAGGCTCGTGTGGAGTTCCACTCTTTCGCCCTGGCCATCGCAGGACACGTCCGGGAGTCGCGCCTGGTGGCCGATGATCATCTGATCGCTTGTGCCGCAGGGCCGTCCAGTGCGCGCGCGTTGGCTGCTGCGGTGGCAGGTTCGGCCGCTCTGGCGGCGGGAGACCTACCCCGGGCACTTGAGCTGCTCCCATCCGAAAGCGCGGCCGACGACCCTGACAACGTACTGGCGAACAGCTTCTTCCGTTTCCACCTGCTGCGCACCCAGGTGCTGGCCCGCCTCGGTGACGTCGCCGCGGCCGAGCGGGCGTGGCAGGAAGCTCAGGCCGATCGCCATCCTGCCTACGTTCTGGTGGAGCTCAACGCGCTGCTGGCGTCGGCGTGGCTGTCGGCAGGTCGACAACAACTGGCTGAGGCACGTCGACTAGCTAGAAGGGCCGTCGAATTCACCTGTGCTCACGGCCAACTCGCACGCGAGGTGTTGTGTCTGCAGACTCTGGTTCAATTCGACGACTCCACCGTCGCAGAGCGGTTGGCTGAGCTGGCGACGGTGGTCGACGGCCCGAGGGCACCGTTGACGGCCCGGTACGCACGTGCTCTCGGCGACGACGACGCTGTCCAATTGGAAACCGTCTCCACCGAATTCGAGGAAATCGGCGATCTGCTCACTGCCGCCGACGTTGCCGCGCAGGCGGCCTCGGCGCACCGCCGCGCAGGCCGGGTGGGCAGTGCGCTGACCGCCGCGGGTCGGGCCGCAACACTGGCCACCCGCTGCGGCAATGCCATTAGCCCGGCTTTGCGGGCGGCTACCATCACGCTGCCCTTCACCCGGCGTGAGCACGAGGTCGCGATCCTGGTGGCGCAGGGCATGAGCAACCGCGAGATCGCCGAGGCGGTGTCTCTGTCGGTGCGCACCGTCGAGGGCCACATCTACCGGGCCAGCTGCAAGGCTGGAGTGGTGACGCGCGCCGAACTCGCCTCTGTGATCAATCGCTCTGTGTGTGCACCTGTTTCGGCGATCTAGTGTGCAGACCACCGGCGGAGTGGCTGACGAACTAGGTAGTCCTGACGCGAGGGCCGACGAAAACAGGTAGTCGACTCCGGGTTGGTTGGCAACAAACCCGCGAAAGATCCCCAGGCGAGGTCGTTCGGAGCGGCCGCGAACTTCGTGAGGGGACATCATGAGCGCAGCGCTGTACATCGGTCGGACTGGCGCGCTGGCAGCAGCGCTGGGCATGGGGGCCGTGATCGCGGTGTCTCCTGCCGCCGCCTACGCCGACGACACGAGCTCCCCGGAATCCTCGGCCTCTTCGAACAGCACCGGGTCGAACACCTCGGAGACCTCGGAGACATCAGAGTCGTCGAAGGAGACGACCAAGGCTCAAGACGAGGCCCAACACAAGACCCAGGACAAGGTCGAGTCCGTTGAGGACGAAGAGCCTGAGGCCGACGACGCCAAGGCTGAAGACGCACCCGAGGACGAGCCGGAGCCCGAATCCGAGGCCATCGATGAGGGTGAGCCGAAGGCAGAGGCTGAGGTAGAAACCGAGCCCGAGACCAAGGCTGAGCCCGCCGCGAAGCGGTCGCCGAAGAACGGCAGTCCGCGTGCCGCCCAGGCCGCCGAGCGGGTGTCGACCTGGCAGACCTTCACCGGAACCCCCGCCAATGCGGTTCCCCGTGCTGTCCTGGCGACCCCGGACCTCGGCTCGTTCGTGGCGTACTTCATCTCCGACGGCACCGCGACGCGTCCCAACGCCGGCGTCTGGATCGGCAATGGGTTCAGCTACACCGCTGCCACGTGCAACCAGGGCCTCGAGTGCACGGGCGGCAACGGCGGCTCTCTGTTCGGCAACGGCGGCAACGGGTTCAACGGGGGTAGCGGCGGCCGGGCAGGCATGGTCGGTGACGGCGGCGACGGCGGTGCGGGGCTGTCAGGCATCAACGCCGGCAACGGTGGAAACGGCGGCCGGGCCGGGCTGATCGGTGACGGCGGCAGCGGTGGTGCCTCGGATCGGTACACCGCCGCAGCGGTGGGCGGCACCGGCGGCCGCGGTGGGCTGTTGGTCGGCAACGGGGGCAACGGTGGCCAGTCCTCGACCGGCGCTGACGGAGCTGACGGCGGCAATGGTGGGTATTTCTTCGGCGATGGTGGTCGTGGTGGAACAGGTGGACCGGGAACCGTCTTGTGCGACAACGCCGAACAGATCTGCAGCATCCATTCCTTCGGCGGGGCAGGAGGTAGCGGCGGTCAGGGTGGGCTGTTCGGGGGTGCCGACGGCGCCACCGGCGCTGCGCCTCTGCCGGTCACGTCGCCACTGTTCGTCGGGTACGACCCGAAGTGGTTCACCGGGGTCTACGACTGGGGTGGTGCACCCGGCGACCTGTATCCCAACGAGAGCAATCCGAACAAGCCGTACGCGATTCCCGGTACCGTCGTGCCCCACGTCACTCTGCCCGCTGGAACCGAGCTGAGTCGATTCGGCTACACCACCGGTGGATACCTGTCCGGGCCCGACGCACACATCGCGCAGCTGTCGTTGACCCCGAGCAGCGCGGTGCTGCCGCACTTCGAGTACGTCGTCGCCGACCCCACGAAGCTCCCCTTGGGCTGGAGCATCGAGCAATCGCAAGTGGCGCCATGGTTCGGGCAACCGGGGGGCGGTATGCAATACCGGATCCTGATGCCCAACGGCAACAACGGCACGGTGCAGGGACTACTGGACTCCGGCTACCTGGCCGTCAAGTGAGCGACACCCCCGACTTCACCCGCCTGGCCCGGAACTGGAGACACTGGTCGAATGCGGGCCAGCTCAACGAGATAGCGGTCGCGACTGACTGTGACGACTGCGCTGTCTTGTTCAGCACCACCACTTACTCCGTGCACCTGCGCAGAACCGGACAGTGGTGGAGTGTCGACACCATCGATGACCGAGGCCAACGACAGAACGACACCGCGAAGTTCTCGACGTTCGCACTGGCGGAGAAGTATCTCGTGTGGACGTGGGCGTCCCTGGCTCGAAGCTACGTCGGCGCAACCATTCTGGGCCGCCCGCTCTACGACGCCGGTTTTGCTGCCGGGGTTGAGAAAGAACTGGTTGCTCCGGGCACCTTCGAACTGCGTTCCCGGGAGGGGTGTGCGGTGTTGATGGAGCCCTACGGAACCATCTTCAGCCACCTGATCGACATGACCGAAGAGCAGATCGAGAAGATGGTCCTGGTGGATATGGGAGGAACGGCGCCGATGTAGGTGGAATCATTCGATCACCCGTCCTGTTACAGCAGACATCGCAGGTAAACAACCCGTCGATGGAATTGCGCAGGAAGAGGCGAGACCGATGACGAAGATCGGACTGACAGGAATCATCGTTGGCGTGCTGTCGGCGGTCGTGGTGGGGTTTGCTGCCCCCGCACAGGCGGATGACGACCATGGCTTCGGCTACAGCGGCCGGGACCGTGACCGTAGCTATTACGGCGGCGACAGCAACAGCCCGTGGCTGGGTCAACTGGTACCGGACGTCAAGGTGCCGCGAGTGGACACCAGCGTCCGCAACTGAAGTTGTGATCGGTAGCGTACAGGGTTAGAAAGGCCGAGCTGCCTGACGAGACGGCGGCCGCTGTTGTCACGAAGGTTGTCGAGTCGGGCGCGGAACACATCACGAACACCGTGTCCCCGGACGTCTTCACAGCGGAGGGTATTGACCAGGCATACGCGGCGATCGCGGGACGCGTGGGTGCCCACTCCATGGAAGTGGTGGAAGTGACGATCGTTCCCGGGGTACTGACCATCGAGGCCATCGACCCGAATGCCCCGATAGAGCCGAACCAGTGGCAGTACACCTCGGGTGTGGTGGGGCCGTCGCGGCCCGTCGACTACGGGGATGACGTAGAAGCCTTGCGGCAGAATCTCTTTCCCGTCGATGATGTGCCTGCAGTCAATATCACCGCCGCCGTCGGTGCTGCGGTGGCTGCCAGTGGAATTGCCGACGGCGCGGTCGGTAGCCTGAGCATCACACGCAACCTGCCCTTCGATACGAACATCGTGATGTTCATCAACGTGCAAGGTGAGCGCAGTAGTAAGCAGGTGCGCGCCGACGTCACCGGTCAGATCACCGAGGTGGTCTGACCAGCGAGCCTCATTGCCGGCGTTGGTCAGGGCGGTGTCGACTCCGGTCATCTGGACGCGCCCGTCCTGCTCTGAGTGCAGATCCGGCAGCCACGGAGAGCCCCACGTCGTCGAGTGCCACGGTCACCATGTCGGGCACAGCGGTGGCCACCAGCCGAGTCAGCGTGTGACCCGGCGTCATCTCGACAGCGCAGTCGACACCCAGCTCGTGAATCAGCCGGACGCCGTCGTACCAGCGCACCGGACGCATCACCGATTCGGCCAGGTCGCCCAGTACCTGGGCCGCGCTGTCGACCGCCCGTCCGCCGGTGTTGGTGACGTAACGCGATGTCGGGTCACAGACACGGAGTGCGGCCAGACGGGCGCGCAGCGCCGCAGCGGTGGGCTCCTGCAGGGGGCCGTGTGAGGCGATGTCCACAGCGAGCCGTTCGAAGCCGCGGGCACCCATATCCCGTGCCACGCCCTCGGCTACCCCGAACGCCGCGGACGTACCACCGACCACCGTTTGGGTGGCGCTGTTGATGTTGGCAACCCACAGCGGATCCGATGCGGTGGACGTGCGGGTCACCAGCGTGTCGACGGCGCGGATGGGCAGCCCCGTGATTGCCGCCATTCCCCACGATCGGCCGTCGCACACACTCTGCATCGATGTCGCCCGCAGATGCACGGCCGCCAGCGCGTCGGGCAGCGTGAGCACACCGGCAACCACGGCCGCGGCGAACGCTCCGACCGAATGTCCGTCCACGAAGTGGACTGTCACACCGGAGTCGTCGATCAGTGCACGCGCGCTGGCGACGCCGACGGTCACCAGCGCAAGCTGAGTCAGCAGGGTGTCCTGGCCAGGGCGGTCCAGGTCGCCCGGCACGCCCAGGCGTGCGCATGTCCTGAGGGCCTGCTCGATGGCGTCGTGGGCCGCTGGGGTGTCAGGAACACCGCTCAACATGCCCGGCCGTTGAGCGCCTTGGCCAGGGAACAGTAGTGCTACGGCCACGATGTCAGCCGGGATCGAGACACCAGCTGTGGTCCATCGTGGCTGCGAGCCATCAGCTCGGAGACGTCTGAGGCGAGCTCGGTGAGGCTGATTGCGCCCCAACCGAACTCCACCAGACAGTCCACTCGCGCCGGGACGTCTTCTAGCGCACCATGTAGGTCGCGCAGCCACTCGAACATCCCGTCGGTATCGGAGTCGGCGTAGACGGCTACGTCCAGATCGCTGTCGCGGTGCACACATCGGTGCCCGGTCGCCAATTGGAACCCGACGCTTCCGGTAGGCCCCCACCGCAACCCGCTGGCGCCCAGAATCGGGCGTACGGCCTCGAGCGCGCGGAAGGCGGGCAATTCGTGATCGCCGCCGAACTCGTTCAGTTGTTCCGGCGAAACACGGTGCACAACGGTACTCCTGGGAATCTCCAACCCGAATCGTTCAGCCCGGGAGTGTCCACGAACGCCTACCAGCACATGCCCGGGCCGTGGATGGCCGCGGCGCACCACCACCCACGGCATCTGGGTCATTGCCGCGCTCACCCACCGCGGTACGTCCTTGCCCACGGCCGTCGGTGAGGACAGCCTGAGCAGATCGTGCGGTTGTTCCGTGGTCACGACCACTCGCGGGCGATGAGATCGCGCACCGCCCGCGACGCGTGGCGTGTCCGTACTGCTGCGGCAGAGTCCAACCGGTTGGACAGGTCGACCGGACCTCCGCGAGCACGTTTCACCGCTTGCGTCACCGCTGCTGCGACGGTGGTGATGTCTTCGGGCCCAGGAGAATCGGCGTTACCGACGGATAGCAGCCCGTCGCAGAATCCCAGGGTGGCCCAGTCCTGGATGTGATAGCTCAGCGGGGTGATGGTCCTGGCCAGCTCCTCGAGTTCGGCCACCGTCCGCAGCGTGATCCGGGCGGCCGCTTCGCGGTGCATGGCGTGGATCTCGACTCCGGGGTCGTCGAGGGCGAGGATCTGGTTGGCTTGCAGGCCGTGGGTGAGGAAGCCTCCGGAGAGCGCTTTGCCCACGACGAGAGCAACGACAGGGTGGCCGGCAACTCGCGCGGCGTGATAGGCGTCGACAGTGACCGCCATCGCCTGGTGCAGTCCCACGGTCTCCTCGATACGGCCGTAGGCCTGGCTGGGCAGGTCCACCACCGCGATGATGGCCCGCTTGGTGGCGGCATCGACATCGGCGTCGGTGACATCGCGCACGGCCTGTGCCAGCGCCACACATTCGGTGAGACCGACCTCGCCGTGGCGGGCGCAGTGATAGGGATTGCCGGCGTCGGGAACCACGGCCAGATAGACCGCGTCGTCGGTGATGGCGCGGACCACCGAGGGAATCACCGGCTCGGGGTCACGGCCCGCCAGCGCGGCGAGCCAGGTCCTCCCGCGAGAGGCGCTGGCGGACTGCACATCCGATGGCCTGACGGCGGGTGGATTCTCGGAGAGCAGACGGGCCATTTCGTTGATACGCAGACTGCGCGGTTGCCCCGAGCTCAGGCCTGCCGACACGGCGTCGGTGACCCGCGCCCGGATCAGGTTGGTGTCGTCGGCCACCAGGTCGTCGGCCAGCCCAGCCGCATGACGGGCACGACCACCGTCGATGGCCCAGATCAGGGTGTGATCACCGGAGTCGAACTCGGCGATGCCGTGCTCCTGCTCGATCACGGCAGGACCGTTCAAGCCGAGTCGGGCCTGCGGGGTGACGATCAGCCGTGAGCACAGGCCCGCGACTATGCTCATACCGCCGAAGCTGCCGACTGTTCCGGCGACCACGCCGATGACGGGAGCGTAACGCCGCAGATCTAGTGCGGCCGAACAGATCTCGGCCACCGCGTTGAGTCCCAGGTTAGCCTCCTGCAACCGTACGCCGCCGGTCTCGAGCAAGATGACAGCCGCGACGGGGGTGCCGGAGGCAGACTCGGCGGCGGCCGCCAGCAGCGCCTGGCTGATCTTCGCGCCGGATACCTCACCCACACCTCCGCCCTGGAAGCGTTGTTCGATGCCGATCACCACCACGGGGTTGCCCGCGATGGTTCCGCGTGCGATCACCACGCCATCGTCGGCCGCCGGTGTGACACCCTGCGGCATCAACCACGGTGATTCGAGACGATCGAACGGTCCGGCTATCACCCGCACTGTGCCCTCGTCCAACAACGCTGAACAGCGCTGTAGCGCATCGAGTTCGATGAAGCTGTGGCGGTCGATCAACTGTTGCCACGTCAGTCCTACCAGCAGATCGTCGGGCGCACTCATGGGGTGGCCGTCGCAGCCTCGGCGGCCTGCCGCAAGCGCAATGTCACCACGCCGGGGGTGGCCCCGAAATCATTGAGCTCCCACGATCCCGCCAGCGGCGTATGGGTGAAAAAGAGTTCAAGGACGTCTCGCCAGGTGGTGTCGAATCCGTTCACGCTGGTGCGGACCCGCACCGAGGCCACCGACGCCGGCACGTCGTGCTCCTCGAAAAGGATCTCCAGATCGCCGGAGGCCACCACACCTACGTGAGCCCGGCTGTTGGGCCGCACCGTGGCGGGGAACTCATAGGTCAGGGTCGGCATCGTCAACAACTCCGTCGTTCGAGGGTGTCCAGGAACAGGGTGACCGCGAGCAGGTCGCCGGATCCGCCGGGTGACAGGTTCTTCGCCATGCACATCCGATCCAGTTCATCAAAAAGCGCTCGGCCTGAGGAATGTTCGAGTCCACCGGCGGCGAGAACCCGTTGTGCTCCGTGTTGGACGGCAGCCAATCCGGCAGCTCCGCCGCGGTACAGCAGGCAGGTGTCGTCCACACGGGCCATCAGCGCCAGCAGTGCGCCGAGCGGGCCACCTGATCGCAGGGCGGGCATCCCGTGACGTATGACGTCGGGGAAGCCGTCCCGGGCCTGCCCGCGGGCACCGTGCACACCGAAGCGCCGCGCTGCCACAGCGCCGTGTGAGGAGCGTTCCGCGCCGCCTGCCGGATCGTCGATCTGCGCCAGTTCGGCGGCGACGGACACCGCCTCTGCTGCGGTGGACGCTCCGGCTCCGGCCGCGGCGCTGAGCAGTCCCAGCGCCCACAGTGCGCCACGGTGGGTGTTGACGCCACCGGTGGCGGCCAGCATGGTGTGCTCACCGGCTCGGCCTATCTCGCCGAGCTGAGCTCGCAGCGGCACCCCCACGGGTAATGTGGCTCCAGCACAGGCACATTCGAGCAGCGCCTGGTGCAGTGCGTTTGCCGAGTCATGCAGCATCGCTGCCGTCATGTCGTTGTGCGCACCGCTGCCGCGCGCGTCGACCAGTCCCGGTTTGGGTGTGAGGTCCACCTCGTCATGTAGTGCGGCGACGGCGAGATCGGCGATCTGCAGCGCTTCGAGAGTCTGGACTGCTGTGCTCATGTCACCAATCCCTGAACTTCGAAGGCGGATCGTAGAGGCCTCCCGACCAGGCGACCAGATCTTCGATACTGCGTGCCGCGAGCAGGCTGCGATCGGCCAGCCGGGTCTCGACGCCCAGGTCCTCGGGGAACGCCACCAGGCCGTCACGACGCAAGGTCTCGACGTCGCGGGCGGTACGACCGACCGGGGTGACGCCCGCAATCGCGGCCAGGGCGGCCCGACGGAGCTCGAGCGAGGGTGTCTTGTACAGGTATGCGACACCCTCTTCGGTGACGACGTGCGAAACGTCGTCACCGTAGATCATCACCGGCGGCAACGGCATTCCCGCCGTTTTGCCGACTTCGACGGCATCCAACGTCTCGACGAAGGTGGGTACTCCGCCGGCGTGGAACGTCTGTGCGAGCTGCACCACCAGCTTTCGGCCGCGACGTCCCGTGCCCTGACCGGTGGCCAGGTCGAGCCACGGAGGTGACGGGTGCCTGCGGCCGTGCGGGTCGTGACCCATGTTGGGCGCCCCACCGAAACCGGAAAGCCTGCCGTCGGTGACCGTGGAGGAGTTCGCGTCACGGTCGATCTGCAGCGAGGAACCTATGAACATGTCGATGCCGTACTGACCGGCCAACTGGGCGAGCACCCGGTTGGACCGCAGTGAGCCGTCGGCGCCGGTGTAGAAGACGTCGGGTCGGGCGGCTGTGTAACGCTCCATGCCGGGCTCGCCGCCGAAGCAGTGGATGGATTCCACCCAGCCGGATTCGATGGCGGGGATCAGGGTGGGGTGCGGGTTCAGGATCCAGTTCCTGGCGATGCGGCCCTTGAGTCCGAGCATCTCGCCGTACGTCGGCAGGATGAGTTCGATTGCGGCGGTGTCGAATCCGACACCATGGTTCAGCGAAGTCACCTCGTGTCGTTCGTAGACCCCGCGGATGGCGATCATTGCCTTGAGGATGTCCACGGCTCCGATGTGGCGCGGGTCTCGGGTGAACAGTGGTTCCAGGGCGTAGGGCCGGTCGGCCACCACCACGAAGTCCACCCAGTCGCCGGGGATGTCGACCCGCGGCAGCTCGGCGGTGTCCACCACCTTGTTGACCTGAACGATCACCACACCGTCGTGGAAGGCCACCGCCTCGGCGATGGTGGGGGTGTCCTCGGTGTTGGGGCCGGTGTAGAGGTTGCCGTCGCCGTCGGCCAGTTCGGCGCACAGCAGTGCGACCCGCGGCGCCAGGTCGGTGAACATCCGGGAGTACAGCTCCACATAGGTATGAATGGCGCCGATCTGGACCAGGCCGTCTTCGACCATCTGCGCTATCCGCACACTCTGCGGCCCGGCGTAGGCAAGGTCGAGCCGGGTGGCGATCTTGCGCTCGAACAGATCCAGGTGTTCAGGGCGCGATACCGATGAGATCAGCATGTGCAGGTCATGCAACCGGCTGGGATCGCAGTCGGCAAGCGTGCGCGAGAGGAAGTCGGCTTGCTTCTGGTTGTCGCCCTCCAATGAGACGCGGTCTCCACTGTGAATGACACTGTGCAGCAGGGCCTTCAGCTGCTCGGGGGGAACCACCTTGCCAACGGAGCAGCTACGTCCAGCGGCCACCCGGTCGGCTTTGTCGATGCGTCGGCTGTTCCACACTCGCGGCGGCGCGCTCATGGATGCAACCGTATCGGAAGGTGTACGGATAACCGCGGACATTCCGGTCGCGCGCCCACCGGGGTATCCAACGCTGCGTGGGTGCGCAGGTGCGCTCGGCAGCGGCGGATCACCACACCGGGGCGCGCTGATGACACCGGTCAGGTGTTGCCCCGCCCTCAACGCACTCAATATGCCTGAGGTGGAACCGATCACGGAGCGGTGGGCATTGGCCAAAGCGGGGCAGGGGTTCGATCAGCCCAACTGTTGGGCGTCGCCTAGGAGGCGGAATGACCGTTTGACCGATTTGGTCAGTACGATGGTGGTATGTTGGAGCAGGCGCAGGTGGCTGCGTGGAAATGGGCGCTGAAGACGTCCGCCGACAAGCTGGCTCCAGTGATGGAGCTCTACAGGCCCTTTGTCGACGGTCTGGACGTGCTGCCCGCTGACGGACGATTCTTGTTGGTGGGCAACCATACTCAGTTCGCAGCAAGCGAGATCGTCCTCATCCCTTACTTCGTGCGGCAACGGCTCGGCAGGCGCGTGCGTCCATTGGCGGATCGTCAGTTCGGCAGGATGCCGGGTCCGCAGTTGCATCTGATGGACGCTTTCGGGGCCGTGATCGGCTCGCCGGAGTCCGCCGCACAACTGATGCGCGCCGACCAGCCCATCCTGGTGTTTCCTGGTGGTGGCCGGGAGATTGCGAAGTTCAAGGGCGAGGAGTACCGGCTACGGTGGCAGAATCGGGCTGGCTTCGCCAGGGTGGCCATCGAACATGACTATCCGATCGTGACGGCGGCCCTGGTGGGCGGCGACGACGTGTACCGCAGTCTGATGGCGCGTGACAGCCCGGCAGGCCAGGTCAGCACCTGGATCACAGAGAAGCTGGGTGGGCCAACGGATTCCGCTTTCCCTCTGGTGCGGGGTCTCGGACCGACTCTCATTCCACGGCCGCAGCGCATGTATCTGCGGTTCAGCTCGGCGATACCCACCTCTCGCCCTGAGGGAACGAGGTGCGAGGAGTGGATCACCGAAGTCAAACGCGAGGTGCAGGAACAGCTCGAGCATGACCTGGAGGATCTGCAGAAGATCCGCGCCGAAGACCCCTACCGCAACCTCAACCCGCTGGCGTGGCGTGCAGCAGTGATGCCATGACCCCAGAGGTACTGCCGGAGATCCACTCGGAGAAGGCGGCCCGAATTCTGGCCGCGGCCCGCAGTCTGCTGCTCAGCCGCGGGGTCAAAGGACTGACCGTCGCAGAGGTGGCACAGAAGGCGTATGTCGGCAAGGGCACGCTCTATCTATTCTGGGAAACCAAGGAGGACTTGATAA
This sequence comes from Mycobacterium sp. MS1601, assembly GCF_001984215.1. Classification (NCBI taxonomy): domain Bacteria; kingdom Bacillati; phylum Actinomycetota; class Actinomycetes; order Mycobacteriales; family Mycobacteriaceae; genus Mycobacterium; species Mycobacterium sp. MS1601. The sequence continues at coordinate 2,702,892 of NZ_CP019420.1, forward strand.
TCGGTCTGGTCGCCCGTGAGATATTGTCCACCACAGGGGAACTCATCGATCACCTCGATTCTGACCCTGCTCTGGCGTCACCTGACCGGTTCTGTCCGACGATGGTGGCCACGGCCCGGGGCCGGCCGCTGATGGCAGCGCTGGCCGACCGCGACGAAGCGGTACTCGGGTTGCTTGCGACGCACCCACGGGCGGCCGCGCTCGACGCAGCTCTGGGGCCTGGGGCCATCCTGCGTGGAGTACTTCCGGTGTGGCGCGGTGCGGGAATCGTCGGCGGCGACTGGGACATCGAAGACCAGACTGTGGCGCTCAACGCACTGGCCGAGGGGATCATGATGACACTGACCCGCCCGGTCGTTGGCTCGGACGCCGACCCCTTGCAGGTCCTCGGCCGCGCCGTCGCGATCCTGCTTGGGGTAAAGAACGTCGACGATAAGCAGCTCACCGCCACTGCCGCGGCCATCATCGATCTCCTGAACGACGGACGGAACACGGTCCTGACATCGATCGCCGGTCAGCAGGCCGCCGAGTAGTCAGAACCCAGAAACGTCCAGGTTTCACCGCAGCAGACACGGGGCAACCAGCACCACCATGTCTCCGCACGCCGTCATCTCCGGTGCAGGTATCGCCGGTCCCGCCCTGGCCCACCAGCTGACCGCCCGCGGTTGGCGGACCACCGTCATCGAGCGCTTTCCGCAGCGTCGCGACGAGGGCCAGAACGTCGACATCCGCGGCGCCGCCCGTGAGGTGGTGCGCCGGATGGGAATCGAAGACGCAGTGCGAGCAGCGGGCACCGGCGAGATCGGAACCCGCTTTGTCAGGGCCGACGGGTCGGTGGCGGCGGAGTTCCCGGTCGACCCCAGCGGTGACACCGATGGACCCACCGCTGACCTGGAGATCCTGCGGGGCGAGCTGTCGCGCATCCTGATCGAGCGCACCAGCGGGACTGAATACCTGTTCGGCACTCAGATCGCCGATGTCACCGATCACGCCGACCATGTCACGGTGACGTTGCAGGAGGACGCCACCCTGGAGGCGGACCTGCTGGTCGTCGCCGAGGGCTTGCACTCCCGCAGCCGCCGGTTCGTCACCGATACCGAGGTGGATGAGTTGGGCATGTACTTCGCCTACGTCACCCTTCCACGGACCGAGCAGGACAACCGATGGTGGAACTGGCAGCACGAAACCGCGCATCGCGGTGTGCATCTGCGCCCTGACAACCTCGGTACCACCCGCGCCATCCTGACATTCATCTCCGACGTCCGCGGGTTCGAGGAACTCGACCGGGCCGGGCAGATCACCATTTTGAACCGCACGTTTGCCGACGTCGGAGGGGCTGCGCCACGGGTGCTTGCCGAGATCGCCAACGGGGCGCCGATGTACTTCTCCGCGGTGGGGCAGGTGCGACCGTCGTCCTGGAGCCGAGGTCGGGTCACCCTGTTGGGCGACGCTGCCTTCTGCAACGCCACCTTCGGTGGTGCCGGAACCAGCCTGGCACTCATCGGTGCCTACGTTCTGGCCGGTGAACTGGCTGCCGTCGACGACACCATGACGGCCCTCCAGCGCTATCAGCAGACCATGAAGCCGTTCATCGGGACCGCGCCCAATGTTCGCGCAGGGGTGCTGAGGCTCGCGAATCCCCGTACCCACCAGGGGATCCGGGTGCTGCACGCCGGGGCCGTAATCGCTGCGGGTCCGCTCGGGCGGGTGGCCTCCAAGCTTGCCGGGATAACGGACATCGCAGGCGGGAATCTGCGGCTGCCGCTGTACGCCTAAATAGCTTGGTTGCCTACCTACCTACTAGAAGGTAGGCTGCTCGACATGGCCACCACCGATGCGATCCTCGAATGCGCACGTGCCTCCATCGTCGCCGGGGGCTACAACGGATTCAGCTACGCCGACATCTCTGCTGTCGTCGGGATTCGCAAGGCCAGCATCCATCACCACTTCCCGACGAAGGTGGACCTGGTACGCACTCTGGTCAAGCGGTACCGCGAGCAGGCGGTGGCGGGAATGGTCGAATCAGAACGCCGCGCACCGGATCCGCTCGAACAGCTTCGTGGTTACACCGGCTACTGGGCGGCGTGCATCGGAGCGCCCGACACCAGTTACTGTCTGTGTGCGTTGCTCGCAACCCAGATCCCGGTGCTGCCCGACGAGGTGGCGGCCGAGGTGCGGGCCTATTTCCACGACCTCTCGACCTGGCTGGCTTCAGCGTTGGAACGTGGTGCTGCGCAGGGCATTTTCACCCTCGCCGGTACTGCGCAGGATGAGGCCGAGCTGTTCATGGCCACCGTTCACGGCGCCATGCTCACGGCTCGGACGTACGACAACCCGCAAATTTTTGCCACTATCGCCGACGGCGCCATCAACAGGCTCCGCACGCACATCTGACAGGAGCGAGTCATGACCGACACCATCAACGAATCCACGGTGCACGAGGGTAGTGGTCAGTGGTTGAAGCGTTATTACCTTGCCCGCGCGGCCTTTTCCGTGGTGTGGGTGGCAGCGGCGTTCGCTGTGCCCGCCGACGCGACAGTTCTGGTAGCCGCCCTCTTCCTGGTCTATCCCGCGTGGGATGCAGCGGCCAATGTTGTTGACGCACAACGAAGTGGCGGACTGCGGCGCAACCCCACCCAGGCCTTCAACGCGGCCGTGAGTGCCATCACCACCGGTGCGGTCGCCGTTGCACTCACCGCAGGCATGAATGCGGTGCTGGGTGTCTTCGGAGTGTGGGCGGCCATGTCGGGGCTTCTGCAGCTCGCCACCGCAGTCCGACGTTGGCGGAAGTCCGGCGCGCAGTGGGCGATGTTGCTCAGCGGGGTGCAGTCCACTGCGGCCGGAGTCATGTTCCTCATCGAATCGACCTCGCCCGAAGTGCCGAACATCACCGTGGTGGCTCCGTACGTGGCGTTCGGGGCCTTCTACTTCCTGCTGGCTGGGGTGTGGTTGATCGTTCGCAAGGCATGAGTCGTGGTAGCCACACCAGGGGATGAGACTTGGAAGTTACTGTGAGTGACTGATATTGACCGGGCATTCACTTCGTTGGTGCGGTTGTGGAGTCCCGTCCCGTGACGTAGCGTCAACCAGGTTGATTAGTCTTTCTATAGAAAGTCACGGATGCAGCGGGTTTCGATCAGCCGGCAGCTCGGGCAGCGGTGGATGGCGTTGGTGGCAGTGGCGGTTGTCGTGGTCGCGGGTTTTGCCGTCTACCGGCTGCGCGGCGTCTTTGCCTCCGAGGATGTGGTGTCCACTCCGAGCGGTGCCGAGAACGACATCGTGCCGTTCAACCCCAAACATGTGGTGCTCGAGGTGTTCGGGCCGCCCGGCACGGTCGCCACCATCACCTACACCGACGTCGATGCCCAACCGCAGCGCGCCGACGGCGTCGCACTGCCCTGGTCGTATGACACCACCACCACCCAGCCCGCCGTCTTCGTCAATGTCTCGGCCCAGGGCGACAGCGACTCGATCGGTTGCCGCATCACCATCGATGACGCGGTCAAAGACGAGAGAACGGCCAACAACCTCAACGCGTTCACCTACTGCCTGGACAAGTCCGGATGAGCGCGGCGCGAATCCCTGATCTTATCCGGCGGTACTCGGTGCTGATTGCGCTGTTCTGGCTGGTGCTGGCGGTGCTGACCAACGTCTTCGTGCCCCAGCTCGAGACGGTCGCCGAAATGCACAATGTTTCGCTGAGTCCACAGGACTCGCCGTCGCTGCAGGCCAGTAAACGCATTGGCAAGGTGTTCGACGAATTCGATTCCGACAGTTCGGCGATGATCGTGCTGGAAGGCGACGAACCGCTGGGCGCCGACGCCCACCACTACTACGACGGCCTGGTGCAGAAGCTCTCCCAGGACACCACACATGTCCAGCACATCCAGGACTTCTGGGGCGACCCGCTGACGGCCGCAGGTTCCCAGAGCGCGGATGGCAAGGCCGCACTGGTGCAGCTGTACCTGGCAGGTAACCAGGGCGAGTCGCTGGCCAACGAGTCTGTAGACGCGGTCCGCGAGATCGTCGACCAGAACCCGCCACCACCGGGCCTGAGGGCTTACGTCACCGGCGCCGCGCCACTGGTCACCGATCAGTTCGAGGTGGGCCGCCAGGGCACTTTGAAAACCACACTGATCACCCTCGGGGTGATCGCGCTGATGCTGCTGTGGCTCTATCGCCGGCTCACCACGGTGTTCCTGGTGCTGTTCACGGTGATGATCGAGCTGACCGCGTCGCGTGGTGTGGTTGCCGTGCTCGCCAACGCGGGCATCATCGAGTTGTCCACGTACTCGACCAATCTGCTGACGCTGCTGGTCATCGCCGCGGGCACCGACTACGCGATCTTCATCCTCGGTCGCTTCCACGAGGCGCGGTACGTGGGGGAGGACCGCGTCACGGCGTTCACCACCATGTACCACGGCACCGCACACATCATCCTGGGTTCGGGGCTGACGATCGCCGGCGCGGTGCTGTGCCTGACCTTCACCCGGTTGCCGTACTTCCAGAGCCTGGGAGTACCTGCGGGCATCGGTGTCCTGGTGGCCGTGGTCGCGGCCCTGACCCTGGCGCCGGCGTTGCTGATCATCGGCCGCCACTTCGGGCTGTTCGAACCCAGCAGGCCCATGCGCACCCAGGGCTGGCGACGGATCGGCACGGCGATCGTCCGCTGGCCAGGACCGATCCTGGTCGCGACGGTGGCCGTCGCACTCGTCGGTCTGATCGCCCTGCCCTGGTACACCACCAGCTACGACGCCCGCCCCTACCTGCCCGCCAGCGCACCGGCCAACGTCGGCTATGCCGCTGCCGAACAACACTTTTCGCAGGCCCGTCTGAATCCGGAACTGCTGATGGTGGAAGCCGACCACGACCTGCGCAATCCCACCGACATGATTCTGCTCGAACGGGTCGCCAAGGCGGTCTTCCACACCGACGGCATCGCGCAGGTGCAGTCGATCACCAGGCCGCTGGGCACGCCGCTGGACCACACCTCCATCCCGTTCCAGATCAGCGCGGGCAGCGCCTCACAAATCAACAACCTGCCCTTCCAACAAGCTCGCGGTGCGGACCTGCTCAAGCAGGTGGACGTCATCAACAACTCGATCGACATTCTGCGACAACAGTATTCGTTGCAGCAGCAGTCCAGTGCCGTCACCGACGAGCAGACCAGGGCTTTTCAGAACACTGTCGCCACCGCGCAGGATCTGCGTGACAAGATCGCCAATTTTGACGACTTCTTCCGGCCGCTGCGCAACTACTTCTACTGGGAACCGCACTGCTACGACATCCCGATCTGCTGGGCGCTGCGCTCGCTGTTCGAGGCATTGGACGGCATCAACGCCCTGACCGACCAACTGGCCGATGTCGCGGGTAGCATCGCCAAACTCGATGAGCTGCAACCGAAACTACTGGCGCTGATACCGCCGCAGATCGCCAGTCAGGAGGCAAATCGCGACTTGACCCTGACCAACTACGCCACCACATCAGGCATCAACGATCAGGCGGCGGCGGCACTGCAGAACGCCACCGCGCTGGGCCAAGCCTACGACGCATCCAAGACCGACGACTCGTTCTACCTGCCGCCCGAGGCCTTCACCAACCCGGAGTTCCAGCGTGGCCTCAAGCTGTTCCTCTCACCGGACGGCAAGGCCGCACGGATGATCATCACCCATGACGGGGATCCAGCCACCCCCGAGGGCATTTCACATATCGATGCCATCAGACACGCCGCGAAGGAAGCGGTGAAGGGCACGCCGCTGGCCGGTTCCCAGATCTACATCGCCGGCACTGCTGCCACGTACAAGGACATCCAGGACGGCGCCAAGTATGACTTGATGATCGCGGCGATCGCCGCGATGTGCCTGATCCTGCTGGTGATGATGTTCATCACCCGCAGCATCGTCGCGGCCTTCGTGATCGTGGGCACCGTGGCCCTGTCACTGGGCGCGTCCTTCGGGCTCTCGGTGTTGATCTGGCAGGAGATCTTCGGGATCGATCTCTACTGGATTGTGCTGGCGCTGGCCGTCATTCTGCTACTGGCTGTGGGATCGGACTACAACCTGCTGCTGATCTCCCGGTTCAAGGAGGAGATCGGCGCGGGTCTGAACACCGGCATCATCCGCGCGATGGCCGGGTCCGGTGCCGTAGTGACAGCGGCGGGACTGGTGTTCGCCGCCACGATGGCGTCATTCCTGTTCGCGGACTTGCGGATTCTCGGTCAGATCGGCACGACGATCGCACTGGGCCTGCTGTTCGACACCCTGATCGTGCGGTCGTTTATGACTCCTGCCATCGCGGCCCTGCTCGGGCGGTGGTTCTGGTGGCCACTCAATGTCCGTCAGCGTCCCGTGCCCCGGTCGTTCACAACGCCGAGCAGGGAGCGGCAACTGCAGCTGTGGGAAGACGGCGACCCGGTGGTCACCCGGGACTGACGTCGGCCAGCTTGCCTTTCAACCCGGCCACCCTGCGCAACTGCGCCGCCATGTTCATCGACGTCAACATCGGGATGCCGCCGATGAACGTGCGAAAGGACGGATTCCCGCCGTGCAGGTGCAGCATGAACAGGCAGCCGACAACGTAGAAGAAGCCGATGGTGAACAACGCGGCGGGTATCGCGTAAGCCAGTGGTGATCGTGCGTCGGCCACCAGTTCGGCGGCGTAGTCGACTTCCTGTTGCGACATCGGTTGGCGCTTGCGCACTTTGGCCAGCACTGCCTTGTGGGCGCCCACCTGATCACCCATCGGGTGGGGCCGGCGCTTCTCCAGTCGCGAGATGTAGACGAAGACGCACGTGGCGAAGACGATTTCCATCACCGCGGCGAGGATCGTGAGGTCGCCCCAGATACCCAGTGTCACGCCAGCGACGCTACCTGAACTTAGGGCTTCTATCTATATGTCGGATGGCGAGTCAGCCGCGGCCGCGAGGTTTCCGACGACGAGCTTGGTCGCTCGCGAAGTGTTCAGCGAAATCTGACGGTGAGGGTCGCCAGTCCGAAGATCTTCTTCCCCGCTGACTTCGCGCCGACGAGAAGGACGCCGGTACGGGTTTCGGGATCCAGTGATTTCACCTTGCCGCTGTACTCGATGTCGGCTCCCTCGGCTGCCGACACCACCGCCGGCTGTGACAGCCGCACGGCGTAGCGGGTAGCCGCACCCGGGTCACCCGTCCAGGTCGAGGCGAACCCGGCGCCCAGGCCCATGGTGAGCATTCCGTGCGCGATCACATCCGGTAGCCCCGCGAGTTTGGCGATGGCCTCGTCCCAGTGGATCGGGTTGGCGTCGCCGGCCACGCCGGCGTAGTTCACCAGGTCGCCGCGCGACAGCCGGGTGTGGTGCACACCCAGGTCCTGGCCTGCGGTCACGTCCTCGAAGCGCGGAGTTCCCGGCGTGCGGGCGGATCCGTCGGCGATGCGGATCTGCCCTGCGGGGCGCAGCGTCTTCACATAGTCGGCATCGGCGCCACCGATGTCGAGGATGTTCATGTCGTGCATCATCGCCTTCTGCACGGCCGTCTTGACCCCCGCGTCGATGTCGTCGGCGGTGACTCCGACCACGGTGGTGTGCAGGGTGTGCACCCGCTCGCCTGCGGAGTCGGTGAAGGTGTTGGTGACGGTGATGAAATCTCGGCCCGCCGTTCGTCGCACCGAGGTCAATTCGACGTCGATGACCAGTTCGTCGCCGGCCACGATCGGGCGGTGCGCCTCGAACACCTCTTCGGTCTGCAGGTAGGTGTCATAGCCCACGACAATCTCTTCGAACATGCGGCGATTGCACTGCATGCCGGGGGCGGAGGTGAAGGTCAGAGGCGCGACCAGATCCGGGTAGCCCAGCTTGGTTGCGGCGGCGACATCCCAGTGCGCGGGGTGGTAGTCCTGCACCGCGCGGGCGTACTCACGCAGCTTCTCCCGGCCGACGAGGTAGGTGCCGTCCATTTGGTAGTGGTGGCCCACCCGAGCTTCGAGAGGCGATGTTTCTGCTGCTGCGGTCACCCAAGCACCCTATCCGCCGCCACCTCCTGCCCCTGCAGCGCCGACACCACGAGGTTGTTCTTCGGCAGCTCGGAGCCCGTGGCCACGGCCTGCGCCCATGCCGCGGTGGTGGCCACCGCGGCGAAGTTCGACTGGAACAGCACCATCAACGTCGTGTGCAACACCTCGGCACTGACATGGCCGGCCTCGTTGGCCAGGTTGATCGCGCCAGTGGCATCGGACAGGATCTCGGCGGCGAAACCCAGCCCCTCGGCCTCGACAGCGGTGGCCAGATCGCAGTTGTTGGCCATGAAGCCGACAATGGTGATTGTGTCGATTCCCTTGTCGCGCAACCACTCTGCTACATCGGTGCTTGCGAACACGCTGCCGTAGTTCTTGCGGACATGCTTCCAGGACACGTCCACTGCGGCCTCGACGTCCGGGTGCAGCTGCCAGCCCGCCGACCCCGGGGCGAACACCGGAGCGTCCTCGGACTCCTCATGCTGGACCACCACCACCGGGATGTCCCGCTGGGCGGCGAGCTTGATGGCCGCCACGATGTTGGCCAGCGACTCCTCCCGCGGCGGGTGGTGAATCTGCAGGGGTCCGGCGAAATACTCCTGCTGGACGTCGACAACGATGAGGGCGCGGCGCGGTGTGGTCATACCTGTGATTGTCTGAGTACTCCGTGGCGGCGGCTAGTGGCATGGATGCATACTTTCGATGAGTTTGTGCCAACTGGAGGTGGCTGTGCGCATCGGCGTGTACGCATTCGACGGAGTCACCATGTTCCATCTCGCCGCGCCGCTCATGGTCTTCGGCGAACTGGGCCGTCTGGGGCTGGCGACGGACTGGGAGACCCGACTCTGGTCCGATCGACCAGGCTCCGTGCGCACCGACGAGGGTTACGCGATCGGCGAGGTCGCCGGACCCGAGGTCACCGACTGGGCGGACATCTTGATCGTGCCCTCATGGCCGCTGTCTGTGCCTCCGAGCACTGAGGAGTTCCGCGACCAGCTCAGACGGGCGCACGCCCGCGGGGCCACGATCGTGGGGCTGTGTCTTGGCGCGTTCCCGGTGGTCGACAGCGGACTGTTGCAGGGGCGCGCCGCGGTGACACATTGGGAGATGTTGCCGCAGCTGGCCACGGCCCTGCCCGGCAGCTCGATGCAGACGTCGGTGCTCTACATCGACCACGGTGACGTCCTCACCTCGGCAGGCACCGCCTCGTCCATCGACGCCTGCTTGCACCTGGTGCGTCGTCACCTCGGGGCGGCGGTGGCCACTCGGGTGGCGCGCAGCCTGGTGGTGGCCCCGCACCGCGAGGGCGGGCAGTCCCAGTACATCGAGCGACCGCTGGCGCAGGTTCCCACCAACACCGTGATCGCCGACGTCCAGCACTGGGCGTTGACCCACCTCTCCGAGAATCTCTCCGTGGACAGCCTGGCCGCGCGGGCGAACATGAGCAGACGCAGTTTCATCCGGCAGTTCACCGACACCACCGGGACGACGCCGGCGCGCTGGGTGCTTCAGCAACGCCTCGACGAAGCACGCGCTCTGCTCGAAACCACCGACTGGAGCATCGACGAGGTGTCTTCGGCATGTGGCTTCGTCAGCTCGGTCACCTTCAGGCAGAATTTCGCTGCCGCGTTCGCGACGTCGCCGACGGTGTACCGCAGACACTTCACCGCCACGTCGGAGGACGGCACGAGGTGGGCGCGGTCGACGTAGGAATCGGTGCTGCCGGCCTGCTGCGTGTCGCGGGCAGATTGGCGCTGATAACGGAGCGCCACTAAGTTTTCGATCGTGATCTCCTCAGCTGCGCGATGGATGACCTCTCTCCTGGCAGCGGCAGCTGTCGTCGGGTTCGGCATCACGGCCACCCCGGACACGGTTGGCCCCGCGCCGGAAGTGCGCCTGGTCAACGACGCAAACCCCCTGGTGGGCCGGCCGTTCTACGTCAATCCCAACTCCAAGGGCATCCGTGCGGCAGCCGGAAACCCGAGCCCGCAGCTGGCTGCCGTCGTCAACACCCCCACCGCCTACTGGATGGATCACCTGTCGACTCCGTCGGTGGATGCCAAGTACATCGCCGACGCTCAGGCCGCCGGCACGATGCCGATCTTGGCGCTCTACGGCATCACCAACCGCGACTGCGGCAGCTACGCCGCGGGCGGTTTCGGGTCGGCTGATTCCTACCGGGCCTGGATCGACGGCGTGGCCGCCGCCATCGGTGGCGGACCGGCTGCGGTGATCCTGGAACCCGACGCACTGGCCATGGCCGACTGCCTGTCGCCGGCCCAGCAGGAGGAACGGTTCGCCCTGATCGGCTACGCCGTCGACGTGCTGACCCGTAACCCCGCCACGGCCGTGTACGTCGATGCCGGGCACGCGCGTTGGGTACCCGCCGACGTGATGGCCGCGCGACTCAACCAGGTCGGTGTGGCCAAGGCCCGCGGTTTCAGCCTCAACACCGCGAACTTCTTCACCACCGAGGAGTCCGTCGGGTACGGCAACGCGATCTCGGGGATGACGGGCGGCAAACCCTTCGTCATCGACACCTCCCGCAACGGCGCAGGCCCCGTCGAGGGTGACCCCCTGTACTGGTGCAACCCCAGCGGCCGGGCCCTCGGTGTTCCGCCCACCACCAACACCGGCAACCCTCAGGTGGATGCCTTCCTGTGGATCAAGCGTCCCGGTGAGTCCGACGGATCCTGCCGCGGCGCCCCGAGCGCGGGCACCTTCGTCAACCAGTACGCCATCGACCTGGCCGCCAACGCCGGTTGGTAATGACCTCATGACCGCCACGCTTGTTGCCAAGGATGTGGCAGGCGGATACGCCCACCGGACACTGTTCGAAGGGGTGCACGTCACGGTCTCACCCGGCGACGTGCTGGGGGTGGTGGGCGCCAATGGCGCAGGCAAGAGCACCTTGTTACAGATCATGGCCGGGGTTCTGGAGCCACTGGCCGGATCGGTGAACCTGGCTCCTGCCGACGCGTTTGTCGGGTGGCTGCCGCAGGAGCACGAGCGGGTGCCGGGCGAGTCCGTCGCCGCCTACATCGCACGGCGCACCGGGTGCGCCGAGGCCACTGCGGCGATGGAGGTGGCTGCTGCCGCCCTGGACGACTCCGATGCCGCTGCGGACGCCTACTCCGCGGCACTGGATCGCTGGCTGGCCGCCGGAGCCGCGGATCTCGACGATCGGATGCCCGCCGTGCTGGCCGACCTCGGCATCGACGACTTGCCTCCCGAGTCGACACTGATGACGTCGCTGTCGGGCGGGCAAGCGGCACGCGTGGGACTGGCGGCGCTGATCCTGTCGCGTTTCGACATCGTCCTGCTCGACGAGCCTACGAATGACCTTGATCTGTTCGGCCTCGAGCGGCTGGAGAAGTTCGTCCGTGACCTGCGTGGAGGTGTGGTGCTGGTCAGCCATGACCGGGAGTTCCTGGCGCGCAGCGTAACCCGGGTCCTCGAATTGGATCTGGCGCAGAACACCACCACGGTGTTCGGCGGCGGCTACGACAGCTATCTCGAGGAGCGTGAGGTTGGCCGCAGGCACCGGCGTGAGCAGTACGAGGAGTTCGCGGACAAGAAGGCCGACCTGGTGGCACGCGCACGCGTGCAACGGGAGTGGTCCAGCCAGGGTGTGCGCAACGCCATCCGTAAAGCTCCGGACAATGACAAGATCCGGCGCCGCGCGGCCACCGAGTCCAGCGAGAAGCAGGCGCAGAAGGTGCGGCAGATGGAGAGCCGCATCGCCCGGCTCGAGGAAGTTGCTGAGCCACGTAAGGAATGGACGCTGCAGTTCACCATAGGGTCGGCGCCCCGGTCCAGCTCCGTGGTGGCCACTCTGGACAACGCCGTTGTGCGCCAAGGTGATCACGTCCTGGGGCCGGTGTCACTCCAGGTCGACGCGGGTGATCGGATCGGCATCACCGGCCCGAACGGGGCAGGCAAGTCGACACTGTTGCGGTTGCTGTTGGGGCGCACGTCGCCCGACGAAGGCCGGGCGAGCCTGGGTGCCAACATCGCGATCGGCGAAATCGACCAGGCCCGAGCAGATTTCACCGGACCCGGCCTGCTGGTGGAGCGCTTCGAGCGTCGCGTGCGGGACTGGAACACCGCCGATGTGCGGACGCTGTTGGCCAAGTTCGGGTTACGGGCAGACCACGTGGAGCGACCGGTGGACGCGCTCTCGCCCGGTGAACGGACCCGCGCCGGGTTGGCACTGCTGCAGGCAGTAGGCACGAACGTCCTGGTGCTCGACGAGCCCACCAACCATCTGGATCTCCCGGCGATCGAGCAGCTGGAGCAGGCGCTCGACAGCTACACCGGTGCGCTGCTGCTGGTCACCCACGACCGCCGCATGTTGCAGAACGTCCGGCTGGACCGCCGGTGGCTGGTCGACAAAGGCCGAGTTCAGGAGCTGTAGTCCTGGTCGGACCTATGGCGAGCGGTCATGCTGATGTTGGCGAACAGGTCGTCGAGCACCGCATTGACGGGGGTGTCGCGCAGCCGCTGTCGCACCCCGGACACGAGGGTCTCGGCGAGATCGTTGACCTTGATGTTCTCGGTCATCGAGAAATCGCGCAACACGGCGAAGGCGCCTTGGGCATCCAGGTCGTAGAAGGCCATGAGAATGCCTTTGGCCTGCTCGATGACCGCCCGCTGCGACACAATCGTCTGTAGCTGAGCGGACACTTCGTCCTGTTGTTCGGGTGTCAAATGTGTTGCGTGCCCGTTGTCGTCAACATCGCTCATCGCGTCCCCATCGTGAAAGACGGTGCAGGGCAACCCATGTGGCAGGCACCGTGGCGGGTGTGAAGGAGCCACCCGCCACGGTGTCCGCGGTGGTCACCTATGCGTCGATGGTTGTTCTCTCGATCGGGGTGGACGTTGCGGTGTGGCTGACTTCGATCTTGCGTGGCTTGGCCCGCTCGGCCACCGGAATGGTCACCGTCAGCACACCGTTCTCGTAAGTCGCCGAGATGGCTGAGGTGTCGATGTTGTCGCCGAGTGAGAGTTGGCGGCGGTACCCACCGGAGAAACGCTCGTTGGCCAACCACTGCGCTGAATCGTCGGAGCGAGCACTGCGGTGCGCCGAAATGGTCAGGGTGCCGCCGTCGACGCTGACGTCCACCGAGCCTGGGTCGATGCCCGGCAAGTCGGCGGTCAGCACGTAATGATCACCGATCTTGCACAAGTCCATCGGCATGAAGCGAGGAACACGGCTGGAACCGGACTGGTTCGTGAGCAACCCGCGGGACAACACATCAAGGTCACTGAAGGGATCAAAACGAAGCACAGTAATGCACCTCCTCGACACTCGCGGCCCGCCACCCTGGCGGGCGACCAAATCACTGTGCACCGCCGAGATTAGCACTCGACTATCGAGAGTGCCAGATCTTTTTTGCCCCTTTTTTGTTGCTGGCCGCAGTACGCAGGCGCCCTCGCGGCAGCCGAAACCGGGTCTGCTCCGCCTCGCCGCGGCGGGGCATACGTTCGGGGAGTGGATGTTCGGGGGCAGGCTTCGACATTCCCGCCGATGGACCACCATCGCCGCGGTTCACCGTGAGCACGCTCCGCGAGGTTGCGGAGCCCCGGGTGACTAGACTGGTCGATTTGTGACCTACATACTGCAGCTCGACTCGTCAGCCAACCTCGCCTCGTCGGCATCGCGGCAGCTGACAGCCGAGTTCGCACAACGGTGGGCCGCCGCAGGGCCGGGGCGCGAGATTCGTCGCCGTGACCTGCACGCCGACCAGTTGCCTCACCTGCACACCAATGCGTTGCATTTCACCGCGGAGCTGGAACCCGAGGGCAGTGTCACTCCCACCCCTGAGGCGCGCCGCCTGCAGGACGAACTGCTCGCCGAGCTCAGCGACGCGGCCGCAGTGGTGATCGGCGCCCCGATGTACAACTACTCGATGCCGTCGACGCTGAAGGCGTGGCTGGACTACGTCCACGTCATCGGCGCCACTTCGCCTGCGGCACAGGGCATCGCCCCGTTGGCGGGCAAGCCGGTGGTGGTGATCTCGGCGCGCGCCACACCAACCGGTGCCGACGTGGAGACCGACTTCGTGATCGGTCCGTTTTTCGGCATCCTCGGCGGTTTCATGGGTATGGCGGTCCAGGGTTTTGTGGTGCACACCGAACCGCCGGCCAATCCCGGTGATTTCCACCGTCCCGTCGCCGAGGTGCAAGCCGAGCTGGCCGCCGTTCACATCGCGTAACTGCTGACCTTCTCCGGCTGGATCACCAGGCGAAGCCAGTTCTGCGTCGACATCTCGGCCAGGTCGGCGGCGCGGCCCGGAACAGCGAGGTCCCAGTAGCGTGCCGCCAAGCGGTGCAGCAGTTCGTCTGCGCCGTCGTGTTCGAGAGTGACGGCGCCTGCCACCGAGACCCAATGCTCGCGTTCGCCGACGGGTGCGGACACCACCAGCGAGGCGCGCGAATCCTTCTGTAGAAGACGCACTTTCGCCGTATCTGGGCCGGTGAACAGCTGCACCGTGCCGTCGTCGGCGGCTTCGAACCAGACAGGCCGAGGTTGCGGTGGCTGCGGGCCACCGGCCACCGTCAGGAAGCCGTACAGGGGGCGGCGCAGCAGTTCGAGATCCTGGGTGGACAGTGTTGTGCTCATCGGGTCCACGCCCCGGCGGCGGCAGCCCGTACCGCGTAGTCCTCGAACGTCCGCGGCGGTCGCCCCAGTAGGTTGGCCACCCCGCCGGTGGTGGACGCGATCGCGCCCCGCTCCATCAGGGCGAACATCTCGGCGACGTGGTGTGCATCCTCGTCGCTGACCCCCTGCGCCTGCAGATCGGCGACGAACTCCTCGGCGGAGATCTGCTTGTAGGTGATGCAGCGGCCCGAGGTCTGGGAGATCAGCTCGACGGCCTCGGCGAAGGTGATGGAACGCGGCCCCGTCAGCTCGTAGGTCTGCCCGCCGTGCCTGCCGGGTTCGGACAACACCAGGGCCGCGGCGTCGGCGACATCCTCGACGTCGATGAGTGGCTCGGGCTTGGTGCTGGGCAGCGCGAGTTCACCTGCCACCAGGGCAGCGTGGAAGATGTCCTCATCGAAGTTCTGCGCGAAGTTGTTGGGCCGCAAGATCGTCCACTCCAGTGTGGAGCTGCGCACGGCTTCCTCGCCGGCTCGCATGTCGAGCCCGAAGCTGGAGTTGCCCCAGGTGTCGGCGCCGCGGCCGGACAGCAGGACCAGTCGTCGTACTCCGCGCTCTTGGGCCAGGGAGACGAAATCCCGCACCGGCCCGGGATCGCGCGGAGCCACCAGATAGAGGGCCGTGACGTCCCGCAGTGCGGTGTCCCAGCTGGCCGGATCGGACCAGTCGAACGGTGTCTGGCTGGATCGCGAGGCGGCGCGTACCGGGATTCCACGCAGACGTAGCCGTGGAACGAGCCTGCGGCCCGTCTTGCCGCTGGCGGCCAGCACAAGGGTGTTGTGATGTGTCATGGCTTCGAGCCAACCGGGAATGACTGGACGATTCCATGGGTAAAAAGCGGGAATGCCTGTCCATTCGTCTAACCTGACGAAGGTGGATGCATTTGCCGACCTGTTTCGCGGGGTGCGGGCGCACGGTTCACTGTTCGGCAGCACGGCGTTGAGCCCGCCGTGGTCGCTGCACTTCGTCGACGGTGCGCCCCTGACTTTGTGCACCATCCTCAACGGCTCGGGTTGGATCGTGCCCGAGCACGGGTCGCCTGAGCCGCTGCGTTCCTACGAGACGGTGGTGGTGCGTGGGCCGGGGACGTTCACCTTTGTCGACGACCTGGACACGCAGGCGGAATCGGTGCCATGCGGCGAATTCTGCGCGACGCCCGAGCTGGGCGGCACCCAGCACCGGCTGGGCTGGGCGGACGCTGATGGCGGCGAGGGCGCGACGTTGATCGTCGGGGCCTATCCGGTGGGTGGTGAGATCAACCGTCGGTTGCTGGACGCGCTACCGGTGGTGTTGCGGGTCGAGGCCGGCGGTACCGGTGATCCCGTGTTGGACCACGTGGCCGCCGAGGTGGCCGTCGACCGGCCGGGGCAGCAGGTGGTGCTGGACCGGCTGTTGGACTGGATGTTGGTGTGCACGTTGCGGGAGTGGTTCGACCGGCCTGACAGCCAGCCGCCGGCTTGGTGGGCCGCGCAGCGCGATCCGGTGGCCGGCGAAGCCCTACGACTCATGCACGGCGAACCCGCCGCTTCGTGGACGGTGGCGATGTTGGCACGACGAATCGGAGTGTCGCGCTCTACGCTGGCCAAGCGGTTCACCGATCTGGTGGGCGAACCGCCGCTGACCTATCTGACGAGCTGGCGGATGACGCTGGCAGCGGACCTGCTGGTGCAGCACAAGGCTGCCACCATCGCGGAAGTGGCCGGCGCCGTGGGGTATTCGGATCCATTCGGGTTCAGCGCAGCGTTCAAGCGGGTACGCGGGATGAACCCGAGTGAGTTCCGGCGGGTTGCGGCGCCTGCCTCAGGTCAGTGATGACCGTCGGTTGGAATGTGCCGTCGAGGAAGAAGGCTCAGGCGGCGTTACGGCTGGTGATGTAGAGCGGGAAGCACATCTCCCAGAGCAGCAGCACCGCGAGTGACCACACCAAGGGCTTCTTCAACTGCACCGAACCCACGCTCGAGATGATCGGGCGGCCCCGGTGAGCAGAGGCGGTGGCGTCCCGATAGACCCACACGGCACTGATGACCATGACCGCCACCACTGCAACCAACACCGTGATCAAGCCGCCGACGGTGCTGCCCGCCGGTACTGGAAGAAACATTGCGACCTCTCCTGCCGTCCCGCTGACGGTAGAAGATACCGGCTGCGGGGCAGGTCTGTCGGGTCGCTGAGTATCAGGCGGTCATCTGGTAGTTGGCCCGGCCGACGTAGACCATGCCGGATGGGGCAGCGGCGTCGACCGCGCTGACCACGGCCGCTGCGACCTGCCGGCGGCTGGTGATGTCGCCCGAGACGACAGTGAACGAGACACCGGCCTGCGCGAATTCGGACCGCAGGGCATACAGCGCGGTCTCGCCGGCCCGCATGCTGGCGGCGGCGGCGGCGTACCCCTTCGGTACGGCCTTCGCGGGATAGAAGTGCGCCTGGTGGCTGGTGGCGAAGACAATGCGTGCGCCGACGGGCATCAGCGGCACGGCTTGCCGAGCCAACCGCCGCTGGGCCTCGGGGCTGAGGCTTACCGCGTCGGCCGGATCGGAGTCGATGTCCAGGCCGCAGGACGCGTTGATGACCACCGCGTCGAGGTGGCCGTACTGCGCGCCGATGGAATCGATGACAGCCGAAATGCTGTCCTCATCCCAGCGGGCGGCGGTGACCACGCGGGTACCTGCGGCGGAAAGGAGCCTGGCAGCCTCTGTGCCGACGCCTCCGGCTGCGCCGGTGACCAGGACGATTCGTTCGGGCTGGTGTCCCATGTCGAGTTCCTTCCGTCACTTCCTCCGGTGCTGAGCACCCACCGTACCGCAGATCTTAAGAAAAATAAGGACTACTTAAGGTCACGGTAAGGCGATGATCGAGACTCGGAAAGGCTTTAGGACCCAACATCGCGCGACCAAAGCCGCTGCCACGGGCCCACGCGACGGAACTAGCGTGACACAGGTGAGCACACATGAAGTGAAGATGATCCTGCTGTCCACGGACGACCTGGACGAGTCCATCGGGTTCTATGCCGACACCCTTGGCATGACGCTGAAGTTCCGCGACGGCGCGCACTTCGCCGCTCTCGATGGCGGACCGGTGACGTTGGCGCTGGCGACGTCGGTGGACCATCCCATCCCCGGCCAAGTGGTGGTCGGGATCAAGACCGCGGACGTCGATGCCGCCGCCAAAGCGGTCGAGGCCAGCGGTGGCGGCATCGTGCGCGGCCCATACGACGACGCCCATGAACGTCGAGCAGTGGTCTACGACAACATGGGCAATGGTCTGGTGTTCTACAGTCCGCTGACGCGCTGACTTTCAGACACTCTCGAACAGTCCGGAATCCGGCAGCGTACCCGCGGCCGGTTCCAGACCCCAGGCTCGGTAAGAACCCTCGTCAAGGACGTCGACGCTCAGGGTCGACGCGCGGCCGACCGGCTTCGGTGAGGGCGGGGACAAACTCTCCGACAGCCACCGACCCCAGCGCCGGAGACGTTGGGGTCAGGCCTCTCAGATACTCGGCCAAAGCAAGTCGAACCCATCCGAGGTGCCGTTCCCGCCGATGACGTCTGCTCATCTCAGCCTTCATTCCACCGCCCCGCCCGAAGGATTCACCGCGCCGGCGCACGCTCGACGAGCCCGCGGCCGATGACCCGCAGCGCGAGAGTTTCATCGGCTCCCTCGAACAGTGCCAGTACCCGAGCATCCAGGAAGTACCGCGACACCGGGTATTCCTCGGCATAGCCGTAGCCTCCGTGCAATTGCTGCGCTTCGCGGGTCACCCACTCCGCGGAGCGGCAAGCCACGGACTTGACCATCGAAGCCTCCAGCTGGCCCCCGCCTGCGGCCAACAAGTCTGCGACGTCGTAGGCGTAGGCCTGGCAGGCCGCCGCGTGGCAGGCCATCATGCCCAACTTCCATTGCGTCAGTTGGTAATCGAAGAGAATCCGGCCGAACACTGCACGCTCGTGGCTGTAGCGGAATGCCGCTCCCAGCGCTGCCTTCATCAGTCCGACGCCACGAGCCGCCGTCTGGGTCCGGCCATTGGCGAAGGCGTTCATCTGCAGATAGAAGCCCCGCCCCAGTGCGTCATCGCCGCCGATCAAACAGTCCGCCGGCACACGTAGGTCATCGAAGCTGATCTCGAAACTGTGCATACCTCGATAGCCGATGGTGGGGATTGCCTGGGCTTCGAGACGTCCGCCGTGTGGGCTGTCCCAGGTCCAGGTGTGACCGGTGAAGGCGGGCTTCTCCACCACGAACAACGACAGGCCTTTGTGGCGCTGCTGCACAGTTCCGGTGCGGGCCATCACGAGCAGCAGTTCGGCCCGACCGCTGAATGTCGACCAGGTCTTGACCCCCTTGATGACGTAGTGGTCACCGTCGCGGACGGCGCGCACCGTGAGATTGGCTGCGTCAGAGCCGTATCCGGGCTCGGTGACCGCCACCGCGACCATCTTCGCGCCGGCTGCTACGTCGGGCAGCCAACGTTTGGCCTGGGCGGCGTCGCCACCTTTCATCAAGGCGGTGGCCAGAATTTCGGGGCGGGTCACGAAGGGCCCGGCCAGTCCCATCGAGGCGCGGGTGATCTCCTCGGTGGCCACCAGCATGGCCAGCAGATCGTGGTGACTGTGGGCCGAGTCCCCACCGGTGGAGGAGCCGCCGTACTCCTCGGGAATGCCCATCCCGAAGAACCCCATGGCGGCCAGTTCGTCGATGACTGCATCGGGGATGTCCTGATCATGTCGGTGCAACGCCTCGGCGAAGGGTTCGATCCGATCCCGGCCGAACTCACGGAACACCGTGCGCGCGGTGTCCAGATCCTCTCCGATCGGCAGGTCGCGGTATCCCTGTGTTGGCAGTCGTCTGGCAATCGCGGTCAGTAGCTCGGCGTCGCGCGCCGCCGCCAGAGCGGAGGCCGGGAACTCGACTCCGTTACCCCACAGTGTCTGGCGCCCTGCTGATTTCGACAGCACCTCGCCGGCCACGTATCCGGCGAACCCCAGGGCCAACGAGTCGCCGTCAGGCCCGGCGGTGCCGGCAGCGGCACGGCGGGCCAGTGACTGCCCCGCCCCCACCAGACATGCCACCTGAGCCACGTCGACCAGGTCCACCTGGTGGGCGTCAAGGGCTTGCTGGTCGACGCGGCCCTCGGCACTGCGAGTGCTGCTCGCGAGCGTGTCGACCGCGGTGCTGAGGTGACGCTGTGCCGTCTCCAACAGGTCCTGAGCTGAGTCGATGCACTCAGACATGAGTCCGTTCCTCTCCTGTGATGGCTGATTGCGATGCCGTTCACTTGTGCCCCGCATCACACCGATGGTACCTTATTTCGAACGACGTTCGTACATAGGAACAAACGAAAAGGGCGTTCATGACCAAGAGCCGTGCCGCGGTTTTGCAGAAGTTCGAGACCGACGTAGAAGTCGCCATGTTCGATGTCCCAGAGCCCCAACCGATGTCGGCGATCGTCGATGTCGCCTACGCGGGGATCTGCGGCACCGACCTTCACCTTCAGCGAGGAAAGCTCCCGATTCCGGTTCCCGTGGTGCTCGGCCACGAAGCGACGGGCTACATCAACACCCTGGGCGAGGGGCTCACCCATGACGTGCTCGGCCAACCGCTGGCCCCCGGCGATGCGGTCTCGTGGCTGAACAACATCTCCTGCGGGCGCTGCAAGTTCTGCCTGGTCGAGATGCAGCCGACCCTGTGTGTGGGTTCGCGCCGCATCTACGGCATCAATCAATCGGCAGACGTGTTCCCGCACCTGTCCGGTGGGTGGGCCGACCAGATCTACCTGCAGCCCGGCACCGTCCTGGTGAAGCTGCCGTCCGGGGTGGAGCCGCGGGATGTCATCCCGCTGGGTTGCGCCGGCCCGACCGCGGTGCACGGTGTTCTCGACGAGGTCACCGTCGGGGTCGGCGACACCGTGGTGGTGCAGGGCAGCGGACCGGTCGGTGTGGCCGCGGCGATTTACGCCCGCCTCGGCGGCGCCAAACGGATCATCATGCTCGGGGGGCCCGCCTCTCGGCTGGAACAGGCCGAAGCGCTGGGGCTGGCCGATCACTACTTCGATGTCACCGACGGCAGTGACGCCACCGAGCGGGCCGACGCCGTCCGCGCGCTGACCCCCGGCGGCCTCGGCGCCGATGTGGTCCTGGAATGTGCGGGTGTTCCCGCAGCGGTGGCGCAAGGCATCGATCTGTGCCGCCCGGGAGCCCAGTACAGCGTGATCGGCCAGTACACCGACAACGGCGCCACGCCGATCAATCCGCACTACATCACCCGAAAGCAGTTGCGGGTACACGGTTCCTGGGGATTCTCGGCCCGGCACTACATCCGCTACGTCCAGCTGCTGCCCGCAGTCCTGGAACGGTTCGATGTCCGCAGCATCGCCACGGAGTACGCCCTGTCCGACGTCAACCGGGCAATGGCCGACGTCCGGGCCGGCGCTGTCATGAAGGCCGTCATCAACCCGGGACTGGACCGATGAGCAGCGCCCTGTTGTACCCCGAGGTCGACGCGCCCGATCCCACGGTGCTCGCCCTGTTCGACGGTCTGCCCACCGGGTGCATCTCCGACGCGCGCGGACGTAGCGGGTGCGCCGTGGGATTGGTGCCGCTCTCGGGTGTCGATGACGCGACCCATGTCGTGGGTCCGGCCCACACCGTGCGCTCCGAACCCGGCGACAACATCGTGGTACACCGAGCCACCGACCTGGTGCGCCCCGGTGCCATTCTGGTGGTCGACGCCGGCGGCGCACTGGACCGCGCCATCGCCGGCGGACTGCTGCTGCGCTACGCCGCGACCAAGGGCGCCAAAGCTGTGGTGATCGACGGGGTGATCCGCGATCTGCCCGAGCTGCGCGACATCGACCTGCCGGTGTACGCCAGAGGGGTATGCCCGCACGGCCCGTGGAAGGACGGGTCGGGCGAGATTCGTGGCCGAATCACACTCGGCGGCACGGTGATTCATCAGGGTGATCTGATCGTGGCCGATCGCGACGGCGTGGTGGTGGTTCCGGTCGCCGACGCCGACCACATCGCGGCCGAGGCCCGCGCCATCGCCGCTCGCGAGGAGTCCTTCACCCGCGACATCGACAACGGCCATTGGGTGCGCCCCTGGGTCGACAAGCTTCACCTCGTTCCCGCCACCGACGCCGAAAGGATCGACGCATGAGCACATCCATCGCCGAGCGCATCAAGACGCCGGCCAACTTCATCGACAACCAACCATCACCGGCCACCACCACCCACGAGTGCCGCAATCCCGCCGATCCCGACGACCTGGTGGGCCTGGTACCGGAAGCTACTGCCGCAGAGATTGATTCGGCCCTCGACGCCGCCGTGGCGGCCGCCGCACACTGGCAAGCCACGCCGGCGCCGGTGCGCGGTGACCTGATCCGCGAGTGGATGGCCGTCATCTCCTCGCACGCCGAGGAATTGGCGTCGCTGATGACCCGTGAGATGGGCAAGCCGCTGGCCGAGTCCCGCGGCGAGCTGGGTCGTGCCCGCATGGAGGCCGAGTTCGCCGCTGCCGAAGGCACCCGGCTCTCCGGTGCCACCATCCCTAGCCGCACGCCCGGTCAGCTGATCTACACCGAGCTCGAACCGCTGGGTGTGGTGGCCGCGATCACGCCGTGGAACTTCCCGGCCGTGGCGCCGTTGCGCAAACTCGCCCCCGCCCTGGTCACCGGAAACACCGTGGTGCTCAAGCCGGCTCTGGAGACGTCACTGACGGCACTGGCCCTGGCGGATCTGGCTCGCGAAGCCGGCATCCCCGCAGGCGTGCTCAATGTCGTGTGCGGTAGCGGTGCCACAGTGGGTGACGCGCTGGTCAACGACGCCCGCGTCGACGCGGTGTCGTTCACCGGATCCACCGCCGTCGGCCGGTCGGTGAACCTGGCTGTGGCCGCCCGGCTGGGGCAGGTGCAGCTCGAACTCGGTGGCAAGAACGCCGCATTCGTCGAATCCGCCGACGACCTCGACGCCGTGATCGGTCACATCACCTCCGCCGCGGTGCAGGCGGCCGGCCAGCGGTGTACGTCCATCAGCCGGGTCATCGTCGCCGACGCCATCGCCGACCAGTTCGTCGAGTCCGTCAGCGCGGTGTGGGACGGCCTGGTGGTCGGCGATCCCACCGATCCCGACACCCAGGTGGGCCCGGTGGTGAGCCGAAACCAGTACGAGCGGGTGAGCGGCTACGTCGATCTGGGACTGTCAGACGGCGCGGTGCGCACGTCGGCAAACCGACCCGTCCCCGACGGCCTCTACTACGCGCCCACGGTCCTTGACCAGGTGACTCCGCAGATGCGGGTGGCCCGCGAGGAGATCTTCGGCCCGGTACTGACCGTGACCAGGGTCAGTGACGTCGACGAGGCCATCCACGTGGTCAACGACACCGATTTCGGCTTGGCTGCAGTGGTTTTCACGCGGGACATGTCAGTGGCGATGCGCTTCGCACGTGAAGCCCGTGCCGGCATGGTGCACGTCAACCACGGAACGATCTCCCAACCGCACGTGCCCTTCGGCGGGGTGAAACAATCCGGGGTGGGCGCCTTCTCGATCGGTTACACCAGTGCGGCCGCGTTCACCCAGACCAAGACCGTCTACCTCGCCCCGGGCCTGTGACGACGCGACCGGGCGGTCCTCCCAACAAAGGACAAGCCATGGCCAACGCGGGTAACACCTTCGCGCCGGAACCACCCTCGAAGTTCCTGCCGCCGATGCCCTACAAGGACATCCCGGAGGCACCCAAGCTGAAAAAGGTTCTTGGTCCGTCGATTATCATGGCGGCCTTGGCTGTCAGCTCCGGCGAGTACATCCTGTGGCCGTACATCACGTCCAAGGTCGGGTTGGTGATGCTGTGGGCAGCACTCGTGGGCGTCACTGTCCAGTACTTCCTCAACATGGAGATCGAACGCTGGACCTTGGCCACCGGCGAGACGGCGGTAGCCGGCTTTGTACGGCTGTGGAAGCCGTGGGGCGCGATCATGGCGGTCTGCGGGTTCATCTGTATCGTCTGGCCGGGCTGGGCAACCAGCGGCGCGACAATTCTGGGGTTCGCGCTGGGTTATGACAGCGGCACCGCCTCGTGGGTGGCGGTGATCGCGTTGATCGCGATGGCGCTGACGCTCACCCTGTCGCCGGTGGTCTACACCACGCTGGAGAAGCTCGAGACGGTCAAGGTCGTCGCGGTGGTGCTGTTCCTACTCGTTGCCATCGCCGTCGCTGTCGGGCCGCAGGCGTGGGGTGACCTGCACACGGCGGTCAGCGGTATCGGCACCGGCCTCGGCGCGATTCCCGAGGGCTTGAATCCTGCCGTGGTTCTGGGCGCCATTGCCTTCGCCGGGGCGGGGGCTCTGGCAAATCTGGCACAGAGCAACTGGATTCGTGACAAAGGGTTTGGGATGGGCTCTCATATCCCACGGGTGGTCTCGCCGATCACCGGCGAGGATCAGGCGGTGGCGGCAACCGGGAGCATGGTGCGCCAGGATGAGGAGAACCTCCGCAGGTTCCGCAACTGGTGGCGGGTAGCCAACATCGAGCAGCTGATCTCGTTCTGGCTGTTGACCATTCTCTCTATCTCCGTGTTGTCGCTGGTGGCGTACCAAACCGTCTACGATCGCGAGATTCCCGGATCCGGGGATCTGGTGTTCGTCCAAGGTATGGGTCAAGCGCTGAAAGAGGACGTCGGCGGCTGGTTCGGCACCCTGTTCTGGGTGATCGGCGGCGCCGGTCTGCTGATGACCGCGCTGGCCAATGTCGACTACCCATGCCGAATTGTGGCCGATGTGCTGAAAACCGTGTATCTGCAGAACAATCATCGGTGGTCGGAGAGCAAGATCTACGCCATCGCGGTGTGGACGCTGGTGTTTTCGGGTTGCACGATCATCCTTTCGGGCTTCAGCCAGCCCTTGTTGCTGCTTGTGGTGTCAGGGGCGCTCAGCGGTGTCGTGATGTTCGTCTACACCATCCTGGTCACCGTCCTCAACCGCCGCGCACTGCCGAAATCCATCCGCCTCAGCGGCTTCCGGCTCGGAGCGATGATCTTTGCCGCGTGTTTCTTCGGTTACTTCTCGCTGCGTCTGATCCTGTTCTACGGCGGACAGCTCCTCGGCTGATTGGAGGCAAGACAATGGTCAAGCGCTTACTGGTGCGGTTCATGGTGTTCATGGTGCTGTTCGTCAGTCTGTTGGTCCTGGTTCGATCGGTGGGCATGCTGTGACGGCACCGCACGTGTTCGTCTCGCGGCATCTGGGAGACCCCGCGATGGACCGCCTGGCGGACGGGCCGTTGCCGGTGCTGATCGGACCTGGCGCGCAGGCCACCCGGCCGCAGGTGCTCGACGCGGTGTCGGGCGCCGCGGCCGCGGTGACACTGCTGACCGACTCGGTGGACTCGGAGTTCTTCGACTCCGCCGGGCCACAACTGAAGGTGGTGGCCAACCTGGCCGTCGGTTTCGACAACGTGGACCTGGCCGAGGCCGCCACACGCTCGGTGATCGTGACCAACACCCCCAACGTGCTCACCGAGTCCACCGCAGACCTGACGATCGGGCTGTTGCTGGCCGTCGAACGCAGGATCGTGGAAGCAGATGCGTTCCTGCGCAGCGGAGCACCGTGGCGCTGGGAACCGAGGTGGATGCTGGGCCGTGACCTCGGCGGCCTGCAACTGGGCGTCGTGGGTTACGGCCGCATCGGTCAGGCGGTCGCCCGCCGGGCAACGGCGTTCGGTATGAACGTCGTTGCCCTGGAGGGTAAGTCAGCCGCAGCAGCCGGTGTCGCCACCATGGAACTGGACCAGCTGCTGGCCACATCGGACGTGGTGAGCCTGCACTGCCCGCTCACCCCGCAGACGCACCACCTGATCGGCGGTAGCGAACTGCGCTCCATGAAACGGGGTGCGGTGCTGATCAACACCTCTCGGGGTCCGTTGGTGGACGAGGCTGCGCTGGTCACGGCACTGTCCGAGAGGCGCATTGCCGGCGCCGGGCTGGACGTGTTCGAGTACGAGCCGGCTCTCACCGAGGGGCTGACCGCACTGCCCAACACGGTGCTGACACCGCATCTCGGCAGCGCCGGTGTGCAGACACGTGATGCCATGGCACTGCTGGCGGCGGACAACGTGTTGGCCGTGTTGGCCGGCGACGAGCCGTTGACCCAGGTCACGGCGATATGAGCGGAGCGCCGGGCGACCATCGCATCGGTCGCAGCGCAACGTTAGTCTCGATGCAGCTCACGGTATTGACGAGAGGCGGAATCGGTGGTCGGTCAGGACGGCACAGTCCGCTCGGTGGATCGGGTCATCTCGTTGTTCGAGCTTCTGGGCGAACGCAAGACTCCGCTGCGCCTGATGGAGATCGCCCAGGCCCTCGACATCCCCAAGAGCACCGCACACGGCCTGCTCCACACTCTCGTGGCCAGGGGATTGGTGGTCAAGGACGAGACCACTCAGCGCTACCGGTTGGGTATGCGGCTGTTTGCCCTGGCTGCAACGGCTTTGGAAGTCGGCGAGCTCCGCGAACTTGCCCGTCCCATCATGGAGGAACTCTCCAGACAGACACAGTC
This sequence comes from Mycobacterium sp. MS1601, assembly GCF_001984215.1. Classification (NCBI taxonomy): domain Bacteria; kingdom Bacillati; phylum Actinomycetota; class Actinomycetes; order Mycobacteriales; family Mycobacteriaceae; genus Mycobacterium; species Mycobacterium sp. MS1601. The sequence goes on from NZ_CP019420.1 coordinate 2,729,086, forward strand.
GACCTGCAACCTGGCGGTGCTCGACGGACACGACGTGATGTACCTCGAGAAGGTCGAGGACCCGAGCAGTCCGGTGCGAGTGATCACGCATGTCGGGACCAGGCTGCCCGCCCACGCGACATCATTGGGGAAGGCCCTGGTGGCCGGGCTTCCGGCGGCGCAGCGCAGCCAGTGGCTGGCCGAGCACGACTTCGTGGCCGTCACAGCCGACACCATCACCGATGCCGCGGCATTCGAAGCTGCCATGGACCAGGCCAACCGCACCGGGTGGGCTACCGATCGCCACGAGTTCCATCCGGCGATCTGGGGTGTCGCAGCCCCGATCCTCGACGCCAAGGGCGAACCGGTAGCCGCACTGAGTCTGACCAATCTGGATCCCAACGCCGATCTGGCCGAACTCGGCGCTCAGGTTCGCACTGCAGCACAAGGTATTTCGGCAGCGCTACACCCGACCGGCTAACCCGACGGGACGCTGCCTCCGCACACGTACAACGGGAGAGGCAATGACGTCCCCACCACCAACCCAACCCCTGTCCGGGCTCGTCGTCCTGGACCTCAGCCACCTGGCCGCGGGGCCGTGGTGCACCATGGTGCTCGCCGATCTGGGCGCCGACGTCATCAAGGTGGAACGGCCACCAAAAGGCGATATGTCCCGCGACGCCGGGGCGGTCTACGCCGGTGAACGCAGCGCGGTGTTCCTGGCGCTGAACCGCAACAAGCGCAGCATCGCGCTGGACTTGAAGTCCGACGAGGGACAAGCGGCACTGCATCGGCTGGCCGCCCGCGCCGACGTCGTGGTCGAGAACCTGCGCCCAGGCAAGGCCGACGAACTGGGCGCGGGATACGGCACCCTCTCGGAGATCAACCCTCGACTGGTGTACGCCTCCATCTCCGCGTTCGGCGAGAACGGTCCTGGCCTGGACCTGCCCGGCAACGATCCGATCATCCAGGCGATGTCGGGCGCCATGGCCATCACCGGCGCAGAGAACGGCCCGCCCGCGCGCCAAGGAGTCAGTGTCCCGGACTTCGGGGCCGGAATGATGGCCGGCTACGCCATCCTGGCGGCGCTGCACGGCCGGGAACGCACCGGCCGGGGCAGCCGGGTCTCGCTGAACCTGCTCGACGTCGAGGTCTTCGCCCTCGGGCCCCGTGCGCAGGAGTACCTGATCAATGGCGAAGAACAGCCCCGGCTGGGCAGCGCGCACCCGCAGTTCGCGCCCTACCAGGCCTTCGAGTGCGCCGACGGGAAGTGGTTCTACCTCTCCGTCATCAACGACAAGTTCTGGCGCCTGCTGTGCATCGCACTGGAGCGCGACGATCTCGCCGACGACAGCCGGTTCGTCACCAATCGTGATCGGGTGGCCAACCGACCGGAGTTGATCGCCATTCTCGATCCTCTGTTCGCGGCCGCTGACCGCGGACTGTGGCTCGGCCGGTTGCAGCGCGCGGGAGTGCCGGTGGGACCGGTGAACTCGCTGGGCGAGGCACTCACCGATCCCCAGGTGGTGCACAACCAACTGATCAGCACACTCGCTGCCGGGCCCGACGGCCCAGCAGTGCCCACCGTCGGGTTGCCCATGCGATTCGACGGGGCGCGGCCGGGCGTCCGACGCACCGCGCCCGCGCTCGGTCAACACACCGAAGAAATCCTGACATGGCTGGAGGAGTCGCAGAGATGACCACCCAGGTAACCCCGCAGACCACCGCCGAACTCGCCCTGGCCGCCGCGCGCCGAGGCGCCCAGCCGGTGATCGACATGCTGCGCGAGCCGGGTGTGGTCCCCCGGTTCACCTACGACACCGGAGGCTATCTGCGGCAGACAGAGTATCTGCCCGACACCTGGCGGGAGTTCCAGTGGACCGGCTTTCTGGCCGGCCGGTTGTGGTTGCTCGCCGACCATTTCGACGACGACGAGATCCGTGCGGCAGCATCGACTCTCGCGAACATCGTGGGCCGGACTCTGTCGGAGCGCCCGCCGCGCTTCTCCGCAGCGGGCAGTGACCTGTTCTATGCGGTGTGTCTGGGCGCCCGCCTGACCGGTGACCCGCAGCTGGCCGAGTTGGGGCTGCGGGCGGTACGCCAGTACGCCCGCAACTTCGACGAACATCTCGGGGTTTTCCTGCAGGTCGCCGGCGTCAATCGTGCGGTGATCGACACCGGACTGAACCTGTTGCCCTTCTACTGGGCCTATCCGCACGATCCGGAGGTCACCGAGTACGCGCTGCGCCACACCCGGCGACTACTCGACTGCGGCATCATCCGCGAGGACGGATCGACCTACCAGGCAATAGAATTCGATCTCGAGACCGCGACCGTGCGCAAGCGGTTCAACATGCAGGCCCTCAACGACACCACAACCTGGGCGCGTGGTCAGTCCTGGGCCATGCACGGTCACGTCAATGCCTACGAGGCCACCGGTGAGCAGCAGTTCTTGGACGTCGCCAGGGCGGCCTGCCGGTGGTACGTCGACCATCTGCCCGAGGGGCACGTGCCGTTCTACGACTTCGGCGATCCCGCCGCCCCCGCCATCCCGCAGGACTCCTGCAGCGCCTCCATCGCGGCCAACGCCCTGCTGCGGCTGGCCGACCTGGACGCCGAATCTGCGACATGGGCACGGCAGGCCGGACAAGACATCGCCGAGGCGCTGTTCACCCGTCATCTGACCTCCGGCGGGGTGGTGCTGCACAGCAGCTGGGGCCGGCTCCCCGAGGACAAGGCCGGCGCAGGCTTCTCGCGCTTCCCGCAGGAGGACGTCATGCCCTACGGGAATTACTGGACTGTGGAAGCGGCGTGGCGCCTGAGCCGCCCAGACTGGACGCCGCTGTCACTGGCCCGCCCGTCGGCATGACCGGGCCACTGGCTGGTCTGCGGATCCTGGACTTCACCCACTTCGTGGCCGGGCCGTGGTGCACCATGCTGATGGCCGACCTGGGCGCAGATGTCATCAAGGTGGAGCCGACCGGACGCGGCGAGATCAGCCGCTCCATGGGCAATGTGTATTCCGACGAAGACAGCGCCATCTTTCTGGGGTTCAATCGGGGAAAGCGCAGCGTCGAACTCGATCTCAAGAGGCCACAGGGCCGCGAGATCGTGGGCCGGTTGGTGGCGGACTGCGATGTGGTGATGCACAATTTCCGCCCGGACGCAGCAACCCGGCTGGGCCTCGACGCCGAAACGATCACACGACACAACCCGGCGGTGATCCATTGTGCGGTGAGCGCATTCGGAGAGTCCGGCCCGCTGTCCACAGCGCCGGGCAACGATCCGTTGATCCAGGGCATCAGCGGGGCGATGCTGGCCACCGATCCGGAGCATCCGATACGGCTGGGTGTCAGCCTGCCCGATTTCGCCGGCGGGATACTGGCCGGGATCGCCGTGCTCGCCGCGGTCCGGCGACGCGAGTCAACCGGAGCCGGAACCGTGATTACGCTCAATCTCCTGGATGCGCAGCTGTATTCACAGGCCGACCTGATTGCCGGGGGGAAGCATCGAACCGGCGGCCAGGTGATTCAGTGTTCGGACGGCTCGGTGTGGGTCGACGAAACGTGTTCACACACCGGCCCGTACACGCCCCAGGGGGGCGTCGAGTCGGTGCTGGCCGTCGCCGCGGCCCGTGGTGTCACCGCCGTGCGCGTCGCCGGACTGGGCGACGTCCTGCCGGGTCCGCCTGGACGAACAGTGACCCTGAGCAGGAACCGACGCCGTTCCACCACCCTGGTGGGCACCCCAGTGCAGTTCGACCCTGCGGTGAGCCAACCGGACCGTCATCCGCCGACGTTGGGCGAACACACCGAGGAGGTGTTGTCCGAGTTCGGGTTCAGCGAGTCGGAGATCGCCGGCTTGCGTTGAGGGCGGAGCGGGCCGACGAACTGCGCTACGCACTCGACGGCGTGGGGCGCACCTGACTCACGCCGACGTCGTGGCGGGCTGCATCACCGTTGGCAACCGGATTGCGAAAGCTGTTCTTCCCGAACTGGATTCGGCGCTGATGGTGCCGCCGTGCGCTTCGACGATGGACGCGGCGATGGACAGACCCAGCCCGAAGCTGCCGGACTCGCGGGACCTGGACTTGTCGGCGCGGACAAACCGCTCGAACAGGTGTGGCAACAGCTCCTGGTCGATGCCGGTACCGTCGTCGGTCACCGTGACCTCCACGAAGTCAGTCCCTGCCTCATTCGTGGAGTCGGTGCGTCCGGTCGCCACGGCAGTGCGCACCGTGGTGCCGTCGGGGGTGTGCACTCGGGCGTTGGACAGCAGATTGGCCAGCGTCTGGTGCAGCCGGGCGCTGTCACCGCGGACGAACACCGGGTGCTCGGGGACGTCGGTGTGCCAGAAATGAGCGGGCGCGGACACCGCCGCGTCGTTGACCGCGTCCACCACGAGCTCGGTGAGGTCGACATCGGTGGTGTCGAGGTCCTGTCCCTCGTCGAGGCGCGCCAGCAGCAGCAGATCGGACACCAGTGCGTTCATCCGCTGCGTCTCGGCTTCGATGCGGGCCAGGGAGTACTCCGTCATCTCCGGTAGCACCGAACTGTCCTGTCGGGTCAGCTCCGCGTAACCGCTGATGGCGGCCAGCGGGGTCCGCAGCTCGTGGCTGGCATCGGTGATGAACTGGCGCATCCGTCGGTCCGATGCCGCGACGTCACCCAGGGCGCGCTCGACGTGAGCGAGCAACCGGTTGAGGGTGTCGCCCACCAAGCCCACCTCGGTACGCGGATCGGTGTCGCCGGCGGGCACCCGGGGGGTGATGGCGTGGTTGTCGCGATCCAGGGGCAGCGCCGCTACCTCGGCTGCGGTGGTGGCGACCCGGCGCAGCGGCCGCAGTGCGAACCGGACGATGATGATGGTGCCCAGCGCGGTGAACACCACCGCCAAGGCTGTCAGCCCGGTGACGATCGCGGTCTCGCGGACCATCGCCTCCCAGGCCGGTGTTCGCGACACCCCGGTCACCAGGATCTCGTTGCCCTCGCCGGGCACACCGACCATCCGGTACCACCCCAGGCCGGGCAGTTCGACACTGCGGACAGGTTCGCCGAGCCACGACTGCTGGGTTATCGCTTCGACTGCCTCCTCAGGCGCGGTGGTGGCCTCGCCGTCCATGAAGTACGCCGAGTCAACCACCCGACCGTCCTGGATGAGGGCGACGACGTTGCCCGGGGCCTGCCCCACCAGGTTGACCAGAGGTTTCATGGAACCCGGTTCCGGGAGCTCGCCGCTGGGGCCCGGCGTGCTGCGGTATTTGGCCATCGACTGGATGCAGCCGTCGGAGGCGCCGGCCAGCTGGCCGTCGATGATGCCGAGCACCGACGCTCGCAGGCTCACCACGGACATGGTGCCGACGGTGACCAGCGCGATCATCACCACCGCCGACACTCCGACGACAAGCTGGCGGAGCAGGGTCCAGCTGCCCCAGATGCGTTTCATTCCGGGGCCCTCAACATGTACCCGACGCCGCGGACGGTATGGATCATCGGAGCGTGCCCGGTGTCGATCTTCTTGCGAAGATAGGACACGTAGAGATCCACGATGCTGGTTTTGCCGCCGAAATCGTAGTCCCACACCTGACGCAGGATGTCTTTGCGGCTCAGTGCTTTTCGTTGATTGCGCATCAGCACGCGCAGCAGGTCGAACTCGGTGGACGTCAGCGACACCGCAGCGCCTGCCCGTGTCACCTGACGGCTGGCGGCGTCCAGTTCCAAGTCGGCCACCTGCAGCGTCTCGTCCGCGGCCGGAGTGAGGAACGCCGTGCGGCGCAGCAGTCCGCGCAACCGTGCCACCAGTTCTTCGAGAGAGAACGGCTTGGTCATGTAGTCGTCGCCGCCGGAGGTCAACCCGGTCACCCGGTCGGCCACCGAGTCCCGCGCCGTCAGGAACAGGGTGGGCGTGTAGGTGCCGGTGTCCCGCATCTGCGCCAGCACGCCGAGGCCGTCGGTACCGGGCATCATGATGTCGAGGACCAGCAGGTCAGGGGTGTTGGCTTGATACCGCTCCATGGCCTCGTCCGCGTTGTGCGCGACGTCGATCTCCCAGCCCTCGTACTGCAGTGCCATCCGGACCAGGTTGGTCAGGGCGCGTTCGTCGTCGACGAGCAGCACCCGGATGGGCGACCCGTCGGCGCGGTACATCCTGGGTAACTGTCCCAGGATGGCCCGGCGGGGCTCCTGTTTCTCCATCGGCGCAGACGTCACAGACCCATTGTCGCCGCAACACGCCGAGCCGTCTGCGGGTTCATAGACATCTCATAGGAGGCGCACCGGGCGCGGCAGTCGGTGTGGCGCACGACTCATCGCCGGGGCGGTCAAAGTTGGCTCACACATGGATATTTGAATCGCCTATGAGAGTGGAAACGGTGGCCGTGGGGCTGCAGAGGATGGACTCAAATCACTTCGAGGGGAAGGTTCGGACATGTCCACGATCACCACCACCGGCACCGCAACGGATAGCCGGCCAGCCACCAGATCCGACCTTGCGCTCGGGGTCTTCAGGATTCTCGTGGCGCTGATGTTCGCCATGCACGGCACCATGAAACTGTTCGGCTGGCCCAGCGGCGAAGCGGCGGCTGTCGGTATGTGGCCTGTCTGGTGGGCGGGCATCCTGGAGGTAGTGCTCGGCGGCCTGATCGCCGCAGGGGTGCTCACCCGGGTGGCGGCGTTCATCGCCTCGGGCATGATGGCCGTCGCCTACTGGTGGATGCACTTCCCGGACGGTTTCTGGCCGATCGTCAACGGGGGAGAGGCCGCCGTGCTGTACTGCTTCCTGTTCCTGCTGCTGGTGTTCACCGGGCCGGGTGCGCTGGCGGTGTCACGACGCTTCTGAACTAGAGTCGGCCCCAAGCGGGATGGGGGTCCGATGGCAAACGCGCTGGTGGTGGGATCGGGGCCGAACGGCCTGGCAGCGGCCATCACCGTCGCACAGGCCGGAGTGGACGTCACCGTGGTGGAGTCCGCCGACGAGATCGGCGGGGGACTGCGTTCCGGGGAGCTGACGCTGCCAGGGCTGGTGCACGATCACTGCGCCGCGATCGTGCCCACCGCGGTGGCATCGCCGTTCATCCGGTCGCTGGAGCTGGAAGCGCACGGGGTGAGCTTCGCCTGGCCGGACATCGAGTTGGCCCACCCACTCGACGACGGCACCGCGGGGGTTCTGCGGCGTTCGGTGGCCGACACCTGCGCCGCGCTCGGCGCCGACGGCGCCCGGTGGAAGTCGGTGTTCGGCCGCATGGCCGACGCCTACGACCGGCTGGCCGACGACCTTCTCTCGCCCATGGTGGCGGTCCCGCGTCGGCCGGTCGAGCTGGGTCTGTTCGGGTTGCCGGCGATGGTGCCAGCCACCGCTTTGATGCGACTGTTCACCACACCGCAGGCACGCGCCATGATCGCGGGCAACGCCGCGCACGGGTGGACACCGTTGTCGCGGCCACCCACCTCAGCCATAGCCCTGATGTTCGCGGCGATCGCGCACCGCTACGGCTGGCCGTGTGTGGTCGGAGGGACAGCACGTCTGGCCGACGGGTTGGCAAGTGTGCTGCGTGAGCACGGTGGCCGGATCCAGACCGGCGCCGCGGTCAGCCAGCCCGGCCAGCTCGGCGGCTATGACATGGTGTTCTTCGACACCTCGCCGCGACTACCCGCGGATCTACTGGGCGATCGCATCCCGGCACGCATCCAGCGGGCACTGCGCAGGTACCGGTACGGCGCAGCAGCCTTCAAGCTCGATTTGGCTGTGCACGAAGGTATTCCGTGGACCAACCCGGAAGCACGGGCGGCGGGCAGTCTGCACGTGTGCGGCAGTGCCGAGGAGGTGGCCGCCGCCGAACGGGACACCTTCGCCGGCCGGATGCCGCAGCGGCCATTCCTCATCGTGGCTCAGCAGTACCTGATGGACTCGAGTAGGGCCGTCGGTGAGCTGAAGCCGGTGTACGCATATGCCCATGTGCCGCATGGTTATACCGGTGACGCCACCGGCGCGGTGCTGGCTCAGATAGAGCGGTTCGCTCCCGGTTTCCGCGATCGCATCGCAGCACAACGCGTCTCTACTCCCGCGAACTTCGAACAGTTCAATGCGAACTTCATCGGCGGTGACATCAACGGCGGTTCGATGGATCTGCGGTCGTTCATCGCCCGGCCGCGGCTGTCCCCGAATCCGTACTGGCTCGGGGTGCCGGGCATGTACCTGTGCTCGGCGGCGACACCTCCGGGTGGTGGTGTACACGGGATGAGCGGCCATCTGGCCGCCCGGGCGGCACTTCGCCGGGCGGCCAGAACACGTTAGGCCGGATGGAACAGACGCGGCTGTAGCCAGGCCTCTTCCCGGAACCGATGCAGTGCCTTGGCCGCCGCCAGCACGCCCAGGTCGGCCAGCGGTTCCACCAGGATCACCGCGAGGTACGCGACACCGAAGGTGGCGACGGAGGTGATTGTGTCGACGCTGAAGCCGTTGCCGTAGATCGCCCAGAACGTCACCCATGAGACGATGCCCGCCTGATACGTTGCCGACAACGCCAGTGCCTGACGGTATTTCAGGTCGACATAGCGGGTCTGGGGAGCTACCGCGCGGTGCGCCACGTACTGCAGCGCGAACAGTGGCACCAGCAATGTGGTCATGTTCATGCCGTACTGGGGGAGATCGAAGGGAGCGACCAGAATCCCTTGCAGCAGCAGGCCGCTCGCCAGACCGAACGACGCAGGTGCCGCCCCGAACAACAGGAACAACGTAGAGCCGAGGATCAGATGAACCTCTGACACCCCTACCGGGTAGTGGGGGAACACCTCGAAGAACACGAAGACCAACGCGGTGGTGGCGGCCGAGCCGGCCACCAGTGAGATCGGGCCGCGCTCCTTGACGTGCTTCCACGCCAGGGCCAGTGCGTAGCCGCCTGCACCGGCGGCGGTGACGTAGCTCAGCGCGAGCTTCGCGCCGTCCACAACTCCTGGTTCTATGTGCATCGCTTGTCCTTTCAGTGATGATCGTCGAGTACGGCGTGGTCGCCGTCGTCGGTGTGCAGTGGCGCGGTCAGCAGTTGCCGGTGGTCCACCACGTGTTCCAGGGCGGCGACCCAGTGGTCGTAGTACTGCCAGTCATCCCTGACGTCCTCGGGTGCCGACTCCCACGCGCCGATGGTGTCGATCAAGCTCTGCTGGAACTCGCTCCACGGGTAGTGTCCGAACTCGGATAGCGCCAGTGCCAGGCCGAAGGCCCGGCGTTGCCACTCATGGTCGAACGATGGGGCCGCCTGGTCGGTGGTGCAGGTGGTGTGCAGTTGCATCAGGACTGCCCCGCCAGAGCCACGCCCATCATGGACTCGGTGGTCACCAGCTTCATCAGCTCGTCGTCTGGGAGACCTTCAGTGCCCGCGGGGCGTTCGGGAATGACGAACCACCGTGAGTGGCCGCTGGAGTCCCAGACCTTGATCTCGGTGTCATCGGGCAGCGCGACACCGATCTCGGTGAGGACGGTGCGGGGTTCGCGCGCGGCGCGGGCCCGGAACACCGGATCTTTGTACCAGTAGGGTGGCAGGCCCAGCACCGGCCACGGGAAGCACGAACACAGTGTGCAGATCACCAGGTTGTGCACGCCCGGGGTGTTGGCCACCGCCTGCAGGTGCTCGCCTTCGGCGCCGGCCATGCCCTCGGGCAGGTCCAGCTCGGCCAGCGCCGCCGGGGTGTCCACCACCACTCTGGCGGCGAAATCAGGGTCCGTCCAGGCCTTCACAACGATCTTCTGCCCGTTCAACGGCGTCATCTCGGACTCGAAGTACGCCAACACCTTGTCCACGGTCTGGCTGGTGATGACGCCCTTCTCGATGAGCAGACGTTCCAGGGCGGAGACGCGCTCGGCGCTGGACTGTTCACGGTCGGATGGGTAGGCGAATTGGTCGGTCACTGGTTCTCCTGGACAGGTAGTAGGTAGGCCTCGAACAGTTCGGCGTAGAGCGTGTTGGCGCCGGCTTCGGCGCGCACACCCCAGAGTTCGGCGGGAGTGAACTCGACGATGTAGATGGGCATCGGATCGCCGATACCGTCCCCGGTGTGCACGAAGTAGCCGTAGTCGCCCTCGAAAATTCTTGTCACCGTACCGATTCGGTCACGAAGGTAGCCCGGCAGCCGGGTGTGGGCGCCGGCGGGCAGGTCGGCGATACGGACCCGTTGACCGACGGCGAACTTCGGATGGGCCACGTCACGACGAGGGCTGTCGCCGCGTCGCAAGTAGTCCATCACCTGATCGTCGATCGCGGCCGCCCCGGGGACAGACAGTGCCGACGAGGAATCGAGCACAGCGGCGATCTCGTCCTCGGTCACGTAGCCCTGGTCGATGAAGAACTGGGTGATGCCGCCCAGCCACTTCTCGTAGTAGCGGAACTTGAAGTAGTCGAACGGGTTCATCGCCTCGGCACCGGTGCGCAGTGACGCCCATGTCCATTCGTCCCGGAACGCCGTCGGCACCTCGCCGATGGGGTACTGCGGCACCGCGGTGTCGAGATGGGTGCTCAATCCCATCATCGCGACGTGGATGCCGAATATCCGCTTCTCCCATTCCTCCACGAACACCCGTTTCTCGAGGTCCAGTGGCTGGGGTAAGCCCTCCAGGCCGCCCAGATAATGCTGCAACTTCATGCCGGTGCCGCTTCCTTTCGTGTCATCACGGTGGCCAGATATTCCGAGGCGATGCCGAACGTTGCGCCCAGCACGCAGGCGCAGGCCGCCACCAGCCCGGGGTGGGAGATGCTCGTGGCAGTGACCAGCTGGCCGGTGCCGGCCACGGTCGACACGGTGGAGGCGAATCCCACCACCACAGCGGGAGTGGTGGACAGCAGGCTTACCCACGAAGCCTGCACCATCACCGCGCTGCCGACGCCGACGGCGATCGCCGTCATCGTGAGACTGCCGCCGAGCAGGTGCGCGGCATAGAGGCTGGCGCAGGCGATGACCACACCGGTGATGTTCGACAGCACGGACCGAACCCAGCCGGCGGGGCCACCGCCGACGAAGAAGAAGGAGGCCCATGCCAGGAACACCACCCAGATCGGGACGGTGATCACCGTGGCTGTGAAGGCCACCGCCACCCCACCGAGCACTCCGATGCTCAGGGTCAGCGCAGATCGCGAATCCATACAGTTCCACCTTGATCGCTCGAAATACTTGGGACAGTGGGAGAATCGTGAACAACGTTGGGCAGGATGTGTTTCCGTCCGGTAACGCACACTTTGCGGGTGACCGCCGCGGTGGACAGGATTGCTGCAGAAGTGGACATCGGTGACAGAGGACCGACGCTGAAGGACACATCGAGTGCAGATCCGGACATTACCGCGCCCGTGGCCATTGCCCGCGGCACGCTTGGCCGATGTGCCACGAGCAGGACCGCCGCCCCCGTCGTATCGCGGTGCTGGTCTTCGACGGGGTTCGCACCCTCGACGTCACCGGACCGGTGGAAGTCTTCGATGTCGCCAAGGCGTTGGGCTGTGCTTACGACGTGCGTCTGTACTCGACCGCCGACGCCACCACTGTTCGCTGTTCCTCGGGGCTGACATTTGCCGCCATCCCGATCTCGGAGCTGACCGCAGAGGCAGACACGTTGTTGGTGCCGGGAGGTGAATGCCTGGTGGCCCAGGTCATTCCGCACCATCTTCGGAGGTCCATCGAGACACACGCCAGGACGGCGCGACGGATAGCGTCCATCTGCGCCGGGTCGTTCGCTCTGGCTGCGACGGGACTTCTCGACGGCCGTCGCGCGACCACACACTGGCGCCACCTCGACACGCTCGCCGCCCGGTATCCCGCGGTCCGCATCGAGCGGGAGTCCATCTACACCCACGACGGCGCAGTGTGGACGTCTGCGGGTGTTGCCGCGGGCATCGACCTCGCCCTGGCGCTGGTCAGTGATGACCACGGAGCAGCTGTGGCACAGGAGATCTCGAAGGATCTGGTGGTGCTCAGCCGGCGGATGGAGGGACATCCGCAGATCTCGGTGGCGGCCAGGACGCCGCGCCCGAAGCATCCGGAGTTGGAGCGCCTGCTTGCCACGGTCAACAGCGACCCGGCGGGCAACTACGACCTCGACACCGTTGCCGTCCGGATCGGCATCAGTCCACGTCACCTCTCGCGACTGTTCAAGGCCCAGGTGGGTGTGACGTTGCATCAGTACGTCCAGGAGGTCAGGCTCGAGAACGCGGTGAGTCTGGTGCTGGCGGGAGAGTCGTTTCATGCCGCAGCCCGGCGCAGCGGCCTGCGTGACGGCGCCCGGGTGCGTGATCACCTCTCAGCGCACGGCGCCGCCGTCTAGACGGGGCGACGAGTCGAGGGGAGCCGGGGAGGAAGGGCTGCCTGGCTACGGAGCTTCTAGATGCCGGTGGTGCGGAATCGATTTCGGTAGGTTCCGGGCGAGATGCCAAGGTTGCGGCGAAAGGTGCGTCGCATGGTGTCCGGTGTTCCGAAACCCGCACGCCTGGCCACTGCTTCCTGCCCCTGATCGCCCGTGGCGAGCAGTACTTTCGCGGCCTCGAGACGAGCCTGCTCCACAAACCGGGCCGGGGTTGTCCCGGCCTGATCGTGGAACATGCGTACCAGGTGGCGCTCGCTGACAGCAGCTCGATGTGCCATCGAGGTGAGTGAATGGTCGGCGGCCGGGTCGGAGATGACGGAATCCATGATCTCGCGGAGCCCTCCGGTGGCTGGCAGCGCGGATTGCGCCCAGACGCTGAATTGTGCCTGTCCGCCCGGACGTTGGAGGAACACGACGGTCCACCGAGCCACCCGCCGAGCCACCGCGGGTCCGTAGTCGCTCTCCACCAGGGCCAGCGCCAGATCGATCCCGGCGGTGATGCCCGCGCCGGTGATGAACGGGCCGTCTTGGACGAACAGGGAATCCGGATCCACGCGCACCTGCGGATAGGTGCGGGCCAACGACTGACAGTGGGCCCAGTGGGTGGTGGCCCGGCGGCCGTCCAGCAGCCCCAGGTGTGCGAGGACAAAGGCACCCGTGCAGACCGAGGCGATACGGCGTGCGCGTGGCGCCAACTCGCCGACCATCGTCACCGCATCTGGCACCGTGTCCGGTGTCGGCTCCTCGGGGATGTCATGTACGCCCGGGGTGAAATCGAAGTCCGCCGGAACTCCGCCGGGCACCAGCAACGTGTCGATGGTCTGTGGCACCTCGGCCAGCGGCAGGTCCACATTCAAGGTGGCGTAGGCCGTGGTTCCGACGGCGCCGCCGGTGGGTGACGCCAACAACACAGTGTAGTGGGCGCCGAAATCATTGGCACGAGCGAAGATCTCGAGTGGCGCGGCGACGTCCTGCAGGGTCACCTTGTTGTAGAGCGCAAACACCACGGTCTTGGCCTCGGCGCTCAATGCGCCCACCAGGCCGCGAAGATGTCAGGAATCGTCTGCCACATGTCCGCCACTGCCCTTCCGTTTGTCCCTCTCACGCATCACACTGACGCATGGCGACGAACGTCCGGACGCTGGCTGAGCGTGCGGTCAATGTAGCGGGATTCTGTCCCCTCTGCAGTGTGGAGACTTACAACCATGAATTGAGGTGTGCTACAGCAGTACTGGCTACCGTCCTGTGGCGCCGTCGATGAGTTCGCGCAGGATGTCGAGGTGTCCGGCGTGCCTTCCGGTCTCCTCGATCATGTGTGTCAGTGCCCAGCGCATGCTCGGCGGTGTCCGTCCCGGTCGTAACGAGGGCGATTCGAGATCGTCACATTCGCCGATGACGCGGTTGGCGTCCTCGACTGCCCGGCGGTAGGCGAGTATCAGTCCTTCGACGGTGTCGTCGGGACCGGCATGAAACGTCGCGGCCCAGTCAGCTGTCGACTCGCCGAGGAACGTGTAGCGCTCGACGTGGGTCAGATGGTTGAGCAAGCCCAGCAAGTTGGTGCCGGACGGGACGGCGGGTTCACGCACCGCCGGTTCCGGCACTCCGGTCACCTTGTCTACGACGCACTGGCGTAGGTAGTCGAGGAAAGCCAGCAGTACCTCTTTCTCACTGCCGTCGGTGCGGGGCGGGCGTCTGTCCAATGCAGTCATACCTTCCACAGTGGAGGAGCCCCTCGTATATGCCAACATGCATTGCGCACAGGGCAAGAAACTGGTGCCCGACCGATGTCGAGAATGGCGTGACAGCACCGTGCCCTGGGTACGTGGCGCTGACGCTACGGCCCGCCAGCTTTCGGCCCGCACCGATGACGAGGCGGCCGCGGGACTACTGGCATGGTTCCTGCTGCACCACGCCAGGCGGGCGGCCCGCGTTCGCGCCGACGGCAGCCTGGTGACCCTCGCCGACCAGGATCGCAGTTTGTGGCGCACCGACCACATCGCCGAGGCGGTGCTGATCCTGCAGGCGGCCCTGGCCCGAGATCGCCTGGGCGAATACCAGGCGCAGGCCGCCATCGCCGCGCTGCACGCGGACGCCTCGAGCGCCGAGGAGACCGACTGGGTGCAGTCGAGTGGTATGACGAGCTGATCACACTGACCGACAGTCCGGTGGCCCGGCTCAACCGAGCGGCCGCCCTCGGCGAGGCCGATGGGCCGGCGGCCGGGCTGGCGGCGCTGGCCGAACTCGACCCGACGCTGCGCCGCCATCTTGGGATCGGTAGCCCGCAACCACCGTTGAACTGACTCCCGACAGCACCGCCGGCCCTGGCGGTGCATGGCGAGAGGACAGTCCCATCAACGACATTCTGCTGATGTTGACCGAGCTCTGGTACGGCCCACCGCCACCACCGGAGGTGCAGATGTGCGTCACTAATTGTGTTTGCGCAGCTCGGCTTTCGCGAGGGAACGCAGGTGCACCTCGTCGGGTCCGTCGAAGATTCGCATGGACCGGTGCCAGCCGTACATGGCGGCCAGCGGCACGTCATCGCTGACGCCTGCGCCGCCGTGTACCTGGATGGCCCGGTCGATCACGTCCAGCGCCACCCGGGGTACTGACACCTTGGCTGCCGAAATAGTCTGTGCCGCAGCTCGATTACCGTGCACGTCGATGGTCTTGGCCGCGAACTGACACAGCAGTCTGGCCTGGTCGATGGCGATGCGTGACTCGGCAATCTGCTGCTGCACCGTGCCCTGGTCAGCCAACGGCTTACCGAAGGCGATACGCGAGGTGGCACGCGCCGTCATCAGCGACAGTGCGCGCTCAGCCGCTCCGAGTGCCCGCATGCAGTGGTGGATGCGTCCCGGCCCCAGGCGCGCCTGCGCCACAGCGAATCCGGCTCCCTCTTCACCGAGGATGTTGGTCACCGGTACCCGGACGTTGTCGTAGACCACTTCGCAGTGACCGTGCTGGTCATGACGGCCGAACACCGGTACATCGCGCACGATGGTGACACCCGGTGTCGCCACCGGGACCAGCACCATGGACTGCTGGCGGTGCGGTGCGGCGTCGAAGTCGGTCTTGCCCATCACGATCAGCAGAGCGCAGCGGGGATCGGCCGCGCCGCTGGTCCACCACTTGCGGCCATTGATCACGTACTCGTCACCGTCGCGGACGATGCTCGTCTCGATGTTGGTGGCATCCGAGCTGGCCACCGTCACCTCGGTCATGGAGAACGCCGAACGGATCTCACCGTCGAGCAGCGGCTGCAACCACCGGGCCTTCTGGTCCTCGGTGCCGAACAGGTGCAGCAGTTCCATGTTGCCGGTATCAGGGGCTTGTCCGTTGGTGGCCTCGGGCGCCAGATGCAGGCTCCAGCCGGTGATCTCGGCCAGTCCTGCGTAGTCGAGCTGGCTGATTCCGGATTCGGCGGGCAGGAACAGATTCCACAGGCCGCGGGAGCGAGCCTCCCGCTTGAGTTCTTCGACCACCGGCGGCACCACGTGATCATCGGGGCCGGCGGCCCGGCGGTAGGCCTCGTACTCGTGCTCGGCGGGGAAGACATGCGAGTGCATGAAATCCACCAGCGTGGCGCGGAGCTCGCGGGCCCGCTCCGAGGGGCGCAGGTCAAGTGTCGCGGGATCGGTCTCGGGCGGCAGTGCCGGGGCGGCGACCAGGGGGGCGGTGGTGGTGGTCATGAAATCCTCCGGTTCATATGACGGCGGAGCGTGACGCCCGCTCCAGGGCTCGGTTCAGCAGTGGATCCACCATGGCACCGACACCGGCAAAGTCCTCGCCCTCGGTGTGGCCCTGCAGATGTCGGGCGTGGATGCCTTCCAGGATCACCGTCACCTTGAAATCTGCGAACACCAGATACCAGTCGATGTCAACGACGTCGATGCCGCGGGCATTCAGGTAGACGTCCACCAGTTCGTCGCGGGTGGGGAAGCCGGGTAGCGCTGTGGCGCCCGCGGTGATCGGATTGTGAAACTCGCCCTCGTGGTCCCAGAACGAGCACAGGATGCCCAGATCGGTCAACGTGTCACCGAGGGTGGACATCTCCCAGTCCAGCAGTCCGATGATGCGGGTGGGATTGCCGGCTGTGACCATCAGGTTGTCGATCTTGAAGTCCCCGTGCACGATTCCGGGGTAGCGGCTGGCAGGCAGCGTGGAGGCCAGCCGCGTGTGCAATTCCTGCACCTCCGCGCGCGGGCGGGTGACCGAAGACTCCCACTGACGCATCCAACGGCGCAGTTGACGCTCCAGGTAGCCGTCGGGTCTTCCCCAGTCCGCCAGTCCCACCGACGCCGGATCGATCTGGTGCAGATCGGCCAGTACCTGAATTGCATTGTGTGCCAGTTGTGCCCGCTGCTGCTCGTCGAGCTTGCGGGTGTCGTCGGCGGTGCGCAGGGTGATGCCGTCCAGTTTGTCCATCACGTAGAACCGGGCACCGATCACCGAGGTGTCGTCACAGAGCGCCACCGTCCGCGGTACCGGAACTGCGCTGCCCTGCAATGCGGAGATGGCGCGATACTCGCGCCCCATGTCATGGGCGGTGGGCAGGACATGGCCCACCGGAGGGCGGCGAAGGATCCAGTGTCGTTGCCCATCGGTGAGCTCGTAGGTCGGATTGGAGCGGCCACCGGCGATCAGCCATGCGCGCAGGTCGTCACCCACCGGGTGGGTCTCTACGTCGGCGAGCCAGTCCCGCAGCCGTGAAATGTTCTCGATCATCGTTGTGCTCCAACAGTTCCCAATGCCAGTTCGGCGTAACGCTGTGCGATTTGCTCAGGGGTGAGGTGGCCGTTCGGGCGGTACCAGCTGGCGA